>JAKPIF010000035.1 GCA_029549925.1 bacterium | reverse complement strand
CGGTAATAATCTCGCCGAGCCACATAGCTAGCATGGCGCCGCCCGTCATAGCGACAATTGACATTACCCACTGATGCGTGTTCGTGCCTCCAATTACCGAGACGCCACCGAGTAGGCTCGAACGCAGAATAAAAATATAAGCGACAGACATCATGATCGCTAGTGGCAATGAGATAATTCGTGTCCACTGATTGAGTTTCTTTCGCCCCTGCTCACCGTCCTGACTAATTTCATCAAGGGCTGGAATAGCTTTAGTCATTAGTTGGACTACTACGGAGGCCAAAATATAAGGGTTGAGACCTACGAGCATAATTGAAATGTTTGTTAGCGCCCCGCCACTCATCAGGTTGAGGTAGCCGCCAAGCGAATTCTGGTCAATCATCTGTCTAATAGCCTCCTTTAGCTGTGTCGGCTCAGCTAGCGGTACAGGCACATGTGTCAAGAAGCGATAGATTGCTATTAGCCCGAGCACTGCAAATACACGCCGTCGCATGTCGGGGCTACGAAATGATTTGAATAATGTTTTCCAGTTCACTTAACCCTCTCAGTCATAATTAGTCTAGCATTAGTTTATAAAATGATAGCATTATCGTCAAATAGACTGTTATATAATGGTTATATGACTAATGTACGAACTCGTTTTGCGCCTAGCCCAACTGGTTACATTCACGTTGGTAATGTTCGATCGGCGCTTTACCCATATTTTATTGCGAAGCATAATCATGGGCAGTTTATCTTACGCATTGAGGACACCGATCGTAAGCGCTTTGTTCCCGGGGCGGAAGATTTAATTATTGATATTTTGAAATGGCTCGGTATCGAGTGGGATGAAGGCCCAGTGGGCGACGGCACGGAAAAAGGTGACCATGGCCCCTACCATCAAACTGCACGACGTGAGCACTATATCAAGTGGGCGCAAAAGCTAATCGATAAGGGGATGGCTTATGCGGATTCGCGTTCAAGTGAGGAGCTAGAAAAGTTGCAGGCTGATGCCAAGGCGTCGCACAGTCTCTTTCTCTATCGCCACCATCGTCCCGAGAATCCACCAGAGTGGGATGGCCATATGCCGCTTCGTTTTAAGGTGACTGAGCCGGTAGATTACCATTGGCACGATGAGGTGATGGGCGATCTTAGCGCAGGGCGTGATGCTGTCGACGATTTCATCATTATTAAATCAGACGGCTTGCCAACCTATAACTTTGCCCATATTGTTGATGATTACGAAATGGGCGTGACGCATGTCATTCGTGGGCAGGAATACATTAGTAGTATGCCGAAGTATCTAGCTCTGTATGACGCACTCGAAATCCCTCGCCCGATTTTTGCTCATTTGCCCCACATTCTAGCGCCTAACGGACATAAAAAGCTTGGTAAGCGCGATGGTGCTAAATCGGTAACTGAATATCGCGACGAAGGTTATCTGCCCGAGGCAATGGTCAATTTCCTGGCTTGCCTCGGCTGGAACGATGGCACCGAACAGGACATCTTTACGATGAAAGAACTAATTGAAAAGTTCAGCCTTGATCGCGTGCAGCGCTCGGGTGCTCGCTTTGACGAAAAGCGGCTTCTCTGGCTTAATGGTCAGTGGATTAAGCGGCTCAGTTTAGATGATTTATATAAACGCTGCGCCAACTTCTGGGACGAGAATGGTCGAAAGGCTTCAGAAGATCAAAGGAAAGCCGTTCTGGCTGTGGTGCAGGATCGCATGAAGACACTAGCGGATCTGCCAAGCTTGAGTGAGTATTTCTTTACTCGCCCCGAAGTTAACTGGGATTTAATCCAGGCTAGCAAGCAGCTAGCCAAACGTGAGCGTAGCGACCTCACTAGCCTCCTCAAGAAAGCTGAAACTAAATTAGCGGACGAGAGCGTCGACTTCTCCGATGAAGAATCGATCCAGAACGCTCTGAACGAGCTTCTCGAAGAGACGGGCGAAAAGCCTGTTATCATGTTCGGCATCATTCGATTTGCTCTAACGTGGGCGAGGTTTAGCCCAGGGTTACCGGAAACAATGAGGCTCCTGGGGCGCGATGAGACTCTGGCACGCATCGAAGCTGCGATTTATTCATAGTGTTCGTGCTATAATCGTAGTAAATGAAGGGGACAGACATAGAATCAAATGATATTAAGGTCGGCCAGATACTAGGCAAACTCGACAAAGTTTGTCTAACCATTACAATAATTGCTCAGCTAATAATAATTGGTCTCGGCGTAGTTATTCTTTATAACATAGATAAGTATAGCCCCAATAATCTTCTAATGGCTGTAATGATGCCGGTGGTTGTCATCGAAGTGCTAAATATCTTTATTTGCCGCTTGATTTACGGTATGCCGATTGATAACGTCTCGCGTGCCATTAGTAGTCGCATTAGTGAGAAACCGCGCGTTTATCCGCCAAATGTCAATACTATCAGCGGTGTAGGTGCGCAGGAAACAACCAAAATGGTTGAATTTATTAATAATGCCTACATTGGTCCGACTGATGACAATGGCTTGGTCGAGCGCCTGCGTAATGGCAAGGTAGCAATGGATATTCTCCACTCGCTGCCAGTGGGCATCGTAGCGTTTGACGATGACTTTAATATTGTCGCTTCGAACAAACGAGCGCCAGTTAATAAAACTCCAGATGGCGATGAGCTGGAGCTCAATTTTGATGATGCTAAACAGTCGCTCGAGTCATGGTTCTATAGCGTGCGCAATCAGTCGCTATCGGCCTCGAAATACTGGACACGTATTAAGGGGCTAACGGATAATGACACGCCTTTGCGAATTTATGATGTAGCAGCGGTTTACAATGACTCGGCGGTAAGTG
>JAKPIF010000033.1 GCA_029549925.1 bacterium | reverse complement strand
ATTTGACGGGGACGCTATCTTCCTCGCCACCCATTGGAACGTCGTCAAAGATAACGTTGGGCAAAGCGTTGATTTCGTTCTCTAACTCGATGCTGGCGGTGCGAAGCTCGGCTTCGACTTCGGCGAGCTCGTTCTTAATATTCTTACCATCGGCAATTAATTGGGTGTCGGGCTTACCTTTTTGTTCCTTTATCTGGGTGGCGATATCGTTGCGCTTAGCGCGGAGCTCGTCGGCCTGTTGTTGTAAGGCGCGTTTCTTCTCGTCAGTGGCGAGCGTCTTTTTGACGTCTACGTGGTAGCGCTTGGCGTCAGCGGATTTTTGCACCGCCTCGGCGTGATCACGAATATAGCGAATGTCTAACATAAATATATTTTAACACGTTATACACCACCTGATAGGCTACGCTTATCTACCCTCCCCTGAAGGAAAGGTGGCTGCGTGGTAGCTGGAAGGGGTTTATGCTATAGTCTTATCATGGACAAGAAAATCAAAGAACTAAAGAATGACACGGAAGCTGAGTTAAAACGCATTGATAAAATGCCCGACGGTGAGGCGAAGCGAGCGGCACTAGCTGAGTTGGCTCGTTACCACGATAATATGACCCGCAACCTGCAGCACGAGCGGTTAATTCATCTCATGGTGACGATTCTCTTTGCGGCACTTATGATTGGCTCGTGGCTGGGGCTGCTATCATGGTTCAATGCTGATGATGGACAGTATGACCTAGTAACATGGCTCATGATTACTGCAGTGGCCATCTTGACTATCCTTGAGGCGGCTTATGTGCGCTATTATTACCTACTTGAGAACGGTATCGCGACACTCTATCCGCAGCAGCGGACACTTCATCAAAAAACGGCGTCTATGCTAAAATAAAGCTGAAATGATTAAATTCCGACCAGCGAGTGACGGCAAGGCAAAGCCAGGCGAAAAAGCGCCGCGCCAGCGTTTGCTTCGCCCGATCGCAACCGATTATGATACCAACTGGCATACATTGAAATTCTGGCGCAATGCATTCCTGCTCTATTGGATATTCTCGCTCGGCGGGCACTTTCTGGAAATTCTGTGGGTGAACCGCACGATGCTCGTTGGCTTACCGCCAACGAATGTCTTGCCACTCTTTGTTGTGGCTGCACCCTATGGCTTTGGGGCTCTCGCTATTATTTGGTGTATTTATCCTTTGATTAAGAATAACAAGGCGAATATGTGGGCGGTCTTCGCGCTGAGCTGTATACTAGGCGGCGTGATCGAATTCTGCTGCGCTATGGTGATTATTGCCTTCTCGCCCGACCACGTGAACTACTATTGGAACTATAGTACGCGGCCTTTTAATATTCTTGGTCAGGTCTGTCTCGGCAACTGCCTAGCGTTCGGTTTCGCTGCCTTACCTGGCGCCTACTGGGTATTTCCGATCGTCAATAATGCCATTAATTATCTAGACAAGAAAAATTCGCGCCCGCTAACCATTTCTACAGCGGTGCTATTTGTCGTCTATATGACAATTCAGGTAATGGTGGTGAGTGGAAATCCGCCATCGAAGGTGTTCGGCTTGCCGCGGCCCTATGCCGATCCGGCCGGTATATGCGTTGGGAAAAAGAAGTGCCCACCCGAAGGCTATCCGCGCACTGACGAGTGGATGCGTGAAACGAAGAAGCTCGATGCTAAATAGTAGAAATAGCCCCGCCATATGGCGGGGCTATTTCTGGCTTAGCTGAACCAGATTAATTAATTTTTCTTCTTGCCATCGCCGATCGCGATCTTGCGGGTATCGGTCTCCTTTTCGGCCATTGGAATGGTGACAACTAGCTTGCCGTTGACCATGTCGGCGCTAATACTATCTTTGTCGGCGCGCTTCGGCAAAGTAATCGAACGATAGAAACTACTGGCGCTTTCGCGGATTAGATACTTCTTATCCTTCTCGTCCTCTTCTTCGTGATGCTCGGCGCGAATAACTAGATTGTCATTATCGATACTAATGTCGATATCCTTTTTGTCGAAGTTGGGTAAACTAGCCTCAACAAAGAGCGTGCCGCCCTTTTCGTATACATCGGTGGCTGGCATGTTAGCGTTAAAATCGGGCATAATCATGTCGTCGTTAAAGAAGCGGCGTTGTAAAGCTGATAGCTCTTCAAATGGATCGTAACGCATTAGACTTGAACTCATACTCTACCTCCCTCGATTAAATTCGTATTTCTATGTGGCCAAGGCTTTCTCGCCTCGCTACATTATCTAGTATAGGTAGTTAGCACTCGTATGTCAAGAGTGCCAACCATAAGAATAATTAAGGATATAAAGTTGGATGTTGAGCTAACCAATGAACGCATCGGATAGATGCAAAAGCATATTGCATCATAAAGGGTAATTAATGCAACTTTATTTCGTTAACAGTCTGTTCGGTCTCGGGCTTATTTCTATGGTTTCGGCGATGTTTTTTATTCTTGGATGTCTGCTTCGCATTATCTGTCTTGGCATTGTCATTTGCATTGCCGCTCAGAGCATTGCTGAATTTCTCGTCAGCTGGCGAGGGTTCGTCGGCGGCAACACGAATGGCATTTAGCATTTCACCTAAAGTGCGCGACTCGGTATTGCCACTTGGGCTGATCTTTGGTTTGCCGGTATTGCTACGGGGCGGAATGGTGACGATGTTGCCATTCTCGTCAGTGGCAGTAATGGGCGCCTTGGTGGCTTGTCTCTCTTCTTCTTTACTGGCACGCTTAATCTTGTCGCGCTCAGTCTTGCTCTTGAGCTGGATCGGTACCTCAATGGTGCTGGCAATTTCGGCGGCGACCTCGGCGCGGGGACGAGCGTAAGTCTCGCGCGTATGCTGGATGATTTCATCGAGGTGACTCTCTGGCGCCTTAGGCCATTTTAACGTAGTACCGGAAAAGGCGGGCGACTTCTCGCCATCGATCATCATGGCGCAAACGAAGTGGCGGTTATTCATAGCGAGAATATCTTGAGCCTCAAACTGTGGTGAGAACTGGGTTGCTAAAACTGGTGCATCCTCAGGGCTAACGCGCATGCTGACTACCGTGCCAACGTTACCAAAGACGGCGTCGCGGACGGTGTCTTCCATCTGGCTAATATACTGGTTGGCAACGGTCAGATTGAGGCCGTATTTACGCGCCTCGGACAGGATGACGGCAAAGCTATCTGTGGCGAAGTTCTGAAACTCGTCGACGTAGAGATAAAACGGCCGGCGATCTTCGACGCGAGGAATATCGCTACGGCTCATGGCGGCGAGTTGGATTTTAGTAACTAGGAAGCCACCGAGAATGGCAGCGTTATCTTCACCGATGAGACCTTTAGACAGGTTGACCACTAGGATTTTGCCTTCGTCCATAATTTGGCGGATATTAAAGGTCGACTTGGGCTGGCCAATAATATTACGAATAGTCGGGTTGGCAACGAAAGCGCCCACCTTGTTGAGCACCGGGGCAATTGCTTCGGTGGCGTACTTCTCACTCCAACTGGCAAATTCGGCGCGCCAGAACTGCAAAACGACGGTATCGGTGACCTTTGACAGCACCTTATTGCGGAAATCCTTATTGGTTAGCATGCGGGTAATATCTAGCATGGTGGTGTTCGGATATTCTAGCAGGGCCAGAATGGTATAGCGCAGGATATATTCAAGACGCGGACCCCAACTGTCGCCAAACATACGCTTTAGCACCCCGATAATCTCGGAGCTAATATTATTGCGCTGACTCGGATCTGTGACCTCCATCGGGTTAAAGCCGAGCGGATATTCGGTGTCGGCGGGGTTAAAGTAAACAACATCATTTACCCGCTCGGGCGGAATGAAACGAAGGTTGTCTGTGGCGAAATCGCCGTGCGGGTCAATAATGGCATAACCCTGATCGTGGTAAATGTCCGAAATGGTGAGCAACTCGAGCAGACCAGATTTACCGGTGCCTGTTTGCCCGATTATATACATGTGACGGCTACGATCTTTGCGGTAGATGCCGAATTGCTTTTGCATGCCACGGAAATTGGTCAGGCCAAAGGCACTAATTTGACGGTCATGGACTGGATCGCCGTTGAGGATCGGCAAGTTGGTGGGCGGCTCAGCCGTCTTAGAGTTCGCCCAGACCACGTTTGGTGTCTCAACGCTGGTATTGGGCAAATGATAGACTGAAGCGAGCTCTTCGATATTAAGGATAAAGCCGTCGCCATCGGGAAATTTACGCTGGGTATAGGCGGCGATGTCCGCACGGCTGTAGCTTGGCTGCTGTTTGAGTTTAAAGCCATTGAGGCTAGTCGAGTTGAACTGTTTAAAGGCGCTAGCCACGGCGTTCATTTGAATGCGGGCGCTATTTTGGTCGCTACCGAGATATGCGATGCGGATTTTGACTTTATAGCCAAGCTTCTGCGATTTCTTCTCTGCCTCACTAATGCGGAGTTTGTCGCGCTCGCTCAGTTCGACAGTGGTTGTGGTGGTACCGCCTTCGGGTGGTGCCCAGAGCGCTTTAAAAATCTGAGTAAAGTAAATGAGGGCGCTATTTTTCTCAAAGGTTCCGGTACCACTCTTTTGCCGTTCCACCCAGCGGCTGCTGTCCTGCTGCCAGCTATCGGGAATCGGGCGAGCTAAAATTTGTACCCAGATTTCCTCATCGCTACTATCGAGTTTGGTCAATGCGGCGGTAATACCGGCGAGCGGGTCAACGTCAAAGGTCTGAAAAGTCTTAATCGGCAAAAATTCGTTATCGGTTAGGACCAATTCATCCACGGCGGTGACGGGATGAGTATCGGTATGCGTGGCGTAATCGTCGGTGGTCTCGTGAATCTGAACGGTCGGATACTGGGCGTAAATTTGCCCTTCGACAAAGTTCTGGAGATGCTTTGGCACGCGCACGTAAAAGCGGATTTGTCCTTTGACGCTAGCGATTTCAAATGATAAGTGCTCTTGTACTCCACCCGACATCTCGAGCTCTTGCCGGTCGCGCAAGATGCCATGGAGACTCGCAAAGAGCTGTTCGGCACTGAGCTCCTTTTTATCGTTATCGCGCGGAATATCGAGTACGAGCAAAACGTATTCATAATTATCCTCAGGCTCACGTCGCGTGCTGTAATTGAGGTAAGCTAGATAAAATAGCAATAGAGCAAGTGGTATGGCAATATACCACTGGGTAAAGAATTCAATTATTAGCCCCATTGCTATCTATTTTAACGCATATATTTGGTTATCGCTACCACTTCGGACGAAACGATCTTTGTTCTGGAGGTTCATTAGGACGGTCGCCTCGCGGACCTCGCGCACCTTGAGGACGTCGCGGATAATGTCGTCGCGGTACATCGGGCCGTTCTTCTTTAGAAGGGCGGTGATAACGTCGCTGATATTGCCTTTGCTGTACCCGTTCTCGGCCAAGGCATAAATGCCCCGTCCAATTAGGACAAAGCGATCATCCTTAATTAGTTCATTGTGAATCGCCTGGTCGCTGACGTTGTTGCGCACGAAATCCTGCGATTTAATGGCACTCGCAATGTCGCTATAGTGCATCGGCTGGCCATTTTCTTTCATGATGAGATAAATTTTGTCGCGGATATTGCGTGGATTAACCGATGGCCACTTACTAAGGCCATAATGGCCATGGTATTCGGCAATATCTTTGCTAATCATAGCCATGGCGACGACCTCGCTGGGATGCTCATAGCCGTCGACCATACTGAATAAACCGTCGGCGTCAACTGCTTTGCCATGCTTTTTAAGAACGTCAATGATAGTAGTGACGTGCTTTTTAATATACTTGCTATCACGCTCGGTCGTCAGAGCGACGCCTGCATGTAGGTGATCGCTCTCGCTGCAAGTCTGCATTTTGTCGCTGAGGCTACAAAGCAGTTCAAGGCTGTTATGAGCGACTTTGTCGTTATCGCCCACTATTTTGGCGGTAAGGTCAGAGATGCGCCCCGCCCGTCCCATCTCATGGAGACTGGCGATAATTTTGCGCTCAATGGCCGCAAAGTTAGGCTCCTGGCCGTCATTAACGTTGATGCGAATACGAAGGAGCGCCGCCTTTTCAATCTGGCGGACGCGTTCACGAGTGATGCCGAGCTCTTGGCCGATTTCCTCGAGTGTCTTGCGCGAGCCATTTAGGCCAAAGCGGCTGATGACGACTTCACGGTCGCGTTCGCGGTCTAGCAGACATAAGACGGACTGGACTGTCTCGTTAATTTCTGCTATAGTATCCGCCCGCTCCGCCATCTGGCCACTCCTTTCAATATCAATTACTCTAGTGTTTTATCGGCGTATTTGTTCCTCTAACGATTTTTATTATACGACAAAAGTCAGACATGTGCAATGCTCGGGCTGGATAATTTAAGCGTGAGCAAGATTATGGCGTGATAGTAGCTTTCACTCTCCCATCCTGGGGAGAGTGAAAGCTACTTTAACTATCTGGCTAAAGGGCGTTGGCTGGGCTGGGTGACAATTTCTTCTTGGCGAGTCCCCGCGTAGTTTTTATGCCGTTTTATGTGCTGCCTTACGTGCTGTTTTGCGAGTGGTGCGAGTGGTGCGGCGGCGAGGGCGGGACGGTGACTTCTCGAGAAGTTCCTTCGCCTGCTCTTCGGTGATCGATTTCGGGTCGGTGTCCTTAGGAATTTTGGCATTCTTCGTGCCGTCGGTAACATATGGTCCGTAGCGACCGTTTAGTACCTGAATGTCACCCCACTGACTGACATGTTTGGCGGCATCGGCGGCGAGTTTGTCGGTGTAGATTTTGCGCGCTTCTGCTTCAGTAATTTCGAATGGCGACGCTTTACCGCGAATGCTGATAAAGGTTTTATCCACTTTGATATATGGTCCAAACCGTCCAATGGCGGCGGTAATCTCTTCGCCTTGCTCGGTCTTGCCAACGGAGCGTGGCAGCTTGAACATCTCGAGCGCCTGCTCGAGGGTGACATTATCCATGTCTGCGCCGGCAGGCATAGGGGCAAACGTCACTTTGACACCCTTGTCTTCACTGTTGCCCTTTTGTAGAAGTGCCCCGTAGCGCCCCATGCGGGTATAGATCGGCTGACCATCTTTGGGATCGTTGCCGAGCAAACGTTGCCCCGCTACTTCGCTACGCTTAATTTCATTGCTCTCGGTAATCTTTTCGTGGAAGGGACCGTAAAAGGCGTGAAGCATGCTGACTTTGTCGAGTTTTTTGTCGGCAATCTCGTCAAGTTCACTTTCCACTTTAGCGGTGAAGTCGTAGTCATCAATATCAGTAAAGTATTTCGTAATAAAGTCAGTCAGCACCTCGCCGGCATCGGTAGGCACAAGGCGTCCCTTATTGCTGCCAGTCTTTTCGGCATCCGTTGTCTCGCTGATCGTGCCTTTGCTGTCTAGCGTTAGTACCTGAACTTTACGCTCCGTGCCCTCATCTTCGCCGATGACGGCATAGCCGTGCGTCAAAATGCCAGAAATAATAGTGGCATAAGTCGATGGACGCCCGATTTCGAGGTCGGTCAACTTCTTGACCAGTGAACCTTCGGTATATCTAGCGGGCGGACGGCTAAATGTTTGGCGGGCGGTTATCGCCTGAACAGCTAGCTTGTCGCCGGTAGCGAGTGGCGGTAAAATTTCGTCCTTGCTCGTGCCATAAACTTTGAGGAAGCCATCAAAAATTACCACTTCTCCCTTAGCAATAAATTTCTCGGGGCGAGTCGAAATGTCGATCGTGGCTGCCGTGCGGTTAATCTCGGCATCCGCCATCTGGGTGGCCAAGGCACGACCGCGAATGAGGGCGTAAAGCTTTTGGGCGCGGCTATCACCCGGCACGGTTTCGCGGGCAAAATCTGTGGGGCGGATAGCTTCGTGCGCCTCCTGCGCCCCTGCAGTCTTTGTCTTGTAGGTGCGGAAGTGGTGATATTCCTTGCCATAGGTCTCTTTAATATATGCCGACGCTTGAGCCAGTGCTTGACTGCTCAGATTGACACTATCGGTACGCATATAAGTAATATACCCGTTCTGGTACAGCCCCTGGGCGATCGACATGGTTGTGCGGGCGCCGTAGCCGAGGCGGGCGTTGGCGTCCTGTTGAAGGGTACTAGTCGTGTAAGGCGGTAGCGGGTGACGCTTGGCGGTCTTCTCTTCGATGTCAGTCACAGTAAAGGTGGCACCCTTGACGCCCTCTAAGAATTCTTTGGCCGCCGTCTCGCACTTAAGGTCTTTATTAAGTGTGGCTTTGATATTCCCACTATCTTTCTTGAATTCACCTGTAGTTTTATAAGTAATCTCGGGCGTAAAGTCCTTAATCTCGCGCTCTCGTTCAACTAATAGGCGTAGGGCGGGCGACTGAACGCGCCCCGCCGACTTGCCGCCGGGCACTTTGCGCCAAACGACGGGACTTAGCTCAAAGCCAACGAGGCGGTCGAGGATTTGACGTGCCTGCTGGGCGTAGACGAGGTCCATATCGATGTGGCGGGGATGCTTGAGCGCCTCAGTGATAGCGGATTTAGTAATTTCGGTATAAGTAATGCGCTTAGCTTTGGTGGGGTCGAGCCCAAGGACCTGGCATAGGTGCCAAGCGATGGCTTCTCCCTCGCGATCTTCATCGGACGCGAGGTAGACATTCTCGGCACGCTTGACGTCAGCCTTGAGTTCCCTGACGACAGATTTTTTGTCAGAGTCGATAACGTAAACGGTTTCGAAGTTGTGAGCGGTGTCGATCGGCTCTTTGCCTTTGGCTTCGGTTTTGTTTTTGGCGATACTACGGATATGACCGACGCTGGCAACGACGGTATAATCTGGTCCGAGAAAGCCGCCGATTTTCTTTGCTTTGGCTGGCGACTCAACGATCATTAGGTTCTTGATCGGTTTGCTCTTCGTGGTGGTGCTCATGGGATAAAGTATAGCATATTGAATTATGTACCCTCTTTTGTCGCTAGTGCGGCATTTTCTCCCGTTACCACGTGAGACAAAATAAAGCTATGAAAAGCCCCACGGCCGTGGCCGTGGGGTTGGTGAATAGATAGGAAGGATGCCCGAAGGGCCTAGCGGCTATACAGCTATCCGCGGGTGATCGAGCGCCGCGCGTATGCGTTTAGCCTCCTTACGGGGCTTGCCTTTGCAAATGCGCACATTTTTGACGTGCGCACTGCCATCCTTTGGATGCAGTGTCAGATCCATGATCTGGCGCTTGCCATCGCGGGAGGTAAACTCCCAGTCTATCAGCTTGATACGACCACTGTCGGTTACAACGCAACCCTCGCGGTTGACGGGTCGCAACTTCAGCTCGTATTCGCACGAGTTCTTATCGTGGTCATGCCATGCCCTCTGGGAGTTATTGCTCGAACATGCCCCGTACATGATGACATCGGCATAAAAGCCAAAATCGTCTCCCTCGAGGTCCTTGTTCTGCGGATTAAGGGCCTCCTCTTGGATTGTGCGTCCGAGCTCGTGCGGGTCGGATTTCGCAAAGTCCAGGAGCGGGTAATCTGCCCCGCGGGTATTGAACTGGACGTGGAACATCTTTTCGTTTGCCTTTATATCGCGCATAGGCGCCTCCTATCGGATCGAAATGTACTTACCTATATATACATCAGCGGTGTTGTCTAATTAACTTGCGGACAGCCGGCCTAGCCGGGCGCATTCATCAACGCTACTGATGGGTAGTTATTAACGTACCTCATTTAGCCTAGATTGTCAAGTCCTAAACTAGATTGGTCTAGACGGTATAGTACTATCGCTCAGATGACGGTTGTAGGCGTTTGAGTACTTCCAGAGAATGTTCTCGAGCAGGAATCCCACTTGGCGCCACCGCTCCCGGTCGCAAAAGCGGCGTTGGTTGCCGTCCGAAGCGAGTCCAATGCATCCGCCGTTTAGCGTCGTTAACGTGAATGCCACATTTTCGCTCAAGTGGCTGTTGCTTGAATGCTGAATTGACTCGATGAGCAGTAAAATGGCACCTAGTATGAAGCGATCATTGCTAAACCGGCTATTCTGCCAGACGATGTTGGTGGGGATTTTGTTCTCGGTGCAGATATAGCTAATGACGTTCAATCTCTTCTGGCGAACACCTAGCTCGGGCGTGGTCATCTCGGTCGGCGGTATCACGAAGCGAAAACGCTCGGGCTTTAGGTTCGATCGAATATTTGTGGTAATGATGAAGCGCTTCTGCGCCTTGTCATAGATCAAGCTCCGTGCTTGTGGTGTGCCGATGCGGTAGTCTAAGCCTAACTCGTGCGGAAGATTGGCAATGTGAGCATAGTTGCTACCAAATTCATCGGCGCAAGTCAGCGCGGGAAACGAATTGGCAATAAAGTAAAGCTCGAGCCAGTGAAGTTCGGGCTTGGTGAAGTAGCAGAAAGGACCCGCCAGATGTGAATTAACTTCGGGCGTTCCTTCTCCGCCTATCTCAACACCGTCAACTATGACATCCTCCATGGTGGTCGACAAGTAATTGTCGAACGACTGACTGAGATTGTTCATGATTTTCCTCTCTATCCGAAATGTACGTGCAGCGGTCGCCGCAGTGTGTATATTATGACATAAAGTTATAAATAAATCTATATTAGCGGGCTACCCATTGGTTGCCGCCGAGAGCGGTGATATAACCGTTAAGCTCGAGCATACTAACGGCCATGGTAAATTCGGGCGCCGACAAACCAGTATGCTCGATGAGGCGATCGCCGTCATGCTCGCCGGCCAGGACTAAGTCATAAATCTTTTGAGCGTCGGGCGAATCGAAGCGAATTGTGCGACTTGGCGGCTCGGACGTATCCTGGATGCCTAAGCGGTCGATGATGTCCTGCGCCGATAGTACCGGCGCGGCGCCGTCGGCGATCAGCTTGTTGCAGCCAATACTCAGATGTGAGGTGATATTGCCCGGCACGGCCATAACTTCGCGACCTTGCGATAAGGCGTGGCTGGCGGTGTTCAGCGTACCACTTCTCTCGCCCGCTTCGATGACAACTACAATATCGGCCAGGCCGCTGATAAGGCGATTGCGCTCGAGAAACTGATGCTTTAGGACGGGTTGCTCGGGCGGGTACTCCGAGATAATCGCTCCGCCACTTTTTAATATATCTTCTGCTAGTCCTTGATTTCGGTGTGGATAAATATCATTTAGGCCGTTGCCAATAACCGCCACAGTGGTGCCACCGGCGTCCAGGCAGACGCGGTGGGCCAGACCGTCGTGGCCAACGGCTAGGCCGCTAACGATAATGACGCCGCGCCTAGCGAGTTCACCGACAATTTGCGTGCTAACGGCTCGGCCATAGTCGGTCGGTTTACGGCTGCCAACAATGGCTACAGTAGGCCGCCGCTCAGGCAACTCACCGATATACCATAACCGTCTTGCGGGCTGGTCGATATCATTGAGTGGCGCTAGGAAATTACTATCGTTTGGCGTAATTTGCTTGATTTGATATTTATTCATGCTAAAAGTCTTGACAATTAAAATAATGTATGATAAATTAAATAATGTCATCGGGAGAAACACCGAAAAACGGCGCCCGACATGTACATTATACCCCCTATTTTCTAACATATATATGTTAGATTGTACGTCGGTTGTAAGGTATCTACCCTCCACTTTACACATAGCCGACATGCAATTAATCCCCTAGAGTGTTGCGTCCACCGCATATCTATCTGCTCGAGGGGAAAAATAGCCCATCTCAGGAGCGATGCCCACCCTTGCTTCTGGGTGGGCTATTTTTGTTATTTTGCTTTTTCTAAGGCAATCGTCATAGGTAGCTTGTTTACTTTAGCCTCTTCGGTGTAAGCAGTATCAGCAAGCGGCTCGCCTACTATAGTCGTGGCCAGCGTTTCGGTGCTAATTAGCTGGCTATAGTCCTGAGCGGCGGTTTGGACTGCGGCGTTATCCGACACTAGCGACAGGGCGATGCGGTCGTCCACGTTCAGCCCGGCGTTCTTGCGCGCTTTTTGTACGGCACGGATGATTTCGCGGGCAAGACCTTCGCTTCTTAGTTCGGGCGTCAGACGCTTGTCCAGTTCGACCCATTCGCTATCGCTTTCGCCAGCAGTTACGCCTTCAGTGCGGTAATTATCTCGCTGCTTGACCCAATTGATTCGCTTGACGTTCAGCTCGTCGCGCATGATCGTTTCGTAGTAGTTATCGAGCCGCTCACCACTATAACTGGCGTAGGCGAGTGGCTGGCGAATCTTGATCTGACCGTAGTCGTCGCCTTTGTCCATACGTAGTGCCAGCCCGCTGTTAATTAAATTGCGAGTTCGCGCCATGTCAGCGAGAGCCTGTTCGTCCACTGGATTTTCGGTAGGCCAATCCAGCAGATGTACCGATTCGCCTGGCGCGAGATCGTGATATAGCTCTTCGCTGAGAAACGGCGTAAACGGCGCCAAGATAATGGCGAGGCGAGTTAGGACATAATGCAATGTTTGATACGCCTGTGCTTTGTCGGTATCGTCTTCGCTCTTCCAAAAGCGCCGGCGACTGCGACGCACGTACCAGTTGCTGGCATCGTCAATGAACGGGATGACGCCGTCGAGCGCATCGGGGATGTCATACTTATCCATGTTGGTCTTAATTTGCGTTGTTAATTGATGAATGCGTGAAACGATCCAGCAATCTAGCGGATTCTTAAGCACTGCGAGGTCAATCGTCGGCACGTCGCCACCTGTATATTCCCAGCCGTCCACGCTAGCGTACATGGTAAAGAAATCATACATGTTCCAAATCATGGCCAGCTTGCGCGCCATATCAGATACGTCCTTGTCCTGCAGGGCGAAGTCCTCACCATTAAGTAGGGGCGAACTCAGCATTGTGAGGCGTAGCGAGTCGGCGGAATACTGATCCATTAGGATGTTGGGGTCGGTGTAGTTGCCAAGCGACTTACTCATCTTGCGCCCATCATTGCCCGCTACCACGCCAGTAGTAATGACGTTGCGATAAGCATTCTTATGCGTGCACTCTTGCCGCTCTTTACCAAAGGCGCCGATGGTAGCCAGACTGGTGTTGACTACGTGGACATAATAGAACCACGCCCGCACCTGACCGATGTACTCGACGATGAAGTCGGCTGGGTAATTCTGTTCAAACTTCTCTTTATTCTCGAACGGGTAATGCAGCTGGGCAAACGGCATCGAACCGGATTCAAACCAGCAATCTAGGACCTTATCGATGCGCGTGTAAACTTCGCCTTCTTGCATGCCGTATTCCTGGCGAATCTCGGGCGTTAACTTGTCGGCGTAAATCTTGATCTTGTCCACCCACGGCCGGTGGTAGTCGTTTAGACGCTGACCGCTGAGCTTCTCTAGTTCATCATACGATCCAATAACGATGATGCCGCCTTTATCACCCTTCCAAACCGGCATCGCCGAGGCCCAGAAGCGGTCGCGCGACAGATTCCAATCTGGCGCCGCCTCGATATTCTTGGCAAAACGGCCGTGCTTCAGGTGGGCAGGGAACCAATTAATATTTTCATTCTGTTCGAGCAGTAATGGTTTCTCGCCCTGAATGTCGAAGAACCATGACGGAATAGCGCGATACATAATCCGCTGATGGCTGCGCGGGTTGAACGGATACTCGTGGCGGATATAGCGAATTTGCCAAACGATACCCTTCTCTTTTAGATCTTTGGCGATGAATTTATTGTTCGACCAGACTTCGCGCCCCTGGTAAATACTATCAAAATAATAGCCGTCGTCGTCAATGACGTGGAAGGGCTTAATGCCGAGGCTTTGGCACAGGGCGAAGTCGTCCTCGCCGTAGGCGGGCGCGATATGGACTACACCCGTACCACTGTCGTCACTCACGAAGTCGGCGCTATAGACCTTATGAATCTTGCTATTTTTTGGCCAAGTTGATCCTGTGTCGAGTGGCTGGTATTTGAGGCCGACAAGATCTTTCCCTTTAAAGCTCTTAATGGCTTTATATTCAATCGGCTGGTGCTTCTCGTCCTGAAAAGTATCAGATAGGCGGTTGTGCGCCAAGATAAGGTTCTCACCCTGACATTCCACGAGATCATAACGCATTTTACTGCTGACGGCCAAGATGAGGTTAGCGGGCAAGGTCCACGGCGTAGTCGTCCAAGCGAGGAACTTTGTATCACTGGGTACGCCGAGCTTGCCCGCGCTTTCAGTGGCTAGCTGGAACTTGACGTAGACTGATGGGTCAGTCACGGTCTGGTAGGCGTCGTTATCCATGGTGACTTCAGCTTTGCTGACTGGCGTGGCAAAACGAGTATCGTACATCAGGACTTTCTCGCCTTCGTAAATCTTGCCCGCATGGTACAGCTGCTTGAACGCCCACCAGACGCTCTCCATGTAATCCTTGTTCATAGTGCGGTAAGCGCCCTTAAAGTCAACCCAGCGACCGATGCGATCGATCACGCCCTGCCAGGTCTCGCTGTTTTCGATCATGCTATCACGCGCCGTCTCGATATACTTTTCCAGCGTGATGGTCGGTAGTGGCTTGCCGCTAGCATCCAGTGGCGCTTTCTGACTCTCGTCCGTAATAATCTGGCGACGATCAGTAATGCCGAGCTGTTTTTCAACGAAGTTTTCGGCCGGCAGGCCATGGCAATCCCAGCCCCAACGCCGCTCGACGCGCTTGCCGTTCATGGTTTGGTAGCGCGGCACGGCGTCTTTAATAATGGAGCTCAGCAGTGTGCCATAGTGCGGCACGCCCGTAATGAACGGTGGCCCGTCGTAAAACACATAGCTGTTGGCCGGATCACGCAATTCGACCGACTTTTTGAAGGTATCGTCAGCCTTCCACCGCTGGACCCAGTCTTTCTCATATTCTGCCGCCCGCCGGCGACTACCGTAGGTAAATTTCATAATGACATTATAGCATTGATAGTGGACGCCTTTAAGGAAAAGGGCTTCGCCCGAAGGCGAAGCCCAAAAAAGTGAGGCAATTGCTAGCGAACAAAGCCGGTGAGGTTGCCCCGGCCTGAGCATCTAACGCCTTGGCGCGGCGAGCCGCCATGGTCATTGACGCACCGCCAAATCTTAACGAATGGTGTGCCGTCGTGCTCAACGACCACCATGTCGCCAGGCGCCAATGAATGATATTCTGCCGCCCGGGCAAAGTCGTACTTACCAATGGTACAAGTGACCTTATCGGTCGATTCGCCTGTCTCGGCGACGTACTTCTCGTTCGTGGGTTTGTAAGTGTAGACGGTCTTACGGCCTGTTTCGGGGTCGATTCCCACCTTCTCGACTAGCTCTGTGTGCCAGTCTTTCATGGCACACCAGTCAACATGGCTTGAATCCATTGGCCTTGCCCAACCAAAGGATTTGAATATGATGGTTCCGTCGGGTAGCATTACTGTGGTGTACTTAGCACTCATATTGCCTCCTAAAGGACTAGCTGGCTCGCCCAGCCAAGCGTTGTCTAGCGTTCGCTAAACAGTGGTATAATATCACAAAACACCGCCAATGTCAACGTCGGCGGCGTGAAGATTATTTATGGGATTCGGTCTGCCTAGCTATAGGACACAGCAACGACGTCGTCGACAGTGGGCAGTATTGCTCCTCGCCAGACGCGATATGGTGAGCCATCGGTGCCGAGCGCTAGAATGGTTGGATACTCTACTATATCGTAGATGCGACAGAAATTCGCACCTGATCGCGAGTCAGGATCAATGATTTCGAGCTCGTCGCCCGTGCGTCGCTCGTAATCGCGGATAAACGACTCGACGGCAGCGCGATGCTCGGACTGTTCTCGATAGACAACGACGATGCGCATATTAAATCCTATAGGCTGTTGGCGATATTAGTGATTTCGTCGGTATCAAGGAAATCGTTGCCATCAACAGTATACTTAATGCCGTCATTTACCCAAGTGGCCGTATTGCCATTGATGTAAATATTTTTGCCATTGGCTTTAATTTGCTGGTAGCTATCGTAATCCGTGGTTTGGCTAATCACTTCGTTATGTAAGCCACTGTCGGTGAGGCTGCTTTTCTCTTGTGTGATGGAGTAGCCGTCGTTACTACTGGTATTGCGATAGCTAATCTTCACCTTACCTTTGCTCGCGGCAACTTTTCCGTCAATGGTGTAGCCCTTTGGTACATAAGGATTGCGGGCATCGATACCGGCGTCGGCGGCCGCCATACGGACAGAAATCGACGGCATGGCAATATAGACACCGAGTGCCACTATTACCGCCACAGCTCCAGTCGTAGCAAAGATAGCGCGTGAGCTGAACTTACGAACTAACCTCCTATCGGCTATGGGCTTCTTGACGTTATCATTCTTTGCCGTGGCGCGATCCTTTTTCGCCACTTTACGATTATGCTTAGAGCTCTTATTATCTAGCGCGCCAGCGCTCTCAAGAATAGCACTGAGACGGGCGATGTTATCCTCGTACAGTTTGTCTGTCTCGGGTGAAATTCCGGGCTCGCTCGTGTCAGGCTTAATGCTCCAAATTGGTGAGCTCGCTTCCGTCTTTACTACATGTTTAACAGCAATGGCGCCGTCATTAGTTTTGCTCTCGGCGTAAGCTGGCTTGACGGCGGATCGCCATGCGTCGGACGGCGGAGTCTCGATCGCAATGCTAGCCGACTTCTTTGCCGCTGTCTCGACCGGCTTAATGAAGCGACGATCCAGCGTCTCTGATGGGCTCGTATG
>JAKPIF010000014.1 GCA_029549925.1 bacterium | reverse complement strand
AGCTAGCGTTTTCTTGTCGTTTAGCTGACCGCTCATCTTTGACATTGCATCGTAGGTCTGCTGTGTACCAGCTGCCACATGCGACGCACCAGCGGCTAGACCGTTATCCTTATCATTGACACTAGCATCAAGCTGCTTTACAAGTGTGTCGAGCTGATCAATCTGCTTATTAAGATTCTCAATCGTTTTACAGTCAGCATCATCCTGTAGATTCTGACAATTTTGGGCAATCTTGGTGTAGATCTTGTCCGTGTCTTGTTTTAGCGCTGATACGCCAGCACTAACTTTGTTGGCACCAGTGGCAAGTTCTTTAGCACCTGCCGACACCTTCTTTGCACCCTCATTTAGCGTTTTTAGATTATCGAGCGAATTCTTAACCGAGCTAGCACTGCTCTTAGTTGAGCTAACTATCGCATCGACGCCGCTGGCCACTTGGCTACTACCACTAGCTAGCGTCTGTAGCTGTGGCAAACTATTATTTAGCGCAAAGGCGCTCTGCCGAGTGGAACTCACCAAAGTGTTAACACCACCAGCAAGCCGATTGCCACCGGTCGCTAGCTGGCTAACACCGCTCGCAAGCGTCGGCATATTGCTCTGTAATTGTGCGACGCCACTGTCCAGCTGCTGCGAACCGTCGGCAAGCTGCTTTGCACCGTCAGCCGCCGTCTGAATCTGGTCGCCACTAGACTTGATCGTGCTAACTAGGGCGTTGGCATAGGCAAGCGTTATCTTACTGCTGACCTGTTCTTTGATAGTCTTCATTGCCGTCACGCCGGCCGTCTCGATTGGATAGTTTAGTGAGCCGTTGGTCTCGTAGTCAATATTCATCTGTTCTGGGTCGGCATTCGTCACGGTTGCCGCCTTGGCGCTGAGATCCTTTGGTAAAGTAACGACCATGTAGTATTTGTTATCCTTTAGTCCCTGCTGAGCCTCGTTCTTGTCGACGAACTGCCAATCAAAGCTATCATCCTTTTTTAAGTTGTCAACGACTTCTTGGCCAATATTTAGCGTTGTGCCGTTATAGTCGACCGGCTGGTCTTCGTTGACCACGGCCATACCGAGCTCATTTAAGTGTCCATAAGGGTCCCATATACCCCTTAGAAATGACACCGCATAGAGCGACGGCACAATACAGATCGCCAAAATGGTGAAGAGTAATATTTTGTGCTGCCACATGCGTTTGAATTCCGCCTTAAGCATTTTTTAGCTCCTTTCGTCCAACAGCTAAATTACTCGCAATTAACGTTTCATTATTCCAATCAATTTTCGGTGTTGTCATGTCGGCGGTGAGCACTCGGGCGACAATGTCATCTAGCGTTACCTCAGATAGAGTCTGCTTCCATAGGCTGTCTGCCGCGCGGAAGATGCGATGCATTGCCCGATCGGCGGCGTGAGCCGTCTTGGTTGCAGCCGGCCGATCAAAAACAGCACTAAATAGCCCCGTAGAAGGATAACTATCCACTTCGCCATCTAGCGCAGTCACTACGTCTAACACAGAAATATTCGTAATGGACCTAGCCAGCACGAAACCTCCGTTAGCACCAGGCGCCGACTTAATCAGCCCCGCCACTACGAGTTTACGAAGCAGCTTTTGCATATAGGTCATTGATGACCCCACGCGTGCCTGAAGGGTACGCGAAGACACCGGCACATTCTCCTCTTGTGTCGCGATAATGGCCATGATGCAGACGCCTTGTTCAAAACTCTTCGTTAGCTTCACTTTTACACCTCTTGATTGTAGATAATGAATATCCACAATTTAGTATAACGCATTGGTTATGGATTGCAAGAGGCTCGCGTTATACCCTAGCTAGATGTTTGACGATTTCGACCGTCAGTAGATATGCCGCCGTGATAGCAAGGATAGCACTGAGGATGGGTAGCGGCATGATTGTAAAGCCAAGATATTTACCAATGGGAGATAATGCTAGGCTAGTAGCAATCAAGCACACGGATAATGTCGAGAACACTAACGCCTTTGCCGGACGCGACCTTACCGCTAAGCCTTTGGTACGAATAATAAAGACTACCAAAACCTGCGTCAGCATCGACTCGACGAACCAGCCCGTCTGGAACAGGCTCGCACTGGCATGGAAAACATGCAGCAATACTACAAAAGTAACAATATCAAACAAACTCGATAATGGACCGAAAATTAACATAAAACGTTTTAGCTGTCCTAGCTCCATCCGCTGTGGCGTCAGGAGCTGATTCTCGTCTACATTGTCCATCGGAATGGCGAACTGTGACGCATCATAAAGCAGATTATTTAGCAGTATTTGTGGCGCCGTCATTGGTAGAAAGGGCAAGAATATCGAGCTACCGGCCATGCTAAACATATTGCCAAAGTTGCTGGATAGCGCCATCTTGAGATACTTCATCGTGTTGGCAAATGTTCGCCGCCCTTCAATCACGCCATCATAGAGATAGCGCAGACTCTTGCCCTTTAAGATAATATCCGCTGTATCCTTGGCCACATCCACGGCGTTATTCACCGAGATGCCGATATCTGCCGTTCTGAGGCTCGGTGCGTCGTTGATGCCATCACCCATATAACCAACTACGTGGCGTTTACGGAGCGCCTCGATAATCGCCAGTTTTTGATTAGGATCAACGCGGGCAAAAATCGTTATCTTCTCTACCTTTCGCGCTAATTGCGCTTGACTCATATGACTAATCTCTGTACCAGTTAGGACACCACTGACGTCGAGCCCTAAATCGCTACCAACTTTTTGCGCCACGAGTGGATCATCGCCCGTTATAATCTTGATATCAATATTCGCCGCCTTTAGCTGCGCCAGCGACTGCTTAGCCGAAGCCTTAGGAGGATCGGTAAACATGATATAACCCTCGAACGTTAGCGCCGTTTCGTCGCTCGGCGTGTATTTCTCGCCGTCGCCAATCTCGCGACTAGCAACCATGATTACCCGATAACCATTACTGCAAAGCTCATGATACATATTTTTAATTGTCTGCATAGACTTGGGCGTTAGGCGCTTTCGCTCACCATTCTTAGCCCGATAGCCACATAGGAGCGGAAAGAGATTCTCGCTCGCACCTTTGGTGATTAGCCGCCTGCCGTTTGACGTGCGCACTACTACGCTCTCGCGCTTGCGCTCAAAGTCAAAGGGGATTTCCTGTACCTTGCGGTAGCCTCGCCAGTTGTAATTGCGATATTTCATCACCGCCACATCAAGTGGGCTCTCGAATGAAGAGGTGTATTTACAGACCACCGCCGCAAGCTCTAGAATTCGCCCCGTCTCGCCACCGTAAAAATCACTGGCACCCGCCACGCCAATTTTATTCTCAGTTAGCGTCCCTGTCTTATCGGTGCAGAATACATCCATCGCCCCGAGATTCTGAATGGCGGAAAGCTTCTTGACAATAACGCCCTTCTTTGCCATATTGAGCGAACCACGTGTCAGGTTAGCCGTTATAATTAGCGGCAGTAGCTCCGGCGTTAGCCCCACAGCTAGAGCTAAGGCGAATAATAGCGAATTAATCGTGTCATGCTTTAATAACATATCGATGGCTAGGATGAACACCACTAGCAGTAGTGTAATCCGGCTAACTAGAGCTGAGAATTTAGCAATTTCCGTGTCAAATTCAGTCGAGGTTTGACGCCTGAGGCTCGCCGACATTTTGGCAAATTCAGTATTTTTGCCCGTCGCCGTGACCCGCATGAGACCTTCGCCACTTATAGCGTTGCTACCCATTCGTAGCGAACTACCTGCTTCTTTCTCGACTGGGTACGACTCGCCGGTCAGGGCGCTTTCGTCTATCGTTAGGGCGTTACTATCGACCGTTTCACCATCCGCCGGCACAATGCTACCGGCCGACAAGCGGACGACATCGCCCGGCACAATACACGAGAGTGGAATTGATTTTGTGATGCCGTCGCGGATGACCTTAGCGTTGACGCGAACCGACTTTTGCAAATCTTCCGCCGCTTTAGCCGAGCGATAGCTATTTGTAAAGTCAAGAATACCACTAATAAGGACAATAGCAATAATAATCGACCCACTCGCCACTTCGCCAAGCGTAAGTGAAATGGTCGCCGATACTAACAATATCAGCGTCAGCGGACTAGTAAACTTAGACAAAAAGAGACGAACCTTAGACTTATTCTCGCCTGTCGCAACTTTATTTGGACCATAGGCCTTAAGGCGACGCCGCGCTTCGCGGCTAGTCAGACCATAAGAAATACTATTCGGTTGTTTATTCTGTCTCATACCCACCATTTAAATAATTACCTGGCTGGGGCGGGGGGATTCGAACCCTCGCATCACGGGACCAAAACCCGTTGCCTTACCGCTTGGCTACGCCCCAATACGCTAGTATTATAGCACATTATTTTACGCGCCGGTGTCTTATTGCTTGATACGACTGTAGGCGCCAATGATGTGTCTAAACAGGAAATTAACTAGTGGACCAGCGATGAGTAGGCTGCTATCTAGCCGTCAGACATATTGAATAAGCCCCATTTCTGGGGCTTATTTCTACCACTCTGTCACGAGTTTGGTTACTTGATGATCTCAGTCACGCGACCGGCACCAACAGTGTGGCCACCCTCACGAATAGCAAAGGTCTGACCCTTGGCCATAGCGATTGGAGCGCCTAGCTTGACGCCAATTTCGACGTTATCGCCCGGCATGACCATTTCTTTATCCTTTGGTAGTTCGATCTCACCAGTTACATCCGTAGTGCGGAAGTAGAACTGAGGCTTGTAACCTTGAGTGAATGGAGTGTGACGACCACCCTCTTCCTTAGTTAGGACATAAATCTGACCCTTGAACTCGGTGTGAGGAGTAATAGTGCCAGGAGCAGCAACGACCTGACCACGCTCGATATCATCACGGTTGATACCGCGAAGTAGAATACCGCAGTTATCACCAGCTTCGCCTTCCTTTAGCGTGCGCTTGAAGGACTCGATACCAATAACAACACTCTTCTGAGTTGGCTTTAGACCAACAATTTCAACCTCGTCGTTCATGTGGACAACGCCCTGCTCGATACGACCAGTAGCGACTGTACCACGACCTTTAATGCTGAAGACATCCTCGATCGGCATTAGGAATGGCTTGTCTAGATCGCGCTGTGGAGTCGGGAAGTACTCGTCCATAGCGTTAACCAGTTCCATGACATGATCTTCCTCTGTCTTGTCGCCTTCTAGAGCCTTTAGAGCCGAGCCCTTGATGATTGGGCAGTCACGATCGAAACCGTTCTTTTCTAGTAGATCACGGACATCCTCTTCGACTAGCTCGACTAGCTCTGGGTCGGCCTGATCCATCTTGTTTAGGAATACGATGATACGAGGCACACCGACCTGGTGGGCTAGTAGCACGTGCTCGCGAGTCTGTGGCATTGGACCATCAGCTGCGCTAACCACTAGGATTGCACCATCGACCTGAGCCGCACCGGTAATCATGTTCTTAATGTAGTCAGCGTGACCTGGCATATCAACGTGTGCGTAGTGGCGCTTTGGTGTCTCATACTCCTGGTGTGAAGTAGCGATAGTAATACCACGTTGGCGCTCTTCTGGAGCAGCATCGATGTTTTCGTAGCTAACATACTTGTTAACATCGCTAGGATAACGCTCTGCCAATACCTTAGTAATAGCGGCGGTTAGAGTCGTCTTACCATGGTCAACGTGACCCATGGTACCCACGTTAATGTGCGGTTTGTTGCGTTCAAACTCTGCCATTATTCCCTTCCTTTACTTATTAAATTAGTTAACGGTGGCGCTGCGACGCGAAAGCCTATTAAACCTAGCATCGCCTCGCCTACGCTTACCTTTTATTATACATGATTGAGATTTTGTTGCAAATGAGAGAAGTGCGCCCGATGAACAAAAGCCCCTATTCTTTGCCTTCGAGCTCTTCAGTATACTCCTCG
The DNA here is from genome assembly GCA_029549925.1 of bacterium. Lineage (GTDB taxonomy): Bacteria > Patescibacteriota > Saccharimonadia > Saccharimonadales > Saccharimonadaceae > Nanoperiomorbus. The sequence continues at coordinate 2,152 of JAKPIF010000014.1, read as the reverse complement.
TCACTCATAGCACCAGTACCAACTGGAATCTTGCGGCCGATAATAACGTTCTCTTTCAGACCTTTAAGCTCGTCCACCTGGCCGCTAGTTGCGGCGCGGATTAGCACGCGAGTCGTATCCTGGAACGAAGCACCGGACAGCCATGAATCGCTGTTAACCGACACCTTAGTGATACCGAGTAGCAATTGGGTGTATTCTGCCGGTTCTTTTCCTTCGGCTTCGAGCTTCCTGTTAACATCTTCAACTGCTGCGCGACTAACGATATCACCATCGAGATACTGGCTGTCGCCCGACTCTTCGATGCGGACGCGGCTGAACATCTGACGGACAATCACTTCGAGGTGCTTGGCGGAGATATTACTACCCTGTGCGGCATAAATCGCGAGAATTTCGTCGATGATATAGCGCTCAGTCTCAGCCACACCCTTAGCGGCCACTAGATCGCCTAGGTGCTTTGATCCGACCGTGAGCTTATCTCCCTTTTCGACGTGATCGCCCGCTTCAACAGCTAGCTGATACTGGTCGTTGTGCCACTTAATGTCAAATGAACCATCTTCACGGCGAGTAACCACCGGCTTGGCACGGTTCTCGGCAGCACTGTCATGCGGAACAGTCGTGATGTCGCTAACACCGAATTCTACCGGCGTCTCTTCACCAGTCTGTGGATCCCTTACGGTCACCTTATCTGGCATTACATTAACAATATAGTCCGCCTCAGTCTCTTTAACGCTCTGAACAGTCAAATCTACCTTTGCGAGACACGCTTCGCCCTTCGGGTTGTGGTTCTCGAGTAGCTCTTCTACACGTGGCAGACCCTGACTAATGTTCGAACCACCGACGCCACCCTGGTGCTTTGTATCTAGCGTTAGCTGGGTGCCTGGTTCACCGACGGACTGAGCAGCAATTACGCCGATTGGCTCGCGATCCGCTACAAGGAAGCCGGTTGCCATATCGATGCCGTAGCTCTTACGCGGGATACCGTCGAGCTCTGGCGTTGATAATGCTGACATAATCTTGACGTGGTCGATCTTGTCGTCCTTCTCGATTGCCTCGGCGATGTCGCCAGTGATTAAGTCGCCCTTCATGACATAACCTGGCACATCTTCGGCAGCATAGCGGCCAAAGAGACGCTCACTAAAGCTAATCATTGTGATATCCGTCTCATTACGGTAGACGTCAAAGCCCGGATCCTCTGGTGCACCTTCATCTTGCACCGTGAAGACATCCTGTGCCACGCTGACCAGGCGGCGAGTTAGATAGCCAGATTCTGCCGTCTTTAGAGCAGTCGAAACTGAGCCATAACGTGAACCACGGGTCACCACGAATGCCTCTAGCGGAGTCATACCCTGCTTGAATGGGTGCTTCACTGGTAGTTCGATATCACGACCAGTTGCATCCACCTGCATTCCGATCATCGCACCAGCCTGCTTAACGTTATCGACGTTACCACGAGCTTTAGACTTGGCGAGAATCGAAACAGCGGAGTCGACCTCGTTCAGGTGTTCGGTCACTTCTTCCGTCACCTTGGCATCAGCGTTACGCCACGCCTTGACAGTCAAGCGGTGTCGCTCATCGTCGGTAATCATACCGTCATCATACTGTTCAGCAATTTCCGCTACCTTCTCGTCACCTTCGTGGATGATATCGTCGATGTTATCGACTTCAAAGTAGTCATCCATGCCCGTCGAAACAGCGGACTGCGTCGCGTGTTCGAGTGCCATCCACTTAATGCGGTCAGCGGTATCAGCAGCGACATCTGAACCATATTGGTTGAAGATGCGACCTAGTACAGCACGAACGTCGTCGCGCGCCAAAGTCTTATTGACAAACGGGAAGTCCTCTGGCAGAACTTCGTTGAAGATCACACGGCCCAGAGTGGTATCAAGACGCTGGCCACGGAAACGAAGCGTAATTGGCGTCTGGTATTTAATCTCACCGGCATCCTTAGCGGCAATCGCCTCAGCCTCGCTAGCGAAAACTTTGCGCTTTTCGCCCGGCTTGAGCTGCTCGCTAGGCTTCTCGTAAGATAGATAGTAACAACCGAGAACGATATCCTGGTAAATCGAGAGTACTGGTTCACCATCAGCTGGTTTCAGCATGTTATTTCGTGCTGAAATTAGATCGCGCGCCTCAGCCTGAGCCTCATCACTTA
>JAKPIF010000020.1 GCA_029549925.1 bacterium | reverse complement strand
GATGGGCAGCAGCGCATCACAACCACCATGCTATTTCTTGCTGCTTTACGCGATTCAATAGAGGACAGAGACATAAAACGCTCTATTAACAATAGGTACCTCCGTAACCCAGAATCTACTGGCGAGACTGAGTATCGGATTAAGCTAAAACAAGTCGAGTCAGATTGGCCGACGTATCGCGCAATTATCCTGAACGAGGACATTCCAGTTGGCGGATTTTCGACGCCTGTTTTCAGGAACTATAGTTACTTTAAGCAAGAACTAGCAAAACTTCCTAGCGACGAGGAGAGAAGACGACTATTGGACGAGGGTCTTATTAACTTTAGCGTGGTAGAAGTGGCGCTTGAGCCAGAGCGGAATAAATGGGAGAATCCGCAAGAAATATTTGAATCAATGAACTCACTAGGTAAACCGTTGTCTCTTGCTGATTTAGTGCGCAATTATCTACTGCTTGGTTTATCTGCTGAAGAGCAAGACGATCTTTACCATGACTACTGGCTCAAAATTGAGCAGTATCTCCCTGACGATGATTCGAAAGAGGTGTCGAATTTTATTCGTGACTATATGCAATTGATTGAACAGGATTTTCTAAAGCAGGCCGGCGATAAGAATAACAAGGAGCTATATCGGGAGTTCAAGCGGATGTTCGGTAGGGCTAACGCTAAGGAATTGCTATCGGAACTAGCTTCGTATTCGCTGATTTATAGCTATATAGTCTTTGGCAAATCGACTGGTAATGAGTCAGTCGATGGATTGCTATCCGATCTAAGGTACAGAAGAAGCACAACCGCTCGCTCATTCGAAATGGCCTTGCTCGGGGCATGGAGAGATGGCAAGCTGTCCGATAATGATATTGAGATATGTCTAAAGGCGCTACGATCGTATATTTTTAGGCGGCGTCTAATCGGTGCAACGGCGGGAGAAAATAGGATAATTCCGAAAATGGCACGCGAGATGGGGCGGATCATTGGCTCTGACGACAAGTGGAAGACTATGTTTGAAGTATTTTCTGGCTATGAATTTGCCGCTCGTGTTCCAAATGATTTGGAAATGCGTGGTCAACTAAATGATGACGACAATTTCTACCATAATGCGTTTGCGACAATTACCCTAGCCATGGTCGAGGAATCGCTGACAAAAAGTCGGCCCCGACTAGACGATCCGAACTTACAAATAGAGCATATCATGCCGCAAACACTCAATCGCGAATGGCGATACGATCTAGGGCCAGATGCTGATCTGATTCACGATAGAGAGGTTAACAAACTTGGCAACTTAACTTTAATTAGACACAACCAGGAACTGGGTAATGAATCTTTTGAGCGTAAAAAAATGATTTATCGCGACAATGCTGGTCTCCAAATCGCCAAAACTTTAATTACCGATTGCGATAAATGGAACGCCGAGGCAATTGAACGCCGTCAAAAGTGGCTGATTGATCGCATATTAAATGACGTATTGCCTGTTCCTGATAGCATGCGCCAGAAAAATAATTATACTGAGAATAAACGACGGAGCGGCAAGAATTTGTCGCTAAAAGAACTGGGGTTAATTGGGAAAGAGATTCACTTTGTAGAAGACGATAGTATTACCGCTACAGTAGTTGACGAGAATAAAGTAATGTTTGAGGGCGAGGAGACTAAGCTGTCGCCGTTAACTAGAAAGATCTATACGCGGCTGGGTAGGGCTAACGCCTCTGGCGCATATCAAGGTGGTAACTATTGGACATACAACGGCGTCAAACTAATAGATATGTGGAATCAATAGACCTGGCCGCCTGTTATATAATATCTACATGTCACGCTTCAAGCTCCATAGCAAATATAGCCCCACTGGTGATCAGCCGGAGGCGATTGCCGAGCTGATGCGGGGTTTAAATGCGGGCGAGAAGTTCCAGACTTTGCAGGGTGTGACGGGGTCAGGCAAGACCTTCACTATGGCAAACTTAATCGCCCAGACGAACAAGCCGACGCTGGTTCTGTCGCATAACAAAACCCTGGC
>JAKPIF010000016.1 GCA_029549925.1 bacterium | reverse complement strand
GATAATCCCCGGATCCTTAATTATAGCTTCAGCCTTAAGAGTCTCAATAATAGTATCTATGCAATCTAACATTGAAGCTGAGTGCGATAAGAATTCCATCAAATCGAAAGCGCAGCCATAGTCATGTTTTTCTCCGAGAACTTTTGAGTTTAGATACTTCGCTGTGTCCTCGATCCTGTCCATACAAGCACATAGATTATTCCAACTCTGACGGTAGGGTTTATTGTTCAAAATAAGGTGGTCATTATCGTTAACGCACCTCCTAAATTCTTCTATATGGCTAATTGGCAGTTTTATCGATGGATAGCTCATGATTTTAAATTAACGGTTAACTATTCTTATTATATCACCGGGCAAATAGTCATAAATTCTGTAGTAATTAAAAATAGACGAACTTGCCGTCTTCGCAGGTAAAGCCAATCGCGTTACGCTCTTTTTCTTCTTCGGCCATATGCTTTTGCTCTTCTTCCATCTCCATTAGTGTTAGCATAAGTTTAAGCATATTCTCCTTAGCTTCTTCTGACCATTCTATATACTCTTTGCCTTGGCTTTGTTGTTCTTCTGGATCCATACGCACTCCTTATTAGTACTGATCCAATTTTACCATTGACATTGTAAGTTCTTAGGAGAACTTTGACATTGGCAATGCGGCCTATCTGTCATCCGGGTTGCTAATGCTTTGGGTTGTATTCTTCTGTTCTAGTGAGGCCGGGGATATAGTTTGTAGGATATAAAACCGTAATAATACCCTTAACGCGGTAGAAGTCTGATACGAGGTCGTTCCAATTCGATTGGACTCGGTTCACCAAGGACTTTTCTTTTTTAATTGCATGGTAAAGTGGCGCTAGTTAATCCTAGCGTCATTTTGCTTTCTCTATAGGGATTATTTAGTAGAAACTGCACCAGCTCGAATGACATTATCAAAGAGCGCGGCGATGGTTAACGGCCCCACACCGCCCTTTTGTGGCGTCAGGGTTAAGTCATCCCGCTCGTAGACTTCAGGTGCCAGGTCACCTTTGATTGCCCCGCCGTCACTTGCCGTACCAGCGTCAACTACAGTGGCGCCATGCTTTAACATTCTAGATTTAATTAGCCCTGGTACACCTGTGGCGGTCACAACAATATCCTTATCAGCTAGCGCTAGCCGTAAATCATCGCAGGTGTCATCTAACGCCATGACGTCATAGCCGCTTCCTCGCCACATTTTCATAAGTGGCGCCCCAACTAAGCGACCTTGGCCGACTATTGCAATCTTTTTGTTATCCAAACTAATGTTGTAACCCGCTAGTAGCCAGTTAATCGCCATCGCCGTGGTAGGATCCCATTTAGGACTGTCGCCCAATCCATCGACATCTTTATCTGGTGAAATGGCGTTTATTACCTTGTCTGTTAACGAGATATCATCAAGCGGGAGCTGAACAAGAACGCCCGTCACGCTGCTATCAGCGTCTAGACCTTTAATTATTTTTTCAGCTTCCGTCGCAGAGGTCTTGACAATGTCGACCGCAACTTCGATATCCTCGCCATACCGCTTTTTGAGGTTGGTGTAGACATTGGACAAGTTGTCATCTTTGGTCTGGATAATTGTCAAATTCAGATTGATGCCTTGGCTTTGCCTGAGACTTCGCACCTGATGTAGCTGCCGCGCTTTAACAAAATCCCGAATTTCTCGCCCGTTTAGATATCGCATAACTCTATTCTACCGCATCCAATGAAGCTATTTCTCGTGCCATTTCTTCTGGCGGTTTGTCGCCAAAATTAGTGTAAACCGTCCGCGTTGCTAGCTCTTGATTATTGGGCGCATAGACAAATCGACCATTATCGCTTTCAAATCCCCTTCGTGACGGCTCACGATTACGCACTCGCCCATTTAGATAGGCCAGAGACGCCGACCGGTCACTATCGGGTAAAATCAGAACAACGTTTTTGAACCTACTAATTAGCGTATCCATTTCGTGTTTGATTAGCGGATCATCATAAACTGAATCACCTGCACCAAAGTCCACAATGGTTGGCTCTTTTAGTGCAGTGAGAGCACTAACTGTTATATAGGCATCCCGACTTTCAGTGCCAAGGTGTCGCCTTTCCGCATACTGCCACTCGTTTGGCAGATCCGCTCGGCTATCCAGCGACACTTTAGGCATATTAGTCTGCTCGGCTAGGTTTCGGGCAATCGTTGACTTACCGGTCCCCATTGGCCCAATCAATAGATACGACTTATCGAGAACTTGCTTCGGAATATCAGCATTGACCTTACGGTCTAGCCATGCCACGTCAGGCGCTAAATGATCAATCAACTGCAAAACATCGGTTGTCTTACCGATGGCGTTTACGCACGACTCAACGGCTATCTTGCCTACGTCTGGTGATAATTTCTCACGTTCACAGATCTGCTCAACTTTGTCTGCAATTATCTCTCGCCGCTGCTGTTCGCTAGCCGGTTCATAAGCCCAGGCCTCAGCCTGCGGATTGCGGTTCTTGGTTTTTTCAAAATTATGCATCTGACTCTTTGCTATTTAATAATTCCTGGTACGCCCGAAGGGATTCGAACCCATGACCTTTAGTTCCGGAAACTAACGCTCTAATCCAGCTGAGCTACGGGCGCATTAATATTAAATATTAAAATGGTACGCCCGGAGGGATTCGAACCCACGACCCCTTGGTTCGAAGCCAAGTACTCTAATCCAGCTGAGCTACGGGCGCCCAACACCTCAATTATACCATGCACAGGCGTTATGTGGTATGATTTAACTAAGGAGAGTGCCGAGTAACGCGGCACATATTTTTAAGTTATGCTGACACCAGATAAGATTCGCAATATTGCTATTATCGCCCACGTCGACCACGGTAAGACGACCTTGCTCGACGGACTATTAAAACAATCGCACACCTTCCGTGACAACGCCCAAGAGATGAGCGAGACGCTAATTATGGATAGCGGCGACCAAGAGCGCGAGCGTGGTATTACTATTACTGCCAAAACAACCGCCATCAAATATAACGACTACAAAATCAATATCATCGATACCCCGGGACACGCCGATTTTAGCGGTGAGGTTGAACGAACGCTGCGCATGGCAGATGGTGTTCTGCTAATAGTTGACGCCGCCGAAGGCCCCATGCCACAAACTAAATTTGTGCTAAGTAAAGCGCTCGAACTCGGCCTCAAGCCAATTGTTATCATCAACAAGATAGATAAGCCAGCCCGCCGCATCGACGAAGTCAAGGACGAAATCAGCGACCTCTTCCTTGAACTTGCTACCACCGACGACCAGCTCGATTACCCTATCTATTATGCAATTGCCCGCGAAGGTAAGGCTTGGGCGGAAATGCCGAGCAACGTTACCGCTGATGCTAATTTAACGCCCATTTTTGACGCCATCATTTCCGAAATCCCGGCTCCAAAGGTCGATCCTAACGGCGCCTTTCAAATGCAGGTTACCAGCCTCCAATACGATAGTTTCCTCGGCAAATACGCCGTGGGGCGCATTGAGCGTGGCACGGCTAAGAGTGGCATGGCCGTTACCTTACTTGACGAAAACAACGCAAATAAAAATTTTAAGATTGACAAGCTCTTTACTTATCAAGGATTAAATCGTCAAGAGATTATCGAGGACGTGGCCGGCGATATTGTTGCAGTCACGGGCATTAACGACGCTAAAATCGGTGATACTATCACCGATCCGAGCGATCCAACGCCTTTGCCTCGCATCGAGATCGAAAAGCCGACCATCAGCGTCTATCTCGGGCCTAATACTTCACCATTTAAGGGGCGTGAAGGCGAGTTTAACACGTCGCGCCAGATCGCCGACCGCTTACAACGCGAGCTCGAGACCAACGTTGCATTACAAGTTGAACCGCAAGGGATTGGCTTTAAGGTTAGTGGCCGCGGAGAGCTACATCTCTCCGTGCTAATCGAGGCCATGCGCCGCGAGGGCTACGAATTCGAGGTCGGTCGCCCGCAAGTCGTTCTAAAGGAAGAAAATGGTCAGAAGCTCGAGCCAGTGGAAGAGTTAATGATCGAGGTTGGTCCTGAGTTCATGGGCGCCGTCTCGATGGAACTCGGCAGCCGTCACGCCGAAATGCTATCGCAAACTACCACAGCACAAGGTCAAATTCGCATGACCTACCGCATCACATCGCGAGCACTAATTGGTCTTCATAATATCTTATTGACCGCAACGAAGGGCACTGTCATCATGAGTAGCCTACCTGCCGGCTACGAACCACTCGGCGCACCCTTAATGGGTCTTAGAAATGGCGTTCTAATTGCCGCCGAGACAGGTACTTCAACTGCTTTCGCGCTCGCCAATGCCGAAGCACGCGGCACACTATATATTGGGCCAGGTGTCGAGGTTTACGCCGGCGAGATTATCGGGCTCAACCACCGCAAGGACGATTTAGAGATCAACGTCTGCAAAGGTAAGCAGCTCACCAATATGCGCAGTAAGAGCAGCGACGGCGCCATCCAGCTAACACCGTATACAAAGATGTCGCTCGAACAGTGCCTCGACTTCATCGAAGACGATGAGCTACTAGAAGTGACGCCGAAGAATCTGCGTCTGCGCAAGGCCGAGCTTGATCCCATTAAGCGCAAGCGCCAAAAACGCGCCCTGCAGCAGCAGTAGACAACGCCCTGGGGGGGCTACAGCAATTCCTCCGTACCTTCTGGGGGAAGCGGCCAAAAGTGGTTTACTGCTTTAGATATTGCCTATTTCTTTAGTGCGTCTTCGATGGCATCGCGGAAGCCAGCGTCGGTCAGCTTGTCCACCTGCTTATTATTGACAAACCAGGTCGGCGTGCCGGTCACACCCGCCTTTTCACCTAGCGCCTTATCGCGCGCCATCTTATCTGCGATACCATTTTCTTCGTAACTACTGAGCGCATCGTTAAACTTATCCTGATTAAGGCCCACCGCTTTGGCGTATTTGTTGAACGTTTCACTCCGAGTCTTATCATCCACCGATTGACCGGTCCACATATCAGTCGAGAATAACTGGGTGTTCATTTTCCAATAAGCGTCTTTGCCGCCTACTTTGCGCGCCGCTTCTCCAACCGTCAGCGTAGCCAGCGAATTCGGATAACCGAGGCTGAAATCGCGTTTAATAAATAGCACTTTATCTTTATAGTTGTCGATAATCTTATCTACATAGGTATTTAGCGATTGACAGTGCGCGCAGGCAAAGTCCTCATACATAATTACCGTTACTTTGGCGTCGGTAGGACCAGTATAGTTGTCGTCGATGATTTTTGACTTCTCGTCGCTCGTTAGCTTTAGCCCGAGCGTTTTCTCTTCCGCTTTGACGATATCGTCCTTCGTCAGTAGCTTCTTCTCATCTATATTTTTAACGTATTCTTTCGCCTGCGTCTCGACATCTGTCGTTTGGTTGCTGTTCTTACTCGCATAAATAACAAGCCCCACAACCGCTACTATTAGCACGACAATGACTAGCGCTCGCCAATTGAACTTCTCCTTCACATTACCTCCTAAATAATTTCTATAAAGATTATAGCATATGCTAAAATAAGCACATATCATGAATATTTTTCTAATTATCGTTTTATCAATTATTGTTATCGCCATCAGTAGCGTAAATTTCCGTCCAGGACGGAACAAGCAGGCGATCAAGGCGCTCTCGGAGCGCAAGGCCAAAGCGGCGCAGGACTTCATCGAGATTTACCCCGGTTTCCATCTCTTTTGGTCGCTAGTGTCCTTGCTGGCTACCATATGGATCACTTGCCTCGCCGCCCTGAGTTGGGGGCTAGTCGCGGGATGCTTTATTGCGCTAATCATCATCGCCTTAGCGAAGCTACTCGGCGCCCGTCTAACGAACCTCGCCGACGAACTACTCGTTCAGAATGCGGGCGTGATCGTTAAATATTTCAAGTGGACCGAGATATTCAATTCGCTAGTAACCGGCCGCGCCGACGACCCGCTAGAGGACACCGACGAACTAGTCGAGTTACTTCATAATAGTCATATCGACTGCCCGACCCAGCTAGCCATTGAGAAGACGATTAAACTCCGTAGCGAGCCAATTGAGTCGATTTCAACTAAGTGGGCTAACGTCAATAAGATCGGCTACCGCGATCGCCTAACGCCCAAGCGGATTGACGAGCTATTTCAGAGTGGACAGAAGGTCTTCCCCGTGATTCGCAACGACGAGAACGATATAGTCGGACTCCTGCACTTTAACGATATCTCCACTATCGGTTCCAAGGAGAAGCATTTGCTCTCTAGCATGCAGCGCAATTTCGCTACCTGTGAAGTGGGCACTAGCATCGACGACGTACTGCACCTAATGGCTGAGAACGAAACCACTGTGGCGGTCGTCATGAAGAATAAGAAGGTGCAGGGGCTCGTTACCCTTTCAGACATCCTCGCTATCAAGCCAATTTGCGAGTAAATTGTGTGCTAATATAGTAGCAAGCTTTACGAAAGGATTATTACTGATGGAACGAACTTTGGCGGTGAATACGCCCGATTTTATAGGCAAACGAGTCAAAGTCGCCGGCTGGGTGAATACTCGGCGCGACCACGGCGGCGTAATTTTTGTAGATATGCGTGACCACACTGGACTAGTCCAGCTCGTCTTTAACCCTGACGACGCCAAAATGTTCCGCATGGCAGAGGATCTGCGCGACGAATTTTGCATTAGTGCAGAAGGCAAGGTGCGTGACCGCGGTGAAGGGCTAGAAAACCCCAAACTCATTACCGGAAAAATTGAAATTGTCATCGATAAGCTAGAGATTCTTAACCGCAGCGAGGCCTTGCCTGTCGCCACCCGCGACGAAGGCCAACAAAGTAGCGAGGAGCAACGCCTAAAGTATCGCTTCCTCGATTTACGTCGTCCCAGCATGCAACATATGCTGCGTCGCCGCGCCGAATACTACAAGATTATGCGGCATTACATGGACGAACACGATTTTATCGAAGTGGCCACGCCGATTCTGGCTAACAGTAGCCCCGAAGGTGCACGCGACTTCCTGATTCCGTCCCGCCTCCGTCCCGGTAAATATTACGCTTTGCCACAGGCACCGCAACAGTTCAAGCAGCTGCTGATGGTGGGAGGCGTGCCTCGCTATTACCAAATTGCTGCTTGCTTCCGCGATGAGGACCCACGTGCCGACCGCCTCTATGGCGAATTCTATCAGCTCGACTGCGAGATGAGCTTTGTTGACGACGGCGAGACAGTGCGAAAAACCATGGAGCCGCTACTGCTCGATCTCTGCCAGAACTTTGGACACAAGAAAATGGTTAACACTTACCATGATGATCAGAAAGATTATTCAACCGATCCAACAGATATTCCACGGATTCCTTATAGCGTCTCGATGGAAAAGTACGGCACAGATAAGCCTGACCTGCGCTACCACATGGAACTAGTTGAGATCACCGACGCCATGGCAAATACTAATTTTGGTGTGTTCAAGCATGCTGAATGCGTCAAGGCCCTATGCGTCAAGGGCGCTGCCGTCATGACCCGTAAGCAAATCGATGAATTCACCGAGCTAGCCAAGAAAGAAGGTGCCGGTGGTCTAGCCTATCTGACTTATAAAGATGGCGAGATTAAGAGCCCGATCGCTAAATTCTTAAGCCCAGAAGAATTAGATGAAATCACAAGGCGCACTGGGGCGAGTGATGGCGACATCGTCTTCTTTGGCGCAGATAAGCGCCCGCTAGTTAACAAGGTGCTAGGCAAATTACGCGTAGCATTCGCCGACTTTATGGGGCTAAAGAAGGATGACGAAGCGGCGCTCTGCTGGATTACCGACTTCCCATTCTACGAGTATGACGAGAATCGGGGTAAAGTCGACTTTGGCCATAATCCGTTCAGCATGCCCAAGGGCGGCCTAAAGGCACTCGAGAATGCTAAGAGCGACAAAGAAAAACTTTCCATCACCGCTGACCAGTTTGACATGGTGTTAAACGGCTACGAGATTTGCAGTGGCGCCGTGCGCAACCACAATCCAGATATCATGTACGCCGTGTTTGGCCTGCTCGGCTACGATAAAGAATACGTCAACCAGAAATTCGGCGCCATGCTCAACGCCTTTAAGTATGGTGCACCACCGCACGCCGGCTGTGCCTATGGCATTGATCGCCTGTTCATGGTACTAGAGAATACCGACAACATCCGCGACATCGTTGCCTTCCCGAAGAATGGCAGCGGCATGGATCTGATGATGAACAGCCCGTCAACCGTCTTCGATAGTCAGCTGAAAGAGCTCCATATCCAGCCACGTAAAGATCTAGATTAGAAAAAACGCAGAGACAAAGCCAAATAGTCCCCTCGTAGTGAGGGGACTATTTATTGCTTCGCCCGATCGCTATTTAATTGGCTTGCTAAATGGCATGTCAGGATTGGCTTCTGCGATGCGTAGCAGCTCGTTATACTTAGCCACGCGATCAGTGCGGCTCATCGAGCCAGTCTTGATCTGGCCGCAGTCGAGACCAACGGCTAGATGCGCAATCGTCGTATCTTCTGTCTCGCCACTGCGGTGGCTCATCACAGTATTAAATCCGTTCGCCTTCGCTAGCTGTACCGCTGCAATTGTCTCACTCAGACTGCCAATCTGATTCGGCTTAATTAGGATAGCGTTACCAGCCTTCATATCAATTGCCTTTTGCAGGCGCTTGACGTTAGTGACCAGTAGGTCATCGCCGACGAGCTGAATCTTATCGCCTAGACGCTCGGTTAGCTTGGTCCAATTATCCCAATCTTCCTCCGCTAGACCGTCCTCGACGCTGGCTACTGGATTATTATCAACCAGGTTTGCAATATAGTCGATCATTTCTTCACAGCTGAGCTGAACGCCGTCGCCTTCGTTCTTCATGTCGTATTTACCATCACGGTAGAATTCCGAGCTCGCGATATCCATGGCGAGGACAAAATCCTTACCCATCTCGTAACCCGCCTCCGCGACAGCCTGCTGGATTAGACGTAGCGGTTCGCCATTGCCGCCCTTGAGATGCGGCGCATAGCCGCCTTCATCACCAACCGTCGTCGGGTAGCCTTCTTTCTTTAGAATGCTACCTAAATGATGGAAGACCTCACTTGACATGCGAACTCCCTCTGCGAACGTTGGCGCGCCGACCGGCATAATCATGTATTCCTGAATATCTGTTGTCCAGTTCGCATGAGCACCGCCATTCATGATGTTCATCATCGGCAGCGGCAAACTCGGCGTCTCAGTATCGGTCAAGTTGGCGATATAGCGCCATAGCGGCAAATGTTCGCTCGCCGCTTCCGCCTTCGCCGTCGCTAACGATACCGATAGGATGGCATTGGCGCCAAGATTCGACTTGTTCTCCGTTCCGTCGAGATCGAGCATAACCCCATCGACGCCTTTTTGGTCAGCGGCGTCATGGCCGACTAGCGCTGGTGCAATCTTGTCATTGACATTGGCGACCGCTTTGCTGACGCCCTTGCCCATGAACTTATCGCCGCCATCGCGTAGTTCTAGCGCCTCCGCTGCGCCCGTCGACGCGCCACTCGGCACACCGGCTCGACCGAAACTGCCATCGTCTAGCGTAGCATCCGCTTCCACGGTTGGATTGCCCCGTGAATCGAGGATCCAACGGGCATGAATACTCTTGATATTTGCCATTTTACCTCCCTTGATTAGATACCTCTATTATAACATGATAATACCGCTAGGGTGATATAATACGCTTATGACTTTTCAAACTAAATATCGCATTTTAACCTGGAATTTAATGTGGGACGACAGCTATCCCGAGCGTCTCGACAGCATCGCCAGCTATATTAATGGCCTAGCGCCAGATATTATCCTCTTACAAGAAATTGACAAGAATTATGAGCAGCAGACGATTGGCACTTTCGCAAGCTATGGCTACACGCTCAAGGTTCGCACGGGTAAGAGTGCCTTTCATCAAGATTCAAGCATTGGGATCGCTTATCGACCAACTGTTTTTAAGGAAGTGGACGATCCGCGGCCACTAGATGTCAACTTCGAAGCCATGTCGCTTGACTTAGTGTCTATTGAAACGGGTGTAATTCGAGCTGAAGCACAGTATGTTAATCCCAGCCACATGCAATATGAGCCGCCACTACGCTTTGCTAGTAATATCCTAACTGTAGTGTGCTATCACGGCTATTGGGGTGGACTGGCTCAACCGGTGCGCCTGCGCGAAACAGCCGAGATTGATCGCTATATTAAGAGTAAAAATAACGCTGCGATCGTTGGTGGCGATTTCAACGCCCGCCCTAACGAGCCAGCAGTAAGTTACCTCCGTGGCGACTATATTTATGAAGATAAAGGCACCTTGTGGGTCGAAGCACAAGAATGCGCCCAGCGCCTCAGTGGCGCGCCGATATATAATACGTCCTTTGCGCACGGGCCAATCGTCGAAACCAAAGCAAACTACGACACGACACATATGCCCGAGCGCCGCATCGACTATCTATTTAGTTACGGCTTCGCCTACGCCCGCCCGTACGCCTTCGATGGCGCCACCCGCATCACCGAGCTAGAATCAGCCCGCACTCTCTCTGACCACGCCCCAATTCTGGCTGGAGTACTAGGATAGAAAAAGGTTTAATCTGCAAGCTCGGCGAGATCTTTGATTTAGCCGCCGACATCGAGACTGGTCTCCAGCCAGAATGGTATCAAACGGAGGCATGGCAGAAGGTTGGCAAAATTCTAAAGCAGCTGCAAATAAAAGACCCCGCCGACTAATCGGCGGGGTGAAGCGTCGGAGATGGCTTGACTATGGTCGCTTGTCGGAAATGTCGCTCAGTCTAAACTCGCCCATTCCACTAGCGGAGTAGATATCGCTTACGCCAGCTAAGGCTAGCTTTTGTAGCGGCTCGTTTGTCGCGATATCATGGTTAAAATACTCTTCAATCGATTTTGGATAATCGGTGTTGTCACTGTGCGTATCGTCGTAATCGTAGAGAAATACTCTTTCCATTGCCGACCGCTTCTCCGGGTCTAAGTCGGCAAAGAAGTCAGGATGATTATCATAGAAGCGTTCCATCCGCCACATTAGGCGAAGATATTGATAATAGGTCATCACAAATAGACTATATCATAATTAGTCATCATCAGAGTGGTATTTATCTATCGATATAGTGCCATCATTGTTTCTAACTGCGTGATACGCATCAACATGTTTCTCGCCGGAAGTTTGTCCATGATGATAATGCGGCTCCTGATCGATATCTTGGATCCATACCTCATCATACTCATCACCCATAACCTGCTCTGCGATATCTTCAAGATCGCTCTTCCTAATGCCCATTTTAGCATCTCCTCACAAAGGTACATGCACAGCCCTTCTGCGCAAACACTTGAATTACAACATTTGACAATACCTTATAAAAGATCGTTAGCCTTTGCAATTAAACAGGTCATGAACAAGTAAATTTAATTGATTCTTTCTGCACCTAGATACATTATCCGCACATATCCGTTGCCAAACTTGGCGCAATTGGCCGTCGGTTTCTCTTTGGCACAGGTAACAGATACGGTGCGCGTGTTAGCTTCGTCGCTAGTCCGGACATTATATCCAGCCATATGCTTTTTCTCGCTCCAGCTAATATCAAAAAGCGTCGATTTTAAATAGCCCGATCCGCCACCGCCTGCATAAATATTCGTACAGGCGCCTTCCTGCGTTTGCGTAAGCCGCCAGCCCAACCGCCACCAGCGCCAGGCTTGCCTTCCGCACCGTTGCCTGAATGTTGATTAGGAACCATAATTCCGCCTCCACCGCCGCCGAAGTCGTCTCGCACGGTTTGCCGTCTTCTCCCTTACCGCCTACGGCAACATATAGCGATTCATTCCTGTCTAGAGGCATCTCACCTACGCTGTATCAGCCACTGCCCTCGCCACGATCGCCGTAGGTTGACTGAGTAGTCGCGCCTGGCTTTCCGCCACTAGCACCCCATAGTTCCAATTTGTAATTGTCTGGATACGGTGCGGTGAAGGTCTGCACATTGCCCGTATAGGCAAATTCATAGACGTAGGCCGTCGGATTATTTTCTGGGTCGCATTTCTCGTCCATATCAGTATTACCATAATCGTCGTTGACGGTAACTGCGCAAGTAACGCTATTATCGCCCGTATCAACCGTCAGGGTGCAACCAGTCGCATTATTGCTAGCCGCACGAGCTGGCGCCTCATCGCACTCAGATTTGCCAATATGCAAGGAACAAAATACCCACTTCTTAGAGTCTATTAACCTCGACTACTTTATTCTTTGATTTAGCGCCTTGGATAATCTTTATATTTCTCTTTGCTGTGCCAAAGTGTTTGGCGAGCACTTTAACTAACGCCGCGTTAGCTTTGCCATCGACCGCTGGCTCTTGCAGATACGCAACGAGGCCACCGGCCGTTTCTTCGATCAGTGGCCCTTTCTTAGAATTTGGCTTGACTTTAATGCTATATCGCACTCTATATTTGCTCTTGCTTAAGCTATGTAAAACCAACATCCGAAAAGATACTGGCGCCACTATCACTCAAACGGCTTTAGCCCGCTGGTAATGTCGTCTAGCGTGATTTCTTTGTCGCCGTCGTCAATGTCGATAATGCGATACTTCATATTGCCCATACCGAGCTCGTGCATGTAGGTGAGCTGGCGTAGGCCATGACGCGAAATCATGCGCTCTTTCAGATCGTGGCCGTCCTTGTCCTTCATATTGAAAACAATATCCACCGAAGCGGTGTCGATTGCGCAGATATCGCGGCTCGCCAAGATGCCGACATTTGGCGTTACCACTGGCGCCGCCGCCACGCCCTCGCAGTCACAGCTGACCGACATATTGCGCATGACATTCACGAACGTAATTTTGTCACCAAAATAGTCTACGGTTGCTTTGCTACTCTCGCTGATGCGTTCCATGAACTCTTCCTGCGCGATTGACCACTGCGGCTTGCCGGGGTAAGTATGAATCATCTTCTTGCCAATACGACCGTCGGCGCAGCCAATGCCAATATTCTTGTTGCTACCGCCAAAGCCACCCATCGTGTGCCCCTTAAAATGAGTTAGCACGATTAGACTGTCGTAGTCAAGCAGGTCTTTGCCAACAGTCATATGGTCAAACCACTTGCCGCCCTTAACAGGTAGATCTGCCGTGCCATCCTCGTCCATGATGTCTACCGGGCAGAAATCCCAACCGTTCACTTTTAGCGTCTCGCGGTGTTGCTCGGTCGTATAACGATCGCCCTTATAATAAGTGTTCGTCTCGACGATGTGAGCATCGGGACATTCGTCGGCGATAAACTGTTTCACCCACGGGCGGGGGATAATGTTCGGCCCGTTCTTCTCGCCCGTATGAAGTTTGATAGCAATTTTGCCATCAATATGCTCTTTAACGCGGTTATAGACTTTCTCTAGACCATTACCGCTCAGGTCGCGCGTAAAGTAGACGACTGATTCGCCGCCAGTTCGCTGGTCGTAAGGTAAGAATTTGTCGCCGTCTTTGCCTGCAGCTACCATAATAATCCTTTCTAACTAGTTCTGGTATCCCAGGAGGGATTCGAACCCCCGACACGATGGATAGAAGCCACCTGCTCTAATCCCCTGAGCTACTGGGACACACTGTAATTATAGCATGTCAAGACAAATTCGCCTTCTTCGTCGGCTTCTTGCGTAGCTTGAACCACCAAACCAAGAAAACTACTAATAGCACCGCAATAATTGCCGCCATGATTGTCTGAGCATTATCAAATACACTGAGAATCGATTGCCAGTTATTGCCTAGGTGATGGCCAATCGTGATAAGTAGCGTGTTCCATACTAGCGAGCCGACACCAGTATAAAAGATAAACTTCGGCAGTGGCATTTCGCTCATACCCGCCGGAATCGAAATTAATGTGCGAAAGATCGGCAGGCACCGCCCTAGCAACACCGAGATATTACCCTTCTCATCAAACCACTTATCTGCTTTGTCAATATCATCTGGTGTAATGTCGAATATCTTGCCCAGCTTACCACTAGCGAGTTTCTTTAGGCGTTCAGTCTTTAGGATGTTGCCGATATAATATGTCACTGTCGCACCAGCGACACTGCCAAGCGTTGCTACGATAATTGCTAGCGGTAAGCTCAATTTGCCGCCCAATGCCGACGCCGTCAGTGCTCCGCCAAAGAGCAAGATTACTTCGGACGGCAGGATGGCCAAAATATTATTTTCCGTTGCGACTAAGATGAATATCCCTAGATATCCCCAGGTATTCATGAACGAGATTATGCCCTCTATCATGCTAATAGCATACCATATCCGCTAGTCGCGGTGGCGAATTAGCCTGTCAGTCAGCACGGCCGAAACTAGCGCCACTAGATTAACGATCACAATAGTTGCGCCCGTCGGAGCCGATAGTACGTAAGATAGCGTTAGCCCCACGACGAAATTGAGCACCGAAACCACCACTGCAATAATTGTCACCCCGCGGAAGCTTCGGCTGAATCTTTCGGCAATTAACGTCGGGAAGATAATCAGGCTCGAAATAAGGAGTGACCCCACTAGACGCATGCCAAGTACTATTACGATCGAGCACAGCACCGCAAAAATTGTATTAAACCAGCCCGTCCGCACGCCAATAGATTTAGCGAAGTTCTCGTCAAAAGTGATGGCAAAGATTTTATTGTAGGCTAGGATGTATAGCGCCACCACAATGATAGCCAAAACGACACTCATGATAACGTCGGCGTGATCGATCGACAGAATACTACCAAAGAGGTAACTATTAATATCCGTATTGACACCTGGCGTTACCGAAATTACGAATGTGCCGATCGCCAGTGCGCTGGACGAGAGTAGTGCCACCGCCGCGTCACCATGAATCTTGCTATTTTCGCCTAGGCGCAGTATTAAGAACGAGGCAATAATGACGATCGGCAGGGCGAATTCCACTGGCGCCACATTTAATACCGTTGCGATGGCAAACGCACCAAACGCCACATGCGACAGGCCATCGCCAATCATTGAATTGCGCTTCAGCACTAGTGGTGCGCCAATTAAGGCGGCACAAATCGAGATAAGCAGGCCCGAAATCAAGGCATTCACCATAAACTGGTACGACAACATTCCGCTAAACACGATGCACCTCCTGAACATATTGCTCAGTCGAACCGTAAAAGTAGGGTTTAGTGCGGAGCGACAGAATCTTATTACCGATTAGATTCTTATGATCAAGGTCGTGCGTCACCATAATAATAGTCAGCCCCTTCTCTTGATTTAACTTCTTGAGATTACCATAAAGGTCGCGCCGCGACGACGAGTCAAGGTTATTGGATGGCTCGTCTAGAACTAAAAGTTTGCTGGTTGCCGCTAGTGCCCGCGCCAAGAGCACCCGCTGCCTTTGCCCGCCTGATAGGTCGCTAAAATGGCGATCCTTTAGGCTAGAAATTCGCAAAGCCTTGAGTGCCTCACTCGCTTTTTGTCGTTGCTCGTCGCTATAGAACGGTCGCCAGCCACTCTTATTTAGTGTCCCCGACAAGACAATTTCTTCAACCGAAGCGGGGAAATTGGCATCTACTTTGGTCTCTTGTGGCATGTAGCCGATGAACTTTTGCACCAGATTATGGTAGACTATCTCACCATGACGCGGCTTAATCAAGCCAAGCAGTCCCTTGATTAACGTCGACTTACCAGCGCCATTTGGCCCGACTACACAAACCAAATCGCCTGAATCGACAACGAAATTTAGATCTTTAATCACATCACCGCTTGGATAACCCAGCGTCAAGTCTTTTGCCTCCAGTAATTTGCCCATTAGTTCAGTGCCTCCCGCATTATATTCTCGTTACGCTTCATAATGTTCACGTAGGTTACGCCGGCATCAAAATCCTTTTGACTGATATTGTGTGCTGAATTGAATTCTAACACCTTAGACCCCGTTTCGTCCGCTATTGTTTCGGCGATGTTGCCCTTACTTAGCTCCATTTTCAGCACCACGGGAATTTTATCCTCTTTGACTTTACGCGTCAGAAAGGCGATCGTCTCACTACTCGCTTCGGTTTGCTCAGAGCAACCAGGAAAAGCAGCGTAATACTTTAAGCCATATTCATCAGTAAAGTAGCGGAGCGGAAATCTATCGCCCACAACAATTTCTCGTCGCTTACCGCTATCGACAATTTTTCTAAATTCTTCGTCAGTTTTGGCTATTTCTTTTTCATATTTGCTAGCGTTTTGATCGTATTTCGACTTGCCCGATTTATCAATTTTATCGACTATAGCATTTAATTTTTGCATTATGGTTATGGCATTTTTTGGACTAGTCCAGACGTGTTCGTCAGCTTCTGGCTCGCTCGATTCGTCATTGTTCTCCATGCCTTCGACCGTTTCTTCATCCTTTGTTTTAACTAAGTCCATCAACTTAACGATCGTCGTTTTCTTTCTATCGATCGTCTTTAATAAATTCTCTACCCAGGCATCCGAATCGCCACCGGTATAGATAAAGAGGTCGCTCTCTTGAATGGCTCGAATGTCTGCCGGCGTCGGCTCGTAAGTATGCGCCTCGCCGCCCGGCTTTAAGAGCATCTTGGCGTTATCTGTACCGACAATTGC
The DNA here is from genome assembly GCA_029549925.1 of bacterium. Classification (GTDB taxonomy): domain Bacteria; phylum Patescibacteriota; class Saccharimonadia; order Saccharimonadales; family Saccharimonadaceae; genus Nanoperiomorbus. The sequence goes on along the minus strand of JAKPIF010000016.1, from coordinate 5,414 downwards.
CCGCGCGAAATCGTAGCCAGGAAAAGTCGTCGCCACAACAGAAATATTGCTTTTCTTGTTGCCGCTCAGACCATCATTCAACCCAGCAATATGCAGCAAAAGTGAAACACCAATCGCTAAAATGGCAGCATAGATCACCAGTGCCACTAGGATTTTAATCACGTTTCGCTTCAGCCCTTTCATCTATCTAATTATAACATTTTGGCTTTTTGTCGAAAAATGTCAGATCAGCAGATGAGCTTTGCTCATTGGGCGTGTTTTATTCGCCTAACAGCTTTAGCAGCTCTGCTTCGTCAATTATTTTTGTGCCGAGCTCTTCGGCTTTTTGGCGCTTACTGGCACCTGCCTTAGTGCCCATTACTAAATAGGTGGTGCCCTTGCCAACTGAGGTTTGGAATTCCCCGCCCGCCGCACGAATGCGTCGCCCCGCTTCATCGCGCGACATCGTTTCGAGCGTGCCGGTCACACAGATACTTACACCCGCTAGCGGCAAATCAGATTCATTATCGCGCGTCTCGCTGGGCTTGACGCCCGCCACCCTTAGCCTATCTAGCATCTCGACATTGTCTTCGTCGCCGAACCACGCCACAATCGCCTCAGCCACAATAGCGCCTACGCCTGGCACTTGCTCTAGTTCTTCCACGCCAGCATCCCGTATTGCGCTAAATGTTTGGAAGTGCCGTGCGATGTCTGTCGCTGTCTTTGAGCCCACATGGCGGATGCCCAGTCCATATGTAAAGCGGTCTAGCGCCGGCGCCTTGCTATTTTGAATCGCTAGCACCAAATTGCTCGAAGAAATCTCGCCAAAGCGGTCGAGCTTTGCCACATCGCCCACCTTCAACATATACAAATCAGCGATATCTTTCACGAGACCGCTATCCACTAGCGCCGTCACGTTCTTTTCCCCTAGCCCCTCGATATTGAGCGCCTCGCGGCTAGCGTAGTGCACAATCGACTGTACCGCTACATCCTTAGCGTCGCCCAGATTCTTAACCCGCCAGACAGCTTCACCCTCGGGACGCTCAAAATCTAATTCGGGATATTGTGCCCGCATTTCCGCTTCAAAATTGTAAGGCTTAGCATTTGCTGGGCGTAGCTCAGTTAGCACCTGCTGCACCTGCGGAATAATTTCACCCGCCTTGTAAATCACTACCGTGTCACCGATCCGCACATCAAGGCGTTTAATCTCGTCGGCGTTATGGAGCGTCGCATGGCGCACCGTCGTACCGGCTAGCTGCACTGGCTCAAACACCGCCACTGGTGTCACCGCCCCGGTGCGCCCGATGCTTAGCACGATATCTTGCACCTTAGTCGCCGCCGTCTCGGCCGGATACTTATAAGCAATCACACCACGGGGATACTTACCTACAATACCCAGCGCATCATATAGCTCCCGGTCGTTAATCTTTATCACCAAACCATCTGTGTTAAACGGCAGATTCGGTTGTACTTCGGTGCGAAAACGATGCGCATAATCAATTGCGTCGGCAAAGGTATTTTCGAGATGCGACTCGGGATTAATCTTAAAACCGAGCTCCCTTAATTTTTGGTAAGCAAATTCATTTGTCGGAATCTCGGCGGCATTATCTCGCAATAAATCATAAGCATGGAATTCCAATGGACGCGATGCCGCCACCTTTGGATCGAGCTGTCGCACTGTGCCCGCCGCCAAATTACGTGGATTAGCGAAAGTCTTTTGCCCCGTTTTTTCTAACTCGGCATTAATTTTCTCAAAGTTGGCGCGCGTCATAATTAGCTCACCCCGCACCTCAGTTTCGCCATGGCTAAAAATCGGGTCATCGTGCAGCCGCAGCGGTACGGTCGGTATAGTTCGCACGTTGCTAGTGATAATTTCACCGACGAAACCATCGCCCCGCGTCACCGCAAAACTCAGCACACCATCAACATAGTGAATCGAGCAGGCGAGGCCATCCATCTTATCATCGAGCCAATATTTAGTTGCGCGAAGCCGCTCGATCATGCCAGCACCCAAATTCTTCTCGGCATAAGTCCTCGCCCGGTTCATCCAATCGTAGGCCTCATCGTCGCAAAACGTGTCAATAATTGAAATCATGCGACGGTGATGGTGATACTTTTCGAACTTGCCTAGAGGCCTCGCCGCGATGCGCCGTGTCGGGCTGTCGGACGTGATCAGATCGGGATACTGCCTCTCAATCTCCTTTAGCTCGTGATACAGCGAATCATAAATCGAGTCCTCTACGCTAGGATTATCTAGCACGTAATACTCGTAACCATACTGATTCAGCTGCTTTCTGAGCTGTCTGGCTCGCTCCGCCGCCTGTGATTTCTTGCTATCCATTAGCAATATTATACAACGGAAAGGACAACGACGAACGCCATACTGATCTCACCAAGATCCTACTAAGAATTTATAGATTTACATTTTTAGCTCGCGATAGGCGGATTGGAGAATGGATAGCATGGCGGCATAATTGGACGCATCTGTAGTGCGGAGATTGGCGAAGAAGTAAATGACATTATCGATGACTTCAATATTAATCTCAAACGGTGCATTCGTTAACGTCTCAATCATCTGCGGATTTAATAGCTCAAAGCTTGTCACCTGCTCGGCATTACTAGCAAATACCCGATAATTCTTGTTGAAATCACCTGACTCAGTCTGTAGCTCGTTGAGCCCATGCGGCTTCTGTGTAAAGATACCGTGATTTCGCACAATCACGATGCGGCCATAATCCTTTGGCACGGCCAGTTGGCCAACTAGATAGACCACGGCATTTGGATCATGGTACTGCAAGGCGGAATAGGTATAGATTTGATAGACCACGCTATCGCTAACTAAATGCCCCGTATCGCCCATTTGACCGATAACATGGTTATTGACGTCAGCCCGCTGAAAACTATCCGGTTGAAAGATAACGCCAGTCGTTGGTAAAAGTAGTCGCCCAAAATCAAGCGAATAGTAGGCGCCATTACTTTGTGCAAAGGCCTGGATGCCCCGCTCGCGCGTTGCTAAATCCGCCGTGGGTTGCTCGATACCGTCAAGCAGCAATTTACCATCGCTACTTCGACTAAATCGCCAGTATTCATCCACGTTAACGCCGTCGTTTTCATACATAATTTGGTTAGTGCGTGTATCAAGTAGGATATCGTTTGCATTAGCACAGATTTCGGCATAATCGCCCATTAGACGCGCGCCATAGTAGGCGTTAACTACGACCGGATTGCGCCGCTTAGCATCAGCAAACGCCCGCATTAATAGCGTTGCATGTGCCTGATAACGCGGCGTCATATAGCTGGCAAAGTTGGCCGTATTTAATGCGCCCCAATCGTTTTCGTAGTTAATGAAGATATCACGAATCGCTCTTTGATTCGGATCGGCATCCACCCAGTTATTATTGGACAGCCCATCCTCGCCGAGCACGTTAAGCGGGCCAGAATTCTCAAGCAGCTTCTCTTGAGTGGCCGCCTGCTGTATCCCTTGCTTCTTTGCTTGACGCTTACCAACGACAACTATAATGGCAACAATAACGCCAAAAATAATTAGCGAGACAATGCCAGAGGCAAGGCTACCCGAGCCACCTGACGATGACGACGAATCACTATCCCAATCGCTGGATGAGTCAAAGCTGCTGCTAGTATCAAAATCGCTGCTCGAGTCCGACCCGCCGCCACCGGCGAGCGATAGCTGAAATTCGCTATTTACTTTGCTTCGTATCGCCTGCGCTAACTGACTTTGACTCGTTGTGCCCATCCTGTTTTACTCCTTTTTTATTAATCGCCTTCTTACGCTTCACACGCTGCCACGGCCATAAGAAATCTGGTGTGCCTTCGGGCTGAAGCGGGCTGTCGATGATACGACGATAAAACATATAAATATACGCCGTCATCCAAATATAGGTTGCCGCCACTAGTACTGAGTCAACAATGCCGACGAGCGGGAAATTGGCAAATTTAAAGTGGTCATCGATCAGTACCGTCGGAATAAGGGCAATAATCCAGACCGCCACGACTGGCACCAACATCATCAGGAGGCGCAGTAAGACTTTAACGCGCCGACCCGACATCTGGATACTTGTTTCGTAATATGCCCTTAGTGGGTATATCCCCGGGATCGTCACCGTCACGAGGCACATTAGACTGGTTATCATCCAATAGAGTGTCAGCACCGCCACTAAAGCAATAATGCACCAAGCGCCCATATTCTCTATCTGAATACCGTCGCTAATATAGCTAGCACCTGACAGCGCCGTATAAGCTAGCATCACTAGTGCCAAGGGGAGTAACTGAATCATAATCAAGAGAACTATCATTAACACCGAAATAATTGGCGCCCCCGCCTGGTATAGCGCGTCACGCAATTTCATTGGCCGATTAGTACCATAGACATGCCGCGCGATATAGACCAGCACTAACCAGCCCAACAGGATAATAATATACGCTGGATACTCCTTGGCCGTGTTCGTCACTGCCATACCGCTAATCGCCGCCCGTGCCATCAGGGTAGTAACAACCTTAAAGCCGCCCTCGCCTGCTGTGTGCATCGCATCGCGCGTAGCGGCGTAATTACTCTGTGAGTCAATGCCAGCTACAAGGAAGAATCCGATAGATAAAAGCAGAAGCGCCTTGAGGTAAAGCCACCAGTTGTCTTTAATCATACGCCACACCTCACGGCAGAAACGGCCATAGCCGCTAATATTAATCTGGCGCACCGCGCGAGCATGGGTGGTTAGATAAAAGCTGCGATGCGGCGTTGTCGCCTGATGGTGCTTCATGCGCCCCGTCAATTTACCGTAGACAAAGCGTCCCGCTGCCCTGAATGGCATAGTTAGATAATAGAGCGGTCGAAGAAATTTATTATTATATAATTTCGATTTTGCCTTACGATCTAGCTCTTCCTCTTGGTGTCGCCGCGCCCGATTAATTTGCTTCGTTAGACTGCTCTTGCGTCGCTCAGCGTTCCGCTTCACCCGCCGTTCGGCGTGAACCTCATCTTCTTCGACTGTTAGCAGTCGCTCGCGTAGTATCCGTTCACGGCGACTAATCTCAACCGATTCACTCTCGGCTACTACCTGCTCGTTTTCTTTCGCTTTCTTCTCTTCTGTCATTACATTCTATCTCGCATATCTTCTAATCGTTTAATTCGATCTTCTATTGGTGGATGAGTACTAAACAATTTCGAAATACCACCGCTTTTTAACGGATTATTGATATATAAGTGCGCCATTTCGTTATTCTGCCGTTTCATCGGACGGCTATTTGATTCTAGCTTAGCCAACGCCGAAGCTAGACCGTCAGGATCGCGAGTAAGCAGCGCTCCACTGGCGTCGGCCAGATATTCCCTCTGGCGCGACACAGCGAGCTGTACGAATGCCGCTACAATTGGCGCCAAAATCGCGCCGACTAAGCCTAATAACAAACCGCCACCATTATTA
>JAKPIF010000003.1 GCA_029549925.1 bacterium | reverse complement strand
CGAGCACCACATCCGGGTCCTGACGTAGAATTGAGCGCAGGCCGGAGGCAAAAGTTAGCCCTACAGCTGGATTAACCTGAATCTGGTTAACGCCGGCCATCTTGTACTCGACTGGGTCCTCAAGGGTAACAATGTTAATCTTTTCGCTATAAATCTCTTGCACTAGGGCAAAAAGCGAAGTTGACTTACCAGAGCCAGTTGGTCCAGAGGTCAGAATCATGCCATTCGGCTTAGAAATACCCCGCCGAATCGCCCTGAGAGCGCGACCCGCGTAACCCATGTCCTCGAGCTTAAACGTATTACCCGACTTATCCAAGAGACGGATAACCACCTGCTCGCCCCAAACTACAGGTGAAGTAGCGACACGAAGGTCGACCTCTTTGTCACCAACCATTACAGTAAACTGACCGTCTTGCGGCTTACGACGTTCGTCAATCTTTAGATTGGACAAAATTTTAATACGCGAAATTAGCGCCGGCTCAATCGATTTCGGCAAGGTCATCACGGTGCGAAGCACGCCGTCAATACGGCAACGAATGCGCAGACTATCCTCTTGTGGCTCAATGTGGATATCCGAGGCGTGCACGCGCTGAGCGTACTCTAGCAGCTGGGTTAAGAGCTTACTAACGGGCGAATCCTGAGTAATCGTCGTGATATTACTCTTGATCTTTGGCTTGCCGTTAGCGTCAAGATTGCCCGGCTGTCCGAAGTCGGTATCTGCCTCCATTTTGTACTGAGCTAGGACATTATTAATGCCAGCTTCACTAGCGAGGTAAACCTTAATCGGCCGCCCGATAGCATTCGATAAGAAGTCAACCGCCTGGACGTTATTGGCATCTAGCATTGCCACGGCGAGACGGGTCGTTCCGTCTTCGTTCGTTTCGCCGAGTGGCACTGCCATAAAGCGCTGCGCCGTATCCATGGGCAGGAGCGACAAAATTTTGTTATCAATAATGGCACGCGTCAAGTTGACATAAGGCACGCCCGACGCCACCGCCGTTGCCTCAGTTAGCTGCTCATCGTTGATGACCTTATGCTGTATTAGATAGGCGAATAATGGCTCGTCAGCTTCTTTTGCTTCACTCTCATACTGTGCAAGCTGCTGACGGGTAAAGACGCCTACCTTAATGAAGTAGGCGTTAATCCGCTTCTTTGTCTCATCGGTTAGGATGGACACTAGTCACTCCTTAGGCTAAAAGGCGTATCGCCATCGTGATCACCAATGTGAACTTCGACCGTTGGATCAATCGCCTCACTGTTAAATATTTTCTTAGTTGGCTTGACCGAATCAAGGTTGTCCTCAATTGCGGTTGCCGTTGGCACTTTGGCGGGGTTCGCTTTCAAGTTAGGCGTCAGCGCCCCCACGATAAAGTAGCTAGCTAGAGCCGTTACGCCCACGATCAGAATCACCATCGCCCAATCACTTCTCTTCATAATCGACTGTCTTCTCCCCTAGCTTAAACTTAACCGGCTCCGTGTAGTATGTCGTGCACGACAAAGTCACCTCGAGCTTACTGTCCGTACCTTGAATACTCATCGAATTGATATCAATTGGCCGAATCGTCTTCTCGATACTCTTGAGCGCATTATTAATTTGCTCAAACGATCCCGCCATTGTCACTGTAAAACTAATCGGTTGTGCCGTCGGGAATGAACCGTTAGAGCTAGGTGAACTCGAAGCGCTACCACCGGTATCCTCACCTGTATCACCCGCGCCAGTGCTCTCGACATTGATACTCTCAATCGTAACGCCAGTCGACGGCTCGAGGATCTTGCTCTGGATGGATGAACTTAGTGCTACAGCGTCGTTGCTAGTTGGCATACCATCAAGCACAACCTGAAAGACGTTGCTTCCATCTGGTTTATTAACGCTCGCTAGCGCTTCGTTGGTGCGGAGCTTGTCGACCGAACGAATAACTTTTTTTGAGTTCGTCACATTATCCTTCATCGTCTTCTCGGTCTTACCGAGTTCACCGTTCACCTTGGTCTGATATTGAATCTGGTGAAATATGTTAATGCCAACCGTAATGCAGACGACGACTGCCGCTGATGCAATTGCAACCCAGGCAAAGAGCTGTTTGCGGGCCTTATCAATCTCTTGGCGCTTCTTCACGCCAGTCAATGGCTTGTCATCAACACTACTCATCACTACCTCCATTGCTGCTCGTGGTATTATCCGTCCCATTTGTTTCGCTCGACTGGCTCGACGAACTGCTACTATTTGAGCTAGTTTGACTATTCGAACTTGAACTACCGTTATTTTCTATTGTGTGGAACATCTCCGTGCTGACACCACCAGTGGCTGGAGCATTACGACTACTATCTGAGGTAGTCTCATTCGGAACTTCTACAATTGGATTCTCGATCTTGCTCGAGAAGGCGATCGGATCAAATGTCACCTGGATAGTAAATGATACACCGCCTTCGTTGTTGCTATCACCGCTACTAAGTGTCTGCTCTTGCACGGTCACATTGCTAAATAATTTAGCTGTTTTACGATTATCATCCTTCTTGCTATCCGAATTATCATTCTTAGCGTCGGAACCAGTCGAGCTATCCGAGGAAGTATTATCACTATTGGATGCGCCATCTTCGTCAGTCGAACTATCCGAACTCTCTTCGTCCTCATCGATGACCTCGGTATATTTTAACTTGGCACTACCAAGCGTCGTTTTATAAACATCAAGCGCCGAAAAGTCAGCGATGCGCCCCTCAATCGTCATCGTCACACCGGCACTCGCATCTGTCGTCGCCCCGCTATCACTAGAATTACCCACTGTTACGGTGTTGAGCGAAACATTATTCGGCTTGGCAGGATTTAACGCCACTAGGTAACCAAGCAGACGACTGTAAATCTGCTGTTTGCCCTTTAGGTCCTTAATCTGGACGAGCTGGTTCTGAACAGTTAGGTATTTGTCTAGCTCATCGTTCTCTTGGCTGGCCTGTATCTTTTTTTCCGAGCTCTTGATGCTATTGCGGGTGACCGCCTCGTAAACCTTGAGGCTTCCAAGAATACCACTAATTACCACTAGTACAGCTACCGACGCAATTGCCGCAACAATGCTAATTGAGATAACCATATTGCGCTCACGACGCACCTTTAGCAGCTGCTTTTTAACGTCTGGTAAGAGGTTCAGCTGCAAGAAACCTGCCGCCGCCTTTGGCGCAGACTTTTTGCCACCTAGGCTTAGATTGAGATTTGGCTTCATCCTACTCGCTCCTCTCCGCTAAGCCAACGGCAACAGCAAACTGTGCACTAATGGGGGCTAGCTTGGTTTGGTCGGCTGGTGATACTACGACGTGCTGCCACGGCGTGGCAATTTGCACTGGCAAGTTCGTCTTGTTAGCAATGACGCTATCGAAGCCAGGCAGGATCGAAGTATAACCCGACACGAGACACGAGCCGATCTTTAGACCATTGTATTTGTTTACAAAGAATTTTAGGGATTTGACGAGTTCAACTTCGAGCTGATCAAGGACGCTCTTCTCGGCCGTATACAACTGACCATTAGCAGCATTCGGATCAAGGCCAAACTTTAATAGTAGCTGTCGCGCCTGTGCTACATCGATATTGAGATTCTGGCGCGCCGAACGAATCAGGGCATTCATGCCAATCGGGATAGAACGGATTAAACGTGGTGCACTACCAAGGGTTACGATAATATCAGTCGCTGAATCCTCCATATTGACGATTAGACGGCCATCAGTCACCTGGTCAGGCAGGAGCGCCCGCACTAGGGCGAGGCTATCTGGCTCGATCGCCACAACATTGAGCCCCATCTCGTTTTCGAGCATGTCGAGTCGACCCTCAGTGAAGGTATTGAGAACACTAGCAATTAGGACCTCGGTTTTATCCTTATCCGATGGTGACTGCCCAATAATAGCCCAGTCGATTTTGGCTTCGTCGGCTCGCATTGGCACATAGTTCTCTGCCTGGTACTTAATGCTGGCGTTAAGCTCGGCGTTACTAGCCGTTGGTACTTCCACCACGCTCGCAAACATCTTGTCGCTCGGAATGCCAATCGCCACATTCTTCGTCTTGACGCCCGACTCATTAATCGTCGCCATAATTGCTTGGCGCAACGCCTGGCGATCCTTGTCTGCTGTTGATTCCGTTAAGCGCGCCTCGATCGGGCGGGTGGCGTAATGCGCCAATGTCCAGCCGTGTCCCGAGTGCGACAGCTCTACCACGCGAATCGCCGTGGTGCCAATGTCCAAGGCAAAGAAGTTGCCCACCGTCTTCCCTAATTTCATACTGTTAATATTATACATGAGCAGGATGAAATTGCAAGGGCAGCAAAAATAAGCTGCTACCGCTTCTAAACATTAAATCGAAATTCGACGACGTCGTCCGGCTGCATGACGTAGGTTTTACCCTCGAGATGCACTTTGCCGGCTGCACGGGCGGCGGCTTCACTGCCATATTTAATCAGGTCGTTATAATCCACCACCTGCGCCGCAATAAAGCCCCGTTCAAAATCGCTGTGAATAACGCCCGCCGCTTGCGGCGCTACCCAACCTTTGTGAATCGTCCAAGCGCGTACTTCCTTCTCGCCCGCCGTGAGAAAAGATTGGAGGCCGAGAGTGTTATACGCCGCCTTGACCAGTTGATCGAGCCCCGAATCAGTGACGCCGTAATCAGCTAATAGCTCCGCCGCTTCGTTCTCTGGCAAGGCGCGGATTTCGCTCTCTAGCTCAGCACAGATGAAGAGCACTTGCAATTTGTCGGCCGCTTGCCCTGTCGCCTTGACCGCAAACTGCTTTAGCTCATTCCGGCGCTCCTTATCTGTCAATGTCGCCTCGCTAACGTTAAAGAGGTAAATTACCGGCAAGGCAGATAAGAGATTGAGACCGTCTAGGTTCTCTTTCAGCTCATCGGCATCCAGCTCGCTAAACTCCGTCGGAACTCTACCTTCGAGCAGCTGCGACTGCACTGACTGCAAAAATTCAACTCGCGGTTTTAATTTCGGATTCCCCTTAGCTTCACGGATGAGTTTTGGCAGGTGCGTTTCAATAACCGACACATCGCTGAGCGCTAGCTCAGTATTAATAATTTCAATGTCACCTTGCGGATCGATCGTCGTCGAGCCATCCGCTCGCTGCACCGACTCATCCTCAAAGCCGCGCACCACGTGGCAAATGGCATTGCAGTCCCGAATATTAGCGAGGAATTTATTGCCGAGGCCGTCGCCCTTGTTAGCACCTGCCACCAGTCCCGCCACATCGACGAATTCCACTGTCGCTGGCACAACCTTGTCCGTATGGTACATCTCGGCAAGCTTATCTAGCCTCCGGTCACGCACGGACACGATACCAGTATTCGGCTCAATCGTGGCAAAGGGATAATTCGCCGCCAAAGCGTCGCTATCAGTTAAAGCGTTAAACAGGGTTGATTTGCCAACATTCGGCAGACCAACAATCGCAATTTTCAACATAAAATAATTATACTACAGTTCTGCTACCCTCTTAGGGGAGAGATTGCGCTTATTTCTTAACAGCTTTTTCGGTAACGTCGAAGTTTTCCATGTAGTGACCCGTCATGAGGCGCCACTGAGCAGCATAAGCACTGGCACTACTGTAAACAATGGCATTCACCGGCATCAAAATCCACTGCAAGATCATAATGATATTCTTTGACCTCTTATACCGCGCGGGGCGCTTGGGCAGAATTGAGAGCGACGAAAGAATCGTTACCACTGCCCCAAGTACAGCAATCTGCTGGACGTGTGACACGATTAGCGGTAGATCGTTCACCAAAATGCTCCGCCGCGCCGCAATAGGATTAATAATCAGGGGTGCAAAAGCACCGAACGCCACAATCGGTGATAAGCATGCTAGCGACACATGCCCCTCGAGCGAACGAATAAAGCGCATCCAACCATCAAAGCGGCTACCCTTAAACTCGGGTGATGATAGCCTCGTCGCAATATAGGCATCGTCCGACGCTCCATATGCCCACCGCCGCATCTGGACAAATTGAGCCTTGAGCGTCTTTTTGAGTGTTGACGAGAGTACAGCATCCTGTCCTACGCCAATCAGTAGTGGCACGACTTCGTAATCGCCGTCAAAGAAAAAGTAGCTACGCCAATACTGGTGTCCGTCCTCGACAATCGTTCGCCGACTCCAATAGCCCATCTGTTCCAACGGATAGAGCCCCTGCGAATGTGAAGCAAAATTCTTGAGATTATTCGGCCGCATGCTGCTAATCACGTTCCAGAATGAATTACTCATCGCGGCCACCCGCATTGGCGCGGGCACATCCCAAATATTATTATTAAAGAGGCAGACTGGCTGAAAGCTACACTGCTGGCGGTTGGGTGTCGTAATCCAATAATAGGTTAAGATATCAAAATATTGCAGATCGGGGCGATTATCGCTATCGAGCGTCGTGATAATCACGTTCTTAGAATCAATATGGTGGCGTCGCACCCACTTAGACACCTCTTTACCACAATAGACTAGGTTTGGTCCTTTGCCCTTTACCTCATCTGGCAAGTCATTAGGGTGCTGGACGCAGACAAGGTCGCGAAACTTGCCAGTATAATCTCGTTTAATCGCCTCTACCGTTTTGAGTGCCGCTTCTCCGCCCCGCTCTTCGTAGGCAATAAAGACAATTAAATGGTTTTTGATGTCATATTTCATCTTAGTCAGATTTTCCAGTGTTGGGCCGAGCACGTCGTAGCTCTCGTTGTAGACCGTGACGATTACCACATTATAAATATCTTTGACTTCGGGGTAAGTATCATCCGCGTTGTGGTTGTTAGCTAGTCGTCTGAGGCGCGCCACGTGCTGACGCAAATCGTAGCCCTTTCGTAGCTGTCGCGCACTCTTGGCGTCATACTTCTTTAGTGCCTCGCCTGGAGCATCTAGCTCTTTTAGTCGCTCCGACCAGTCAGTATTAGTCGACCACTGCAAAGCGAGTCGCCCCTGAATCGTCCGATAAGCTGTCGTCACAGCGCGGACAAAAGTCAATAACACCAGCAATAAGATATAAAGCGCCGCCAACATTGGGTTGAAAAAGCTGAGCACGAACAATAGGACCACTGCCCCAATGCTAATTGCTCCTGGCAAAATTTCAAAGAACCGATAGGTTTTAGTGCGCTTGCCTAGAGGAATCTCGATATCTGTCATGATCTAACCTACTACGTGTGTTACCATCACACTACTGAGCACCGTTACCGCGAGTCCAACTAGTAGCGACAGCCAGAGCCAGCAGAGCGCTAACGTTCGCCCTTTTATCGATAGCAATTTTAGTCCCACTAAACTATTTGCCGCAAAAATCACGATTGGCAAGACGGCAAAGTTAAAGATGTAGAACCACGGCGCATCCTCGCTCGTACAGTTGATCGCTGTCATGGCATTACCCGTAATTTCGCAGTGTGTCTTGACCGCCAGTCCAACATGTATATGAGTTAAAGCGAAAATCACCGCTATAACCATCTCGAGAAAGCCAAGCAGGCCAACAAACCAAAACATGCGACTAGTAATCGCCGAGCGAAAAGCCGGCTGAACCCATGCCAGTGACTTTTTCTTTTCCATTTATTCCATTATACCACGCGTCATTTCGTAAGCGTGGCGGATGAGATCCTTTACCTCGTTATCTTTTAACTGCCCCACTAGTAAGATTTGAATAAAGTTATTTTTGCTCAGGCTAATCGGATTGACCACCGATTCATATTCCGTCTTTAGCTCGCGTGCTAAATTTTTATCACAGCGCAAGACTAGACGCACCGGCGTTTTGCCTCGGCTGAGCGCTGCCATCACTTCACCTCTTAGAGAGTAAAGCGTCCACTCATCCGTTGAACGGGCATCCCGCTCGACACTGTCGTAGCTCGTAATAATATTTTTGAGTTCATCTTCTGTCATTCTGCCTCCATTGTAGCCCATAATTCCTTTAGTCCGCTATAGCCTTGTCGCCGATTGGAGCTCGGCGATAATCTATCCGCCCACGCCCGCTCAGCCCTAGCATTAGTCGCTAGCGCCACCGCTTCATCGTGATCAATAGCATCCAGCGACCGCTTAAAATCACGCTGGCTCATCTCTTTATAACGGCGCTGCTCCATCTGGCACCAATAGTCCAGTAGGTCACTCTCGGTTTTAATACCGCCAACCATATCTGCCCCTGTTTCGCGCAACATGATTAGCTCACTAATTCGTCGCCGCGCTTCGTCCAGTAGCTCAATATTGGCGCCCGCCTCATCCATTTTGGCAGCCGCAATATCTAGTAGCTCATCGCCCCAGCAATCATTTTGCGACATAAGGGTTTTGACTTTACGGTCGACCGTTGATACCTCCTCATCACTTAATTTAGCTAAGTATTTCGGACGTAATTTAATGTTTTCCCCGAGAAAACCAAGAATTTGCCCAACATAGTCAAAGTTCTTTACTTGGCGACTCGGCGCAGTTTTTTTGGACTTAACTGGTTTTAGCACCTTGCGCGGATTCGCCTCCTTCGCTTCTTCGCCCTGAATCATCTTGAGACGACTAACCAAGGTCGCTACGCTCGTATCGGTCTTCTCAGCGAGTTCACGAATGTAACCCTCCCGCTCAACCGGATCATTTAGCGCCGCAATGACGGATAGAGTTTTGTCGGCCACAACCTTTTTACCTTCCACCGTATCGACACCGACGGTCGAAATATAATAATCACGCAACCAGTTAACGGCTGGCTGATAGTGGTCCAGTGCCGCCTGCCACTTTTTCGGATCGTCATGGATGAGTTCATCGGGATCCTTACTGCCGAGCCCTGCATAGCTAATCACGGATAATTTCAGCTCGAGCGGGCCTGCCAATTTAATCGCCCGTTCAGTCGCCGCCACACCCGCTTTGTCACTATCGAAGCAAAAGCGTACATCGCCGCTAATACGTCCGAGGCTCTTGAGGTGATAAGCGGTCAGCGCTGTGCCCGCTACGCCCACGACGTTTTTTGTGCCTGCTTGATGTGACGTAATCACGTCGAGGTTACCCTCAACGATGACGCTAAAGTTCTCTTTACGGATACTGGATGCCGCAAAGTTGAGGCCAAAGAGCTGCTGGCCTTTGTGATACAAAATCGTATCGGGTGTGTTAAGGTATTTTGGCTGGCCGTCGCCGATGATCCGCCCCGTAAAGCCAACCACCTGGCCTTTACGATCGCGGAGCGGTATCATCATGCGGCCGCGGAATAGCTCGTTGCCGCGATAACTCAGCAGTCCCGCCTCTTTCATTTCGTTGATTTTATAGCCTTTTTTCATTAAGAGCTGCTTAAGCTCAGGATGATCGGGCGCATAACCAATGCCCCACTGTACAATGGTCTCCTTGGTGAGACGCCGCTTCCCCGTGGCGTATTTTAGCCCCACCTTAGATTTAATTAGACACCGCTGATAATAATTCACCGCCAAATCATTCATCTGGTAAATGCGCTCTTTGCGGGCGCTGAGACTACGCTGACCATGTGTTTGATAACAGCTAAGGTCGACGCCTGCCTTACGGGCTAATAATTCGAGCGCCCCCTTAAAATCAAGCCCCTCAACTTCCATGATAAAGCTAAAGATATCACCGCCCTTGCCAGAGCTAAAATCATGCCAAATATCCTTATCCGGTGTGACGAAAAATGACGGGGTGCGCTCATTAGTGAAGGGGCTCAGCCCCTTATAATATCGCCCCGCCCGTTTGAGCTGGACGTATTCGCCAATGACATCCTCGATATTTAATTTGGCGCGAATTTCCTCTTTGGCGTCATTCATACATATCTATTATATGCTAAATGACCCATGACTGCAGAGTTAGTCAGCTGCCTGACCGCCAGTATCAATATGAGCCGCCTCAATGCGCCGTTCGAGTTCGATTACGTCATTATAAGTCGCCTCGAGAGTCGACTTTTGCTCGCTATTGTGCGTATTATTATAAATTTCAGCCGCTTCTTTGCCAATGCTGGTTAGCTCTTTCTTAAGTTTGTCCCGATAGACTTGGTCAAGCGTACCCTGCGCTTTAGCCTTTTCTAGATCATCCGTAATATTATCGTCCGGTTTGGCGTCCGTCACTTCGCCGTCATCATCAACCGCTAAGGGTAAAACTTTACCGAGCTGTTTTTGGTGCGACAACATGACAATGTGCGTTTCCGCAGTCACCGCCACCAGGCTACCGCTAGTATACTCGCTATTGCTGTCGCCGTATTCCAAAATTTCCTGCATATTGGCGAGATTTTTACCCATCTCTTGCGAAACGCCACTAATGTTAACCCGCCTGCCACCCATGGCGGCGCCGATAGCCGCTACAGCCACAATGACACCAAGCGCTACACCAGCAATAACGAAAATTTTGCTATTAATCGATAACTTCGCGCTGGCCTTGCCCGCATCTTTTGGCGCAATTTGATTTAGGTAGTCGATACTGCCCTCAGCCGTCGAAATGTCTGGCATAGGTTTAGCACCGTTATTTGAGCTAACGTTAGGCACCATCTGTCCATCCGTCGGTTGAGCTGGTCCAACTGCCGGCTGCATATAGAGCTGGTTGTAAGCCGCTGAGTTATACGGATTATAAGTCGTGGGCTGACCCGCTACCTGATTGGCATAGATCTGCTCGCGCTGCATTTGTTCGACGCGACCCGTTGTCATTGGCGCCATGCCTTGGCTCATAGCACTGAGCTGATCATTAGTGATAATATTTTGCTTTAATTCACTATGCCCTTTGAGTGTCTGGTTATAGTAATTATTATTACCATAGACCTGCTGGGACGTTGGGCGCTGCTCTACCCCAGTCGGCATGCCAACATCAAAGATACCTCGGCCTAGTGGAACACCAGGAGTCGTCTGATTCCCCTGATACGGATTATCCTGCCGCCCACTATCGCCATTCATACACTTATTTTAGCACAAGCTACATGCGTTCGGGAATCTCAATCCCCATAATGCAGAGAGCGTGCTCAAAAACATAGCTCACTCGCTTTAGCATGCCGAGGCGCGCCGCTCGAACGCCCGCTGGCACTTCGCTAGTGGCTACTGGCGTCTTTTCGTAGTAGCGGTTCATCTCTTTGGCAAGTTCGTAGACATAGCGGGCAATCGTATGAGGCTGCAGGTCATTAGCTGCCGCCCGCACTGTCTCAGGATAATCAAGTAGCTTAAGAATAACAGACTTCTCCGCTTCGTAATCGTAAGCCGCATCAATCTCATCATCCAAGTGCTCGGCGTTATCGCGCAAAATCTTATTAACTCGCACCGCCGCATACTGGATGTAAGGCCCGCTATAACCAGTTAGACTAAACATCGTATTCCAGTCAAATAGCATCCCCGTATAGCGGTCGTTTGCAAAATCGGCAAATTTGACGGCACCGACAGCGATCTTGCGGATATCATCATCGCTAATATCCTTGCTCTTTGCGTTCTCGCGGGCACGCTTTTCGGCTTCATCCAGTAAATCTTCGAGTAGCACCACTCCTTTGCGCGAGGACATCTTGCTTCGCGTGCCGTCTTCATTAATTTGGTCAATTAAGCCAAACCACATATGAATCAGCTCCATCTGAAAGCCAATCTTCTTCGCCATCGCAAAGAGCTGAATAAAGTAGAACTTTTGCTCTTCCGCCACGACGTAGATGACGCGATCAGCGTGGAAGTGGTCTCGACGGTAAATCAGTGTGCCGAGATCGGTCGTCGCATAGAGCGGCGCCCCGTTGCTCTTTAAAATTAGAATCGGCGTCTTAATACCATAGTCATCGAGACGCACAATAATCGAACCATCGTCATTCTGCTCGGCAATGCCGTCGTCAACTAGCTTATGCACCGCCTTGACGGCATCCTTGACATAAAAGCTCTCGCCAAGAGCATAGTCCGTCTTGATCCCGAGGCGGGCTAGCACTTCGTTGGTGTGCTTAATTGAGATTTCGTTAAACCGCTGGGAATAGGCCTTCGCCTCGGGGTCGCCTTTATCGAGCCTGAGAAGCCAATCCTGCGCCTTATCGGCAAACTCAGTTTCGCCCCTCTCTTCTTCCTCTTTCATTAGTGCCCGCGCCTTGACATAGATATCACCAAGTTCATAGACGCCCCGTTCGTTTAGTTTCTCTCTATTCGAGAAGCGGCGGAAACCTTCCACCCAAATGCCGAACGGCGTCCCGTAATCACCGAGGTGATTATCTGAAATCGTCTTCCAACCAGTCGCCCGCATTAGATTGCGTGCCGCCCAGCCTTGATTGGCGGGACGCAGATGGCCCACAGATAACGGCTTGGCCGTGTTGTTGCTCGGGAAGTCTAAGACTACGGTTTTACCCTGACCATCGTTATTCTCGCCATAAGGTAAATCACCATGAAAACCAGCCTCGAGCTGATTACTCAGTGCCTTGGCGCTAACTGTCAAGTTAATAAAGCCCGGCCCAGCAATGTCCACCGCCGAAAAGACGCCGCGTTCGTCTAACTTGGCCTTAATCTCTTCCGCAATCACATGGGGGCTTTGACGCAAAATGCCCTTTAGCCGCATGGCAATGTTTGTTGAATAATCACCAAACTTTGGATCGGGGCGCATTAGTTCGACCGTCAAGTCTTTAACTTGGTCGCCATAAAGGTCATTAATAGCCTGCTTAACAATATCTACGTAGTCACTCATTTATTTAAATTATACTCTATCTATTCCGCTAATGCATAATAATACCGCAGCGAAAGTTAATCGTTAGTTAATTAACGTCCGCTCAACATTCAAAAAGAGGATTTATGAGTATCTTCATACACATAAAGTTTAAGTGAAGTCCATTAAAATAGACTTCACTTAAACTATAATCCTTACAATCTTTAGTCTAGCATGTTCAAATTGTCTAAGCAACCTTCGCTACATCAGATTTTATTGGTTCGTTAATCTTTACGTCCGTTCGATTTGGCTCAACTTGCACAGCAAAATTGGTTGGCAGGCCACGGCCATCGCGGTCGTCGTTATCTTTATCTACCTGATCATGGTCCTCGATATAGGGATTAGGTAGACCAGCTTCGTCGAACTTTTCACCCACGTGATATTCGATCGTTTTCGGGTCGGTATTGCTGTTAAAATCTTCGTCACGGAAGGCTTTGACTTCTTTACTAATCATATTCTCGCTTTCTATTTATTTTATCTAACAATTATTAATCTAGCATAACCGTACTATTTTGTCAAGGCTCACGCCATCAACGCGTACGGTAAAGCGTTGCCCGATAGATATGATCGCCCGTACCAGGCTCGGGCGCGCCGACAGTTTTAACCACTTTCCAGTTAAAATCTTTGGCGGCTTTGGGTGGTTCAATAGGAGTATCATTTCCTTCTTCACGTGGCTCGTCGTCACTACCCACCACCCAAACATATTGGTTATCTCGGCCAAACTGTTTCATATCTTTAATACCGCGACCCAGTTTATTGTCCTTTAGCATTGCCATCGAACCGACGGGGCTATCCTTGACTAATGAATAATCATAATAAACCTTCTGCTGCGCCGTCTCGTAAGCGGCCGCTTCGTAATAGTTATAATCACCACTAGCTAGCACTGGGTAGCGCTTATCCGTTAGCCGCACCACTTCGCCGGTCATCGTGTAGGGACTAGCGTCAGAGGTGTTAAAGTTATAATTACCTAACGCCCAAACGTGGCGATCGCCGGAAATTAGACATATTAGCGTGACAACAACTAGTGGCCAGTTGGCAAAACTCGGGCTCGAAGCAATCAGGATGCCTAGCACGGCGTAAGTTAGCGTTACCGATGGCAAAACATAGCGCAAGATATAGAAAGATTTTAGCGGATAAAGCGAAACTAGGAACAATAATATTATCGGGGCTAAAGCGAGCGCGGTCAGGAAGATCATTCCCCGCCCCGCCCGAGTGCCGCGGGTGTTACGCACTGCCCGCGCCCAAAAGGTAGCGATGATTGCAATCGCCACAATCTCAAGCACCGCATACCAGTTATCCGCCGTTCCCTTCGGGCGATATAGTAGGATATCCGCCACGCTATCGCCCACCGAATCAATTGTAACAGTTGGTATCCAGTAGCCGCCCGAGAGCTGCCCTGTCTGGGCGTAAGCGACTGGCAGCCACGGCAAATAGCACGCGGTAGCTAGGATATGCGCCCAGATAAACTGTGGCGTAAAGAATTTATGTAGTAACTCTTTACCGCGCAAAGCGCCATTTTTTAGAGTAAAGTAGCGGTAGACCCAAAATCCGAGCCACCAAAACACCGCAAAATAATGCGTCCACATTCCGACCGCCATCACTAGACCGTAAGCGAACCACCACTCATAGCCTTTTGACTGCTCTGCCTTCAGGTATATTAACGCCCCCGCTAGACCAACGGCGATAACCATCATATACATGCGTGCCTCAACGCCGTAGCGGATAAAGAGTGGTCCAGCGGCCACCGCCAGCGCTGCCACGCCCGCTACCTTTTGATCACTAAATAATTTCTTAATTAAGAAATACACGAGGATAAGCGCCACCACGCCAAATACGATGCTAAGTGAGCGCAAGGCAACCGCCGACATGCCAAAGATACTTGACCAGCCTTTTAATACTAAATAGTAAAGGGGTGGATGAACGTCTTTGCCAGTATAAGCAATAATATCATTAACGTCATAGCGCATCAAATAAGCCGTAAAGCTCTCGTCAAACCAGAGTGATGACGCGCCCAGGCGTGGGACTGTTAATAGTAAAAAGACGGCGATGGCTGTCGCTAAAAAAATAAGACCTTTTCGCTTAGTTAATCTCTCGTACATATCGCTCTCCCGATATATTTCGTCCATCTGTTCCCGCAAGCGTGACCTGACTTGAACAGTTTTAGACCGACACGTGCCGTCGGGTAGGGCGATTGACTAGTCGCTACCGCGCCACATCTCTCTTTCGCTGAATCTGGTCGGGGTGACCTGACTTGAACAGGCGACCTCACGGCCCCCAGCCGTGCGCGCTACCAACTGCGCCACACCCCGACACTTGGCGGAGAGATGGGGATTCGAACCCCAGATGAGGCTCACACCCCATACACGCTTTCCAAGCGTGCTCCTTCAACCGCTCGGACACCTCTCCACTATTGCCATTTTAGCACAATCCGACGCCGCGCTGACTATTGACTTATAACGCTAAATGTTGTAATATTACTAAGCGGGTTTTCTTTTGGGACATGCTTATTTATTAACCCCAATAATACCCTTTAGGGCATACATCGTGTCACGCCAATTATCAACCTTTACCGTATCAATGCCCATTTGAACTACCGGATAATCGTTGCCGCCTGGCTGGGTCATGTCGCCAAAGTAAAGGATATCTTCACGACCGAGATGGAGCTGCTCCATCAGCTTGGTCATGCCAAAGGTTTTATTCATGCCCGGTTTGAAGACGTTAATGCTGGTCGTGCCGGCCACTTCGTAATCAAATTCGGGAGCGAGCTTCTTCACTCTGGCGACAATGCTATTTCGCTTTTCGTGCTGTGGGTCCCATGGATACTTCTCTTGTGGCGTCGCACTTTGCCCGAGGGCACTATAGGTTACCTGGCTACCCCGATCTTCGATAATCTCGCCGGCAGGATTATCGCACCAATAGCCCAACTCTTTAGCTGCTTGCTCCATAGCCGTTTTAATCTTCGTCACTTGCCCTTTTGCTAGTGGGTAGTTGTAAACTTCACGCCAGTTTTTCATATCAACCGCCGCATCGCCGTCCTGTCCTTTGAACACATAATACTGCGTACCTTGCGCCACCATCAAATGTAGGTTACGCAGTCGCGGCCCTGTCGCCAATAGCCCTAACGGCGCCAAAATCTGAATCATAAATTGATCCAGTTTTTGTCCCGAAATGACGCAAACGGGATAGTAATCCAGTAGTTCAGCGAAGACCGTCGCCATCTCGGTTGTCATCGGCGTCTTAGCCACATTTAAGGTGTCGTCAATATCAAATGCGATTAATTTTTTCATAAACGTATTATAACAATTATTTAACGCTCTCTAGCGCTTTCTCAACCGCTTCGCGCTCACTCCACGGCTCTTTGCCGTTCTTACGCTCGATAGTCTTTTGATGGCCCATGCCAAGCAGTAAAATCAAATCGCCGACTTGTGCCTTACTAACAGCGTGGTTTACCGCCTCTTGACGACTCTCGATGAAAGTTAACCCTTTGCCTTCGTCCTTGCCAGTTTTACGCACACCCTTAGCGATCATCTCTGATAGCTGGCGCACATCCTCATCCATTGGGTCCTGCTCGGTCAGAATGACTTCATCACTATACTTCCCCGCTAGCTCGCCCATAGTGCCAAATTTACTGTTATCCCGATGTCCTTCCGCACCCGTAATGATATAGACTTTGCCTTTAGTTGACTTCTGAAGGTCTGGTAGCATGCGGCGATAGCTATCGGGTGTGTGGGCGTAGTCAATTATGACGTCAAAGCCGTGATCGGTTTCAATCCGCTCCATGCGCCCCTCGACACCCTTGAGGTCGGCGATGCCATCTTCGATCTGCTCACGCGTTAATCCGAGCGCATGACACACTGCCACGGCGGCGAGGCTATTATAGACATAGAATTCACCGGGGATATTTACCTTAATATGGTAAGCCTCCTTATCGATGCGAGTGTAGTATTCGACGCCTTTACTAGTAACCTTCACCCGCGTCGCTTTAAGATCGGCGTTAGTATCCTTGACACCATAAGAGATCGGATGCGGGACGAGGTGAGCAAAGTATTTGCCACTTGGATCGTCGGCATTGACAATGCCGATGCCACTACCGCCCCGCTTAGCTTCATCGGCTACCATGCGAAAGAGCTTCATCTTAGCCGCACGATAGCGTTCAAACGTACGGTGGTAGTCGAGGTGCTCGGGCGTAACGTTGGTCATCACGGCAATATCAAACGGAATGCCGAACACCCGATTCTGCGCCAAGGCGTGGCTGCTAACTTCGAGCACTAAATATTGGATGCCCGCTTCGCGCATTTCGGCAATGTGCTTGTTTAGCAGCTTCGGTGTCTCGGTCGTCATGTGTCCAGCTCGCTTTTCGAGCTCTTCACCCATTGCCATACCGATGGTACTCATCATGCCGACTTTATAGCCCGCCTTTTTGAGGGCGTGATAGATCATAAAGCAGGTCGAGGTTTTGCCATTTGTGCCCGTTACGCCGATTACTGTCATGGCGCTGGCAGGATAGTCATAGTGATTTGCTGCCAAGAATGCCTGGGCGTAGTGATAAGGTATCAAAGCCGAATTTCGTAGATCGTGAATATTCATATGATGATTATATAACAAAAATCGCTCTCTTCGTGGTCTGCCCCGACATTCTACCCCGTAACGCTTCGCTACGGAGGGGTAAAATAGACTGGCCTAATATTTCACCATAAAGAGCTTACGCTGTGGGCTGTCTAGGATATTTCGTGCACACCGTACTACGTCTTCAGCCGTGATGGTGTCGATAAGAGATAGATCATCATCTGGCGAGCCGTCTAGCTGCCACATAAAACGACCGTGCGCGACCACATCTGATGGTCGTTGTGCTCTAATTACGAAAGTATTTTTGACGGCATGTTTTACATCGTCAGGCCTTGACGAAAAATGTAGCTCTGCAATATCTTCAAGTTTCTCGTTGAATAATTCTACTATCTCACCAATATTCTGCTTTGCGGCGACTCCCGTTAATAGATATAATGGTCGCCCTGGGCTTAAACGCCAATTAGGGGCGAACGCTAACGAATAGGCCAGTCCTCTACTCCTATAGGCGCTATAGAATGAGTCACTGCTATCTTCGCGAAATATGCGTTGAATTACCTGATACGTCCAGATATCTTTGCGCGACAACTCTGGCAGCAAAGTTACTTGCTCAAAATAAGCTTGCCCAGATTCATCCGGCACCTGGTCTATTA
>JAKPIF010000039.1 GCA_029549925.1 bacterium | reverse complement strand
CCCGGACAGATCCGATCATGGTATAATACTTAGTAAAATCCACCCCATATAAACGGGGTGGATTTTACTAGAAAAGTGACAGTTGCTTAAACCGAACGTTCTCTTCCTGAGGAGTTTTCTCTCCCACAAGCACTTTCATCCCGGCATATTGGTTCTCTGTCACCATCAGCATTCTAACTGATCCTTCATCAGGAACGGCCTTTTCCGCTCGATGAAAATGCATTTCAGCATTATCACGATTAGGGCACAACCTAGCGTAAACACTATATTGCAGCATATCATAGCCATCATCAAGTAGGAATTTACGAAAATTCGCCGCATCCTTACGATTCTGCTTCGTATCGGTTGGCAAATCGAATAATACCATCACACGCATATATTTATAGCTCATAATAGTTACTTAGACTATTCTCGTGGAAGCGTTGGCAATGCTAATTTTGCGGCGTCTCTTTCTAAAATCGCGCCGACTAAACTTTCTGCCGTCATACCTATTGCGTTAGATACAGAGTACTTCCTGTCTGCGAGTATAACATATTTATTTATTATGTCAAGTATTGCAATACGATCGCTCTTATCCAGCCTATCAATTGGCGCGTCCTTAGTGGCTATCTCTTTAAGGATATACAAATCAACTACTGCTCGATATGGCTCAATAATATCATCCGCTAGATTAAAACTATTTAACTCATTGTGATGAAATAGGCCGTATGCGGGAACTAGCCCGCGCTCAACCAGGCTCCTCGCCACAATGCTACGAACAATAGCGTAGCCATAATTAAGCGCCGAATTATACCACGTCGGTTTACGACGCGTGCTGTCGTCGAGCAATGCGTTGAAATAAATTCGTGCCGCTATCGATTCTCGATTGTCGCTATCGCCACTTTTAACTAGGAATGCCAATTTATCTAGCTGAGCCGCCTCATCACTATAACCAAATCGACGCAAGACTTCCGCCTGATTAGCGATCTTTTGCTTAACAATACGTTGCCACAGCTGCTTGCGTAGCGGCTGACTCATATTTATCTGAGCATTGGTTATTTTGGCTTGGCGCGAATGCTGCGATATTGGAATTAAATTACTACACGGCAAATGTTTTTCATCGCAAACAATAGTAGCGATATTATGGCGCGCTAGTTCGTTGGCCAATTTAACCGTCAGCGTTACGGCCGGATTGTCGATCGTCAACGTATCTATATCTTCTAACGGAATATATGCCGTTTCTTCCTGCGCTATCACTAATTTATTGTCTTTTAGCGACAGTTTTGCTGGCTTGCTAATATAGACCGACCGCCACGCCATAAACTACTTCCAGGGATAGTTATCGCCGAGAACATTAATATCCAACCTCTGGATAGTGATTGCCTGAAGTACATTCGTATTGCAAAGAAGGTTGTTCCCGGCAGACAGATGCGCCTTCAAAACTAAAGCACCACTACCTATTCCGTACTTAACGTAGTAACCCTCTCGTTTCTTCCCGTCTAAGGTAACTATCAGATAATCATTTGGGAACAAGCTCAGTTGCAAATCAAAAGTATCATCCACACACCGAGCGCATTTCTTGGGATTAGGGGCTGGCAATATTCTTGTTGAGCCTTTAGAAACCTGATGTACATAGATAGGCACACAATAATTTCGCTTCTGGCCATCGGCATCAACATGCGAATAAATATCAAGTCTAACCATGCCACCATTATTAACATAGCCAACTTCGCGGCCTTTGTCTTTCAATGTGAACCCACTCGTCTCAGGACTTACGTCATAGACCTTAATGCTACTTACCGGCGATAGCGGGCGACCGTTCTTGTCGTACTTCTTATCGTTTTTATAAACTGGCTCATCAAATGCCTTCTTTGGATCATCGCCATACTGCAATAAGCGATCTTTCAGCTGCTGGTATAATTTTTTGTCACTCTCAGGCAAAACTGACTTTTCTAGAACACTCAAATTAACGTTGCTTAGTGGTTTTCTCGTCAGCCTCAAGCCACCATCCTTTGACTTCGGCGACTTAACAGTCTCTTTGTTTACCTGACCGCTACCGCGACGTTTTGGCATGCGGCTCACAAATATTGGGTGAATCGACGCCACAAATTCTGCATCCTGATCTCTGTATAGATCACGGAACTGATCGCGCCAATCGCGCATTGCTTCGGCCGTATTTGCTTTAGGCTGGCTCTCGCGCAATCTAATCTCTTTGTCAAATTCGGGCCACGGCAGAACTTCGTCAATATCTTTCACTTCGCCTGTTTTCTTATCAATGTATGTATGATTCTTCTTGTCATAGTGCCATGCGGCCTGGTCTTCGTGAACCTCGTAAAATCTTGCTAGACGGGCTATCGTTCCTTGGTTTATTAGGGCAATTATCGTAGCGTCAACGCTATGGTGCAAGCAGTCATCGTCGCGATTCTTGCTCCCGATATGCCATACACGGCGCAGATTTGTCGTAATCTGACCAGTGGGCGTAAATATGCGTTGCGTATCATGCCCAGCACTCGCATAAGCCCTATCGGCAAAGCGTAAATTCTTACGGAAATATTTAGCCAAGAAACGCTCAATATACCGCGTATCATTTAATGCGCGGACGTTCCAGTCTTCCTTCGGCAGCTTTTCCGACGTTAGACGCTTCTTCTTGTACGGCGGAATCTGCTTGTGCGATTCAACCTCGGCACAGAATCTCTGCCACCTTTCTGGATCACCACCCCATGTTTCAAATGGCGTTTTATTACCCTTCTCTTGGTTGAACTTATTTAGAACCAACACCTTATTGGCGCGAGTATCATTACCGCAGCGACTAAACGGAATAATATGATCTATTTCACAATAGCCCTCATCGCTGAACAGCCTGCCCAGATCGATGTCCTGGCCAGAATATAGGCACTTACCGTCCTGCTCTAGATAGAACTTCATCTTACTGATTTGTGTTCCAGTAGGCGTTAGAATGTTGAACTCATTTATCAGGCGATTTTTAATCTTCTCATTCTGAGCGGCATTCTCATCTTGCCGTTTCTTAATTTCGTTACGCTCTTTGAAATTCTTTACTAACTCGCCCGCACTTTCTATGCATATTCTGTCAGGTGCACCATATTTACGAATAATAGCATTCACAACCTTTATAGTCTGTGATATAGCTCGCTTTACTATTGGATTAGTTATCTGGTTTCGCTCGTCCTCGCTAAGTGGTGGGAGTTTAGACTTGTCGCCGTGCAGCTTCTGCTTAAATTCATATCCGGCCGCCACTACGGCTTTATCATATGTCATCGGTTCATGCTGATCGTCGCCGATAATATATTTAGTAATCTTTCTGATTGCTTTACTAGATAAGTGTCCGAAGCCACTATAATTGAGCTTTAGCAGTTCAGTCACCGAATTGTCGCTAAAGCCAAGCTCGGTTAATTCATTTCTAATACCATCATCGTCCTTATTGAACGTCAAAACCTCGCCAATTCTGTCGAATAAATCAATGTCTTTCTCAATTCTAGACCAATCCTCCGGCTGATTTTTAAGGGCTTTCTTAACGTCATGATAGAATTTCATCTGCGCAAATTCATTTTTCTCCATGGCGAATTTGTCAACAGCCAAGTCTTCCGCTTTAGGCTGCTTGCCGCGAATATAATCGAAGCTAAAGTCTTCATCGCCCTTGTGGCCAAGCACCTCGCGTATTGCTTTATAAGTAACTTTCCGTGTCGCCTTACACTTTTCAATACACGCCATAATCTCGTCATGCGTTAGCATTTGGCCAGACTCTAGCTTTCCACTTACTTCGTCGCGCGCCGTAAACGACAGGTGAGCCAAGTCCTGTGCTACTCGAAATAGCTCAAAAGTATAGCTAGCTTTTTGCAAACGTGGCTGCCCTTTCTCGAATGGACATTTGCCCTGCATCTTTTTAATAAGATCGGGCGTCATAAAGGGCCTCTGATAGAATAGTCCACGATTTTTCTCGTATAATAGCTTATCAATATTTCCATCGGATAACTGTTGATAATATTCTTGCTGCTTTTTTAGAATCGCTTTCATCTCGTTTTCGAAATCAGTTCGATAAAATGAGTTGGTGTAACTATCGCGCTTATTGCGTTTATGAGCTGCAAATTTGTCATTTGCCAATAGAGCTTCTGCGACTGTCTTCCGTCCGTCGTCTAACAGTTTCGCATTATCGCTAATAGCACCTAATACTTTTCGCCCATCACTATCGCTCTCTTCTACGGCTTTACGGTTCGACTTATATCCACGACGTTTAGCAATATGGTACAATGCCACTACTAGTTCATCTGGCTCTAACTTCTCGTTTAGGCCCTTTCGGCGCAACTCGTATGGATTCTTCTGGCCCTTGTGTGGCGTAAGCGTTTTCTCGACTTCTGCGCGATCCATAATCCCATTATCGACAATGAAGTCCTTAAGATAGTTCAAGCGCTGTCGACGACGGTGCAATCGACGCCTAGCACTACGTGCTGTCCGACGCGGGACGGATAGCGATTTGCCGTCTTTTGGATTTTCTGGCTTTTCGAAGATGCGAACGCCTAGATCTTCAATACGATTCTTATCTAAATTTACAACCGACCAGCCAATTGAGGTAGTTCCGAGGTCGAGTCCTAGTGAGTACTTCATATAGCAATATTTTATCACTAAAAGCAAGCTTACACGCTATACCTCGTAGTAGGCATAAAAAATACAGCCGACCGTCGTCGGCTGTATTTCGATTTGCGATTTCTATAGATCATATACCGGATAAAAGATGACTAAGAGTCAGAGCTTTGCGTGGACGGCGCCACTTATTATAGAAACCGGTGCAAATCCGATCATGGTACAATTCTTACTTAAGGAACTGCACTATCATATTAACGCGCAGCGTCAATTAGCGCAAGCATTCTATGAAAGAATTCTGCAATTGACTCCCACCATGCGCCGGTGTTAGGGGGGGGCAATAGTCTCCTTTTTGCTCTCGGCTTTGCAGCGCTGGGTTACAGATTCGTCGGATTTAGTGAATTTTAATTTGCCCGAATCCGACGAATCTGCGTCTGGCTTTTTGTTGTAATATTGCCTAGATAAGCAAAAGCTAGCGCCAATTTGACGCTAGTTTAATTAGTCCTGGTGCGGCCGAGAAGACTTGAACTTCC
Source organism: bacterium (assembly GCA_029549925.1). GTDB lineage: Bacteria > Patescibacteriota > Saccharimonadia > Saccharimonadales > Saccharimonadaceae > Nanoperiomorbus. Next base: position 10,407 of record JAKPIF010000039.1, on the reverse strand, counting down.
ACGCCCTTTCGAGCACATGCACCTCAAGCATGCCTGTCTACCTAATTCCAGCACGACCGCCTACAGATAATTATACCCAAATTCTGGCCGATACACAATATATCTGCAACGCGTCAATGATTTAGCCTATTACCGCAGCTTCACAGTAAACGTCGCGCCGGGCTTGGCATCGACGGGATTATTAGCGGCTGACACCTTGGCGCCCATGCGTTCGGCCAGATTCGACGCGAGGCTCAGGCCTAGGCCAAAGCCCGACGAGTTGCGTGACTCGTCCGCCCGATAGAAGCGGTCGAACAGATGCGGCAAGTCTTTCTCGTCAATACCTTTACCGTGGTCGCGCACTGAAATACTGTCCTTATCGCAAAAAATTTCCACCGTACTATGCTCGGGTGCATATTTAATGGCGTTATCTAGATAAATATAGATGATTTCCGCTACGGCGTCGGCGTTCGTCTGCGCCTTGCCAGTCTTTACTAGATTATCTATCTCGATATCCTTAGCCTCAGCCGCATGACTAACGCGATTAACCGCGATCGCTATTGGCTCGGTGACATCAACTTCTTCCTTTGGTAGATCGTCCGAGCCATTCATCTTTAATAGAGTATCAGTTAGCGTCCGTAGCTTGTCAATCTCTTCGAGATTACTTTGAATCTGCTTCTTATACTCTTCCTTCTTCGCATCATTATCTCTTAGTAATACCTCGTTTTCCATTCGCATCGTCGCCAGCGGCGTCCTTAGCTCGTGACTCGCGTCCGATACAAAGCGCGTCTCGTCGTCCATTGCTCGCTCGATCGGCTTTAATGTCCACCGCGCGAACAGGTACGACAATCCGAGACTGATAAGCAGCATATTGACATTAATTAGCAGTAAGCTATCCCAAACCTTCTTCTCAACACTACCGGCGCGACTAGTGTATGCGTCGTCAAAATCGTCACTCAGCTGCGCCCGTGTAAAGCTACTCGGCGCTTTGAATGGCCGTTTCACTTCGCCCACTGTAATATTACCGATAATCGCCGAAAAGCTGATCGAGATTATCATAATAACAGTAGTATAAACGGCGGTCAGCTTGAGTGTCGCCTTATCAAACAACTTTGATTTATCTATTTTCTTCATGCCCTACCATCCTACTGCTCTAATTCCAGCCGATAGCCAAAACCGCGCAGAGTATGAATCAGCTCTGGCCCTGCAAAAGGCTTGTCGATCTTGCGCCGCAGACTGCCAATATATGCTTCAACTGTGTTAGGCAGAATATCGGCATCAAAGTCCCACACATGCCCGATAATTTTATCCTTGCTGAGAGTGCGGCCCTCGTTACGCATTAGGTATTCCAGCAGAGCATATTCTGTCGAAGTGAGCTTGATGCGTTTCTTGCCGCGGCGCACTTCGAGTTTGCTCGTGTCCATCGTCAAGTCGCCTACCTGTAAAATATTGTCGCTGGTTTCAGCGGGGCGACGCAGTAAAGCGCGAATGCGTGCCAGTAGCTCTTCAAAACTAAATGGCTTAACCATGTAGTCATCCGCCCCGGCATCCAGCCCTTCCACGCGGTTGCGAATCTGTCCCTTGGCCGTCAAGATAATAATCGGCGTTTTAATGTCCTTTTCGCGCACCTCCTTAACGATTTCAAGCCCCTCCTTACCCGGCAGCATGCGATCGATAATCATTAGATCGTATTCGTCATGCAGTGCCATGCTCAATCCGATATTGCCATTGTTGGCTACATCCACAGCATAATTCTCTTGTTTTAAGCCTCGACTCAAAGCGTTAGCTAGCTTCAGTTCATCCTCTATGACTAAGATTTTCATCGTATACCTCCTTAATACGATATCAGTATCCCGCCACGAACTGAAGATTAATTGAAAAGCCGGCCTGCGATGCAGACCGAAATATTATACCTGGTGGACGAGAAGGGACTCGGACCCCCGACCTCCACAGTGTGAATGTGGCGCTCTAGCCAGCTGAGCTACCCGTCCAATACAGATATTTTACCACAATGTGGCTATTTTAGCTCCACGGTCGGATTTTCCTTCGTGGCGAAGCTGAGACTCGTCACTGTACCGCCGAGGATTTCTTCCGCCAGCTGACCCATCTCTTCGATGGCGGCATGCAGATCGGCACTACGACTCGGATCGACATTCTCCATGATGAACATGCAGTGCGGCGTCTCGTCCGTTACTTCAGTGCGTTGACCATCGCGCCAATTCCATCAACGACAGACCGCGCCCGCATCATCGATGTAAGCCACCTCGCCCTGCAAGGTTGGATCGTCCTCCGTCTCGCCAACCGGCTTGAATTCATCACCGCCATCCGTTACTTTAAGTCGCAAATCACCCTGAATGGCGTCAATATTTTCCGCCCCAATTGGCAAAGCATACTTCAGTGAGATAGCATTGCTAACGTCCACCGACGGTACAATATGCCCCACAGGTTTATCATTTAGCACTCGCTTTAAGAGATTTTCGACCGAGCAGCGGGCGCCTTTCTTTGTCTTGAACTTCTGATACGCTTGACGCCACACTGCCACCACAGGATTTTGACTAATCGTATCACTTGGTAGCCACTTATTCGCCACTTCGTTAGCTTCATGCAAAAGCTTAATTGCCTTTTGCTGGTTCTCTTGGCTAATATCGTCCGTCGGCAGAATACTATCTACACAGACAACGCCGATCTCAGCATCAGGAAAGATATTCCAAAAGGAATCCTCAACTATTAACTTTTTAGTCATGCTACTCCTTTCTTTAACTTATTTTAACACGCAGATATAGCAAAAAGGCTAGCCAGCGCTAGCCATAATATCGTGGTGGAGCATACCAGATTCGAACTGGTCACCTCTTCGCTGCCAGCGAAGCGCTCTAGCCAAATGAGCTAATGCCCCAAAGTTAATCTACTGGTGGATCGCGAGAGGCTCGAACTCCCGACCTCCTCGGTGTAAACGAGGCGCTCTAGCCAACTGAGCTAGCGATCCAACAAGGATAGTATAACATATCATGCCCGTTTTTGCCGCCTGGTCAGCACTACTTTTAGACACTATACTCCTAGGGGACCGAAATCTGGAGCCTTATTTCTTAAATTCCCCATCGTGGCGAGCACCATCGTAGATTACCGTCGGAATCTTCTTTGTCTTGACGTCCTTATCGACGATATCGCGGTTCTCATTCACTAGACGCTTTACCTTATTTGAATGAGTGAGGTCGACTATCTTGCCAATTTCGTCATCATTATAGCCAAAGTCCGCTAGCCACTGCTTTAGGGTTGCCTCCGCTTTCTCGTTGTTATAGCCGAGATTAAACGCCTTTTGATATTCCACGCCGTCGGCATCCTTACCCGTAAACATTCGATCGATCATGCGCCATGCACTCGGCAGTTTCGTATCGTCCTTCCTCTCTTTTGGCTCGCCCTGAATTTGCACCGCCGTTAGATACCTCGCCACCAGCACTGAATGTTGAAATTCGGCCTTTCCCTGCTTGTAAATCGGGTAAGGCAGGAGAGCTACGTTGTACTTGTCAAAGAAGCCCGCCTCCTTTTCGGCAATATACGACCGGCGGCAGACGGTGCATCCGGGGTCAAAAATATCCAGCGCTAGCGGCTTACTACTATTTTTGCCATCCGAATAGCTCGGATTCTTTGGCAAATAGTCTTTCGCATCCCAGTGACGCATCTTTGTTGGAATCGCCGCGATCGCCTCTCCGTAATCACTAAACCATTGACCGATCCAACCGATGGGGTCTTTGTTAAATTCAACAGGAGCTGCATTGATTGAACAGGCCTCAGCCGTGTCAAGCACACACGCCGTCGGCTTAGACGGATTGCACGTGCCATAAACATACAGCGACACCAGCGACTTCACGCCGACAAGCAGCGACCAGATCGACACCACGATGATGGCAAACGACAGAAGCTCAATTAGCCCCGATAGCGGCTTGACCCACTTGGGGTGCTTTAGGATAACCTTACGTAGCAAACCATTCTTAACATCATCAGCAAAAGAAGTGTCGCACGCTCGTAGCGTCACTCGACGGCTAAAGCAGTGCGTCGCCTGCTTGAATAGTTTCACGATATTATCCGCTAGCTTTTTATTAAATAAGCGAATAATTGGCACCGTCAATACGCAAATGCCAAGAATAATAAAAGCAGCGATACAAACCATTTAGCCAGCAACCTTCTCCATCACCTCGATGAACTTATTAATATCCGACTGACGGTTGTGGAGTCCTAGTGACAAGCGCACTAACGGCGGGTATTTCTTGACGTGCGCCAGATAATAATGGGCGCAGAAATGACCGCTCCGCGTCATAATGCCCGCATCAGACAGTGCTTCGGCGAGGAGATGTGCATCGAATTTATCATTATAGAAAGCAATTGTCGTTGTATTCTCGTGATTTAGAACATGGAAACCTTCACCATTTCTCAAGAAGTCGATTAGCTGCCCCGAGTAGTCCAAAATATGGTTGTCCTTTTCGGCCTTTTTCATCCACTTGATCGCCGCCCCTAAACCGATAATCTCCGCGTAGGGCTGCAAGCCCGGCTCGAGCGCCGTATGAATATGTTCTTCATTCTTCGCTGACAGGATATAGCTATCCTTTTGCACGTCGTCCACCATGCCGCCACCTAGGAAGGTTAAGCTCATACGATCTAACAGTGACTTCTTCACCACCATCGCGCCGAGGCTTGGCCCGTACATCTTGTGACTGCTGAGGCAGAGCGCGTCAAAATCCACGCCGGCCACGAGACTATGGTAGTACGCCATCGCTTGCGCAGCATCGATAATGAATATACCACCGCTGCGATGCACCGCTCCCGCCACGTTATTGATATCCTTCAGCTGGCGCCCGTCAATATTGCTCACCGCATTCAGCACTACCACACTGTTAGCCGGAATCTCATCGGTATTTACGCTACCGTCATCATTCCGAGTTAGCACCGTACGCGGTACATTTAGGCGCTTCGCCAACGACAAGGTTGATAAAAATACCGAGTTGTGCTCGATATCGCTCGTTACCACATGCTCGATGCCATCTGGTTTTAGCTGTGACAAGATTAGGTTTAAGCCATAAGTCGTATTTTGCGTAAAGCTAGCAAAGTATTTCTTTGGCGAGCACTTTAATAGCTTCAATAGCTCTTCGCGTGTCTCGTCGACGTGTTTATCTACTTCCAGCCCCCACTTGTACTTCACCCGCTCACCACAGGAATTATACTTCGTATAGTAATCGCTCATCGCCGTCATCACCTCACGGGGGCGAAGGCTCTGGCATGCGGAATCAAAGTAAATATCATTAGCACTTAGGTAGTCAAAACCAGTGCCTTTAGTTGGCACAGCATCCGTTGTCTTTTCTTCCTCGCGATGAAACAACATATACAAAACCTCCCCCGTTCAGTTAGTTAGATTATAGCACAATCATGTGTAATATAAGTATGGGAGAAAGATTAGGACAGAACGGCAAACAGCCCTCACGGGAGGGCTGTTTTTGAAATCTACTTATCGTCAAGTGGACTACTTGTTGCGCTTGTCGATGATTTCCTGCGCAACGTTTGGCGGTACTTCCTCGTACTGCGCCAGCTCCATCGAGCTTGCCGCACGACCCTGCGACATGCTGCGCAGATCTGTCGTATAACCGAACAGGTTAGCTAGCGGGACAAAGCCCTTAATCTGCTTGGCACCACCCATCAGATCATCCATGGACTCAATACGGCCACGGCGACTGTTGATATCACCGATAACATCACCCATGAACTCTTCCGGCGTCACTACAGTAATGCGCATAATCGGCTCGAGTAGAACCGGCTTTGCTTCCTTAATGCCGTTGCGAGTCGCTAGAGCACCGGCCATCTTGAACGCCATTTCAGACGAGTCGACTTCGTGGTATGAGCCATCATATAGTGTCGCCTTGACATCGACCACTGGATAACCAGCAATCACGCCGCCATCGAGCGTCTCTTGGACACCAGCCTTAACTGCTGGACGATATTCAGCCGGCACGACGCCGCCCTTAATCTTGTCGATAAACTCAAAGCCCTTGCCAGCTTCGTTCGGCTCAAACTTAATCCAGACGTCACCATACTGACCGCGACCACCAGACTGCTTGATGTACTTGCCTTGCACTTCACTAGTACCACGGATAGTCTCGCGGTAAGCCACCTGAGGCTCACCAGTATTAGCCTCAACATTGTGCTCACGACGCAGACGATCCACGATGATTTCAAGGTGAAGCTCACCCATACCAGAAATAATTGTCTGGCCAGTTTCCTCATCAGTGTGGACGCGGAAGGTCGGATCCTCTTCGGCGAGGCGCTCTAGACCAATCGCCATCTTCTCTTGGTCAGCCTTGGTCTTTGGCTCAACAGCTATCGAAACTGGCGGCTCGACGAAGGTAATTTCCTCGAGATGAATCGGGTGCGCCGGATCGCACAGCGTGTTACCAGTCGTCGTCTTCTTGAGGCCAATCACGCCAGCAATATCACCCGCCTTAATTTCGCTAATATCTTCACGTTTGTCGGCAAACATGCGAACTAGGCGGCCCACACGCTCTTTCTCGCCTGTCGTGCTGTTGTAGACATACGAGCCAGCCTTTAGCACACCCGAATAGACACGCACGTAAATTAGTTTACCTACGAATGGATCGGTCGCCACCTTGAACGCCAGCGCCGATAGCGGCTCGTCATCACTGACTTTACGCTCGATCTCTTCACCCGTCTTAGGATCGGTACCCTTAATGTTCGGCGTATCGACTGGCGACGGTAGATAGTCGACAACTAGGTCTAGCACCTTTTCGACGATCACGCCGCGACCATCACCGCCAGTGACTAGATAAAAGTCGCCGTTGATAGTCAGCTTGCGTAGACACCTCACTAGCTCTTCCTGAGTAATGCTGTCTTCGCCCTGTTCCAGATAGCGCTCAAATAGGTCATCATCGGCTTCGACAGCCTTTTCGACTAGCTTGGTGCGCCACTTTTTCGCCGTGTCGACCATATCCGCTGGAATTTCACCTTGTACTAGTTTGTGATCATTATAGTGCTCGTAGGTATAAGCCTTCATGTCGATTAGATCAACGATACCGTGTACATCCTTTTCAAAGCCGATCGGCAAGTGAATTGGCAGAGCGTTCTTGCTCAGGCGATTGTGCACACTCTCGAGCGACTTGTAGAAATCGCCACCTGTCTGGTTAATCTTGTTAATAAAGATAAAGCGTGGCACATGGTATTTATCTGCCTGACGCCAAACCGTCTCGGTCTGCGCCTCAACGCCCATCTTGCCATCTAGCACACAGACAGCGCCATCTAGCACGCGCAGGCTGCGCTCTACCTCAGCGGTAAAGTCGATGTGCCCCGGGGTATCGATGATGTTAATGTGGCAGCCTTCCCAATAGCAAGTAACAGCCGCCGACGCAATCGTGATACCACGCTCGCGCTCCTGATCCATAAAGTCGGTCACAGTGTCGCCCTCGTGGACTTCGCCGATCTTGTGCACTAGGCCGGTGCGATACAAGATGCCCTCGGTCGTCGTTGTTTTACCAGCGTCGATGTGGGCGATAATACCGATATTACGGAATTTCTCAATTGGTGTTTTAACTTCAGCCATACTATCCTTTATGTATTAGCCGCGGGCAAAGTGAGCGAACGCTCGGTTAGCCTCCGCCATGCGGTGGGTGTCTTCCTTCTTCTTAAACGCTGCGCCAGTTTGGTTGACGGCGTCAACGATTTCCGCCGCAAGACGCTCTTCGTAAGGCATACCTTTGCGAGCGCGTGCCGCTTGCACTAGCCACATAAAGGCAAAATGCTCTTGCCGACGACCCTGAATCGGGAAAGGAATCTGGTAGTTGGCACCGCCAACACGGCGAGTCTTAACTTCGTAGGCTGGTGAGATATTCTTTAGCGCTGTCTCTAGCACTTCTAGCGGATTCTCACTCTTTAATTTCTTAGCAGCAATTTCTAGCGCGCTATACACCATGCGCTCGGCAGCATGCTTTTTGCCGTTTAGCATAGACTTGTTGATTAGGCGCTGCACCTTTTCGCTATTATATTTGCGATCGGGATTAATCCGCCGCTGTAATGATTTAGTTGTCTTTCGTGGCATGATTACTTATCCCCTTTCTTGGCGCCGTATTTACTACGAGCCTTCTTGCGGCCTTCGACGCCCTGTAAATCTAGCGCACCGCGCACAATGTGATAACGCACACCTGGCAAATCCTTGACACGACCGCCACGGACTAGCACTACAGCGTGCTCTTGTAGGTTATGCTTTTCGCCACCAATATACGCCCAGACTTCCTGGCCATTGGTTAGACGAACACGAGCAACCTTGCGCATCGCCGAGTTCGGCTTCTTTGGCGTCTTAGTTGTCACCTTGATACAGACACCACGCTTTAGTGGGCCATTCGTATTGTAAGTTCGGTTCTTCAGACTGTTCTGAATCGTAGCAAGAGCTGGCGACTTGGATTTCTTTGCCGCACTCTTACGAGGCTTACGAACCAACTGATTGATTGTAGGCATTCTACTCCTTTTATACTTTACATCCGTAAAAACTGCCCCAGCACGGGCTAGTTGAAACTCAAGGATAATTATAACACGTTTGGGCGAGCGGTAGAACCCCGTCCGATTGGCTACATCACCCCCCTGGAGGGGAGGGTGATGATCCGAATTTAATAAAACGAGCGCCACGACCTGACGCCCAATAATATCTGGTGCGGGTGGAGAGAGTCGGACTCTCGTCACAAGTTTGGAAAACTTGGATATTAACCGCTATACGACACCCGCCTGAATATATTATAGCATAGTACCATCCCCTGTCTCCTTAGGGGGGGGGTCAGAATTATGATGAGTAATTCTTCTACTTTCCTAGGCGTTTCTCAACTGCTGCAATAAGCGGCGCTGCTCGCGATTGAGGCGTGTCGGCGTGTCAACCTTGATCGTCACAATCTGTGGACCACGCGTACGGCTACCACGTCGCGGGGCACCATGGCCAGATAGCTTAAAGTCTGTACCCGACTGTGTGCCCGCTGGAATACGGATTGTTAGCGGGCCGTCAACTGTATCAATATCCAAATTACAGCCCAGTGCCGCATCTGCCATGCCAACGTGCTCTTCACTAAGGATTAAATCACCATCACGTGTAAACTTCTTATCTGGTCGCACATGAATATCCACGAACAGGTCGCCCGTCTGACCATCACGAATCGCATCACCACGTCCGTTCAGACGAATGGCACTACCTTCATCTACGCCCGCCGGAATCTTGAGATCCAGCGTCTGACGGGTATGAAGCACACCCCGACCGCCACATTTAGTACACTTGACGTCCGCCACTTTACCGTCGCCACCACAGGTTTGGCAAGTTACCGCCTGTTGAATCGGCCCGAATAAACTGCTCACCGTTTCAACCACTTGGCCTGTGCCATGGCACGTCGGGCAAGTCTTTTGGCTATGTCCAGGCTCGGCGCCATCGCCGTGACAACGGTCACACTGAATATCCACACTGTAACTAATCGGCTTTTCGGTGCCAAAAATTGCTTCCTTAAAATCTATTGTTAGGCTAAGTTCGATATCTCGTCCACGTCGCTCGCGCGTACGCCGTGCACCAGTACCGCCGCCAAAAAATTGGCTAAACAGGTCGCCCATATCGCCAAAGCCGTCGCCACCGAAATCAAAGTGAATATTCTGACCGTTAAAGCCACCGAACGGGTTACCGTCCGCATCACCGCCGACGCCCGCTTGGCCAAATTGATCATAGCGGCGCCGCTTGTCGCTATCCTTTAGGACTTCGTAGGCTTCATTGATTTCCTTGAACTTCTCTTCCGCTGACTTATCACCCGGATTACGATCGGGGTGATACTTCATCGCCAGCTTGCGAAAAGCTTTTTTTATCTCATCAGGTGAAGCGTCCTTGCTGACGCCTAACACATCATAATAGTCCCGCTTCTCTGCCATAAGTATTATTATAATGCGTTAGCACTCACTATGCAAGAGTGCTAAATTATCCAGCTAGTCCTTAATCGTAAATTTTTGGCTAAATTTGGTGCCGTCGAGATAGCGCAAGGTTATCGTATGCTCACCACTCGATAAATTTCGTAGGTATTCAGGGGACAAAGTCACTTTGACTCTATTCGTATCGCCGTCGATTTTGACATTCTTACCGTCCGCCACCACAAAGCTATCATCAATAAAAAGCCCCGCATAGTCACTAATGCCCCACCATTCGGACGATTTGTCTACGGTGAAGGTCAGGTTGGCTGTGTCATTCTTATAGAATTTACCGTCAGATAGCGCCACGCGCACTTTCTTCGGCTCAACGACAATTCGCTTAAATGCTGCTAGCCACAGCTTCGCTAGCTCATTATAGCCCTGCTCGGTCATATGTAGTCCCTCAACCAATAAGCTTTGGTTCTTTGCAAAATAATCGTACGCCGCACGGTCGCC
>JAKPIF010000036.1 GCA_029549925.1 bacterium | reverse complement strand
ACAATCTTTTGAAAGAGAAGGAAGAGAACCTGACCGGTGACGATATTCGCGAAGGACAAACGGCGGCGATCCTCGTCAAGATTCCCGACCCGCAGTTCGAGGGTCAGACCAAGAATAAACTTGGCAACCCAGAAGTGCGTCGCTATGTCGATCAGGTAGTTAGCTCGTCGTTCAGTGACTATCTAAACGAAAATCCAAAGACGGCCAAGAGTATTATTGAAAAGGCAATTTTGGCAGCACGAGCCCGTCGAGCGGCTAAGGCAGCGCGCGAAAATGTCATCCGCAAGAACGGCATGGAGGGTGCCAACTTGCCGAGCAAGCTCGCCGACTGTAGCAGCCGCAACGCCGACGAGTGCGAGCTCTATATCGTTGAGGGTAACTCCGCTGGCGGTTCGGCGAAATCCGGTCGCGATAGCCGGACGCAGGCGATTCTGCCGCTACGTGGCAAAATTCTCAACACTGAGCGGGCGCGTCTCGACAAGATGCTGAATAACCAAGAGATTTTATCACTCATTAAAGGTATGGGTGTCGGCATTGGCGACAGCTTTGACATTAAGGGGCTGCGCTATAACCGTGTCATTATTATGACCGATGCTGATGTCGACGGTTCGCACATTGCAACCTTGCTTTTGACTTTCTTCTTCCGTTACATGCCGCAGGTGGTTGAGGACGGCCACGTCTACTTGGCAAAACCGCCACTATTCGAGTTGGTGCGGGGCGGTAACAAGCCAAGCGACTTTGTCTATGACGAGCCTGATCTCGAGCCGCTTCTAGATAAGCGGATTGCCGAGCGTAAGGCGAAGGGCGTTAAGATTGATCCAACGCAAGAGAAGTTCCGTCAGGCTGGTTACACCGACCAGAAGCGCTACAAGGGTCTAGGTGAAATGGACGCAACTCAGCTATGGGAGACGACCATGAACCCCGAAAAGCGCGTGCTGACGCAGGTGCGTGTCAATGACGTCGAGAAGGCGGACGCGATCTTTAATAAGCTAATGGGCAACGTCGTTGAGCCGCGCAAAGTCTTTATTCAGACGCATGCTGACGATATTAAGATGGAGGATCTGGATGTCTAGCCACCTAGACGCCACGACAGAGAGGAGATAAGATGGCAGAAGATAAAGGAATCGACACTAGCGATAATTTTGCGCCCGACGAGCCAGACCAGCCGAATGTGAGCGAGCTACAAGCCGTTTCAGGCGAAACAGTCAAGACGACTGCCGACCATAGCCGTGTAGTTGAGCTGAAAACTGTAGAAGATGTCATGGAATATAGCTATTTACGCTATTCCATGTCCGTGATTATTGACCGCGCTTTGCCGGATGTGCGTGACGGGCTCAAACCGATTCACCGCCGCATTCTTTATACGATGGAGAAGAACGGCTGGCGACCGGGTACTAAATTCGTCAAGTCTGCCCGTATCGTCGGTGAAGTGATGGGTAAGTATCACCCGCACGGCGACAGTGCTATTTACGACGCTATGGTGCGCCTGGCGCAGGATTGGAATATGCGTTACCCCTTGGTTGAAGGGCAGGGTAACTTTGGCAGCATGGACGGCGACGACCCCGCTGCGAGCCGTTACACTGAGGCGCGTATGGCGAAGCCGGGCGCCGCACTTCTAGCCGATCTAGACAAGGACACGGTTGATTTCCGCGATAACTACGACGGCACGCTGAAAGAGCCGGTAGTTTTGCCGGCCAAACTGCCGAACCTGCTACTGAACGGCCAGGTTGGTATTGCTGTTGGTATGGCGACAAACATTCCGACGCATAATCTAAACGAGCTCTGCGATGCAATTGCCTATATGATTGACCACGGCGAAGAGAATACCACGATTGACGACCTCTTAAAGATCGTTAAGGGTCCAGACTTCCCGACGGGAGGCATCGCTTATGCGGGCCCAGCCATGAAGCAGGCCTACTTAACCGGCCGTGGCAGTGTAGTAGTGCGCGCGGTGGCGCACATTGAGCAAACCAAGCGGGGTAAGTCGCGCATTATCGTGACCGAAGTCCCTTATGGCACGAACAAGGAAAAGCTAAAGGAACAGATTAACAACCTAGCTAAAGAGAAGAAGATTCCGGGCATCCAGAACTGCACCGATGAATCGTCCCGTGGTGAGATCCACATGACGATTGAGCTCAGAAAGGATGCTTATCCGAACAAAGTTTTGAACCAGCTCTACAAGTGGAGCGGGTTGCAGACGACCTTCCATTACAACATGCTAGCCCTAGTTGACGGCATTCAGCCAAAGATTCTCGGACTCGAAGAAATTTTGAGTGAATACATTAAGCATCGCCGCACGGTGGTGCGCCGTCGCACTGAGTATGAACTACGCAAGGCTGAGGCGCGCGCCCATATCTTGCAGGGGTTAAAGATTGCGCTCGACAATATCGATGCTGTGGTGCATTTAATCCGTGCGTCGAAGGATTACGATACGGCGAAAAATGGCCTCATGAGTCAATTTGGCCTCGATGAAGTGCAGGCGCAGGCTATCCTAGCGATGCAGCTGCGGCGCCTCACGGGACTAGATCGTCAGGCGATCGAAGACGAGCTAGCCGAACTGATGGCGAAGATTAAGGAGTATCAGGAAATTTTGGCGGACGAGCAGAAGATCCTCAATATTATCAAGGACGAACTCGAAGATATGAAGAAGACTTTTGGTGATGAGCGCCGTACTAAGATAGTGAACCACGAAGTCGGCAAGATCGAGGACGAGGACGTCATCCCTGAAGAAGAGGCGGTAATTCTCTTAACCAACCAGAATTACATTAAGCGCACCCCGATGACAGACTATCGGCGTCAGAACCGCGGTGGTAAGGGTAAGAAAGGCGTCACGACTAAGGAAGAAGACGCTGTTGCCCAGCTAATCACGGCGAATACGCACGATTACCTCAGCTTCTTCACTAATAACGGTCGCGTCTTTCGTCTAAGGGCCTTTGACGTGCCGGCAGCCAGCCTGACCGCTAAAGGAATAGCTGTTGTCAATTTGCTATCGCTTGCCCCTGACGAAAAGGTGACGAGCATCGTGAAATACAGCGGCGACGAGCTAGAGAGTAAGGATGATGAGTATCTCTTTATGGCAACGACGAACGGCACAGTAAAGAAAACTTTGGCGTCGGAATACGCTAATATCCGCCAAAATGGGCTAATTGCGATTAAACTCGATGCGGGCGATGAGCTTCGCTGGGTGGCGCGCACTAATGGTAAGAATGACATCATTATGTCGACCGCCTTTGGTCAAGCATCTCGTTTCGACGAAGCGGAAGTGCGCCCGATGGGTCGTAGTGCCCGTGGCGTGCGGGGTATGCGCCTAAGGCCAGGCGATCACATTGTCGGCATGGACGTTGTGGACAAGGATGACAAAGAAGGCAAGCTATTGGTGATGACCGACCAAGGTTACGGCAAGATGACCATGGTGCACAATTTCCCAACCAAGGGGCGTGGCGGTCTCGGCATTAAGGCGGCGGTTGTCGACGGCAAGACGGGCAACGTTATGACGGTGCGTAATTTGCCGAGCGACGTTAAGGAGATTCTCGCCATTTCGGCGGGCGGCCAAACAATTCGCTTGGCGTTGGCTGACATTCCAACGCTTGGTCGGGCAACCAAGGGAGTGCGTATCATGCGCCTCAATGATGGCGATAGCGTCGCCTCGGTCGGCCTCATCCCTGATGAGTCTTCTGCCGAAGAGAAATAGCGACGCATTTACTTAGTGAAGAGAAGCTGCTCAGGCGTGGCGCCAACAGCGAGATGTGCTAGCAATGTGCTAGCACATGTTAAAATAGTGCTATGGAAGCATTAGCGGATTTGTTCACTTCACCTTATATCTGGTCAATAATCATTGCTTATCTGTCGGCGCAGACGACTAAGTTCGTTTTGGACAGGAAAAACAATAAGAATCTTACGTGGCGAGATTACTTTGCCAGTGGCGGCATGCCCAGTAGCCATTCGGCTAGCATAGTGGCGCCGTGCGTGTTGATCGGCCTGCGGGTCGGATTTAATTCGCCGCTCTTTGCCTTTGCCCTGGTCGTGACGGCGATCATCTGTTATGACGCCTGTAGTGTGCGACGCTCAGTCGGCGAATACGGCTTAGTTATTAATGAAATAATCAAAAAGTGCGGAGATAAAGAAGAATTGCTAAAGCCTCTTAGTAATGATTTACGTAGCCGTGGCGTCAAGGTAAAGAAGGGCGAGCTACGCATGCCTATATATAAGAGAGGGCACTTGCCAAGTGAAGTCGCCGCTGGGGCGGCGCTGGGTGCTGCTATAGCCCTTCTCGTAAATATGCTGTTTTAATCTATTGCAATTAATCTTGTATATATTACAACAGAAATAGTTGCTATTAGGTGTTGACGCTCGCGCAGGAATTGTATAGAATAAATTCAGTTCAAATGCGAGAGACATTAAGAACGCTTTGGTGGATGGCGTTGTCCCATGCTGAGGGCTGCAAATTTACAATTTAGTAGTGCAAGTCAATTTCGTCAGTCATCTTTATGTTGGAATTTGAAACTTTAGATTCTGGCTCAGGATGAACCTTGCCCGACAGGGCAGCATGAACGAGACGGCAATGTCGTCAGGCTCGTGTAAGGGTATCATCCGTATGACCAGAATTACTTTGAAAGAGAGTTCGATCCTGGCTCAGGATGAACGCTGGCGGCATGCCTAACACATGCAAGTCGATCGGTAAGGCCCTTCGGGGTACACGAGAGGCGGACGGCTGAGTAACGCGTAGGAACGCACCCTGCAGTGAGGGATAAGATACCGAAAGGTGTTCTAATACCGCATACGGTCTTCGGATTAAAGTATTTATACGCTGAAGGAGCGGCCTGCGTCATATTAGGTAGTTGGTGGGGTAATGGCCTACCAAGCCCACGATGTGTAGCTGGTCTGAGAGGATGATCAGCCAGACTGGAACTGAGACACGGTCCAGACTCCTACGGGAGGCAGCAGTGAGGAATCTTCCACAATGGGCGAAAGCCTGATGGAGCAACGCCGCGTGCAGGATGAAGGCCCTCGGGTCGTAAACTGCTTTTATGAGTGAAGAATATGACGGTAACTCATGAATAAGCACCGGCTAACTACGTGCCAGCAGCCGCGGTCATACGTAGGGTGCAAGCATTATCCGGAGTGACTGGGCGTAAAGAGTTGCGTAGGCGGCTTATTAAGCGAGTAGTGAAATCTGATGGCTCAACCATCAATACATTGCTCGAACTGGTAAGCTTGAGAATTGTAGAGGTAGCTGGAATTTCTTGTGTAGGAGTGAAATCCGTAGATATAAGAAGGAACACCAATGGCGTAGGCAGGTTACTGGACCATTTCTGACACTGAGGCACGAAAGCGTGGGGAGCGAACCGGATTAGATACCCGGGTAGTCCACGCCGTAAACGATGGATACTAGCTGTTTGGGGTATCGACCCCTCAAGTAGCGAAGCTAACGCGTTAAGTATCCCGCCTGTGGAGTACGGCCGCAAGGCTAAAACATAAAGGAATTGACGGGGACCCGCACAAGCGGTGGATCATGTTCTTTAATTCGATGATAAACGAAGAACCTTACCAGGACTTGACATCCTTGGAAGGCCTACGAAAGTAGACTGTGCCTTTTGGAACCAAGTGACAGGTGTTGCATGGCCGTCGTCAGCTCGTGTCGTGAGATGTTTGGTTAAGTCCATCAACGAGCGCAACCCTTATGGTCTGTTGTATTTTTCAG
>JAKPIF010000034.1 GCA_029549925.1 bacterium | reverse complement strand
CAGTGGGATGCCCTCGATTGGAATAATACAGAGCGTTTCAAGGGGGTTGTCGACGCGCACAAGCGGCTAATTGCCCTTCGCACCAATCAATATGGCGATACGGCGGGGCTAATGAGTGGTGAATACCGGACGCTGATGCGGGATGAGAATTGTCGGGTGCTGATGTATCAGCGAGGCAGCAATGACGATCCCGTAATTGTGCTAATTAATTTTAGCGGCGTCAAGTGGACGGACTATCGTTTACCTTTGCCATATGGCGATTGGCAGGTAAAGTTCAATTCGTCGTGGAAGGGCTATTCGACTGACTTCTCGCAGCTAGACCTAACGATTGTAAACGGCGGCATGGCAATTACTCTGCAGCCGTATCTAATACTAATCCTGGTGCGGGCAAAAATAGACTCACGCTAAATGGTATAATGCTCGTATGATTAAGTCTGATGTAGACATTTTAATTATCGGTGCAGGGCCGGCGGGGTTGGCCGCAGCAGTTTATGCGGCGCGGGCTGGTCGTAGCGTTGTGGTGCTAGAGAAGGCGTTGATGGGCGGTCAGGTGGCGACGATTGACCGAGTAGATAACTATCCTGGCTATCAAGATGGCGTTGATGGTATGAGTCTAGCATCCAATATGGTGCAGCAAGCGAAACGCTTTGGCGCTAAAATCGAATTTGGCACAGTAACGGGACTAGAGAATGATGGTAATACCGTGCGGGTACATCGTGATAGCGGAATGGCCATTACGGCGCGGGCAGTTCTAATTGCAACGGGCAGTAGCTATCGCCATTTGAATATTCCCGGCGAGAAAGAGTATGTCCACTATTGCGCTACGTGCGATGGGACATTATATCAAAGCAAAAATCTCGTGACAGTTGGCGGAGCTAATACTGCCGTGCAAGAGGCGCTGTATCTATCTGGCATCGCCAGCCATATTACCATGCTAGTACGGTCGTATATTAAAGCGGACGATATCTTAAAGGATAAGTTAAAAGAGAAGGTGGAAGCTGGCAAAATTGAGGTGCTCGAAGGCTGGCGTCCGACGGAAATTATGGGCAATGACGGGGCGGTGACAGGCGTCAAAGTGGCAAATACCAATGGCGAAACGAAATATATTCCCACCGATGGCATCTTTGTCTTTGCGGGCATGGCGCCGAACACTGACTTCCTTAAAAATACAGCTATAAAGCTAGATGTTGATGGACGGATTATTGCTGATAATTACTTAACAACCATGCCCAATGTGTATGTGGCGGGCGACGTGCGTAGTGGTGCGGTGCGCCAGATCGTGACGGCGGCGGGTGAAGGTGCGGCAGCAATGACAAAAATCAATCATTTCTTAGATAGGACGGAGGCCTAATTCTTGGCGCACCACAAGGTCAAGCCTTTTACGCCGGCTCCGCGCCAAAAATGCGGTGGCAAGAATCGCTATGCCACTAAGCAGGAAGCAGAACTAGTCGCCGAACAGCAGATGCTATTGTTCGCGAGTCAGGGCTTAAAATTGTATGTTTACCACTGTGCTTTTTGCGGCGGGTGGCACTTAACTAGTCACCGCGATCCGCTTGGTATATGGTAAAATAGGCGTAATGATAAAGGAGGGCAAATGGATCAAAAAACTCAGACTTTGCAGCCAGTGATTATTTACAGCACCAATTGGTGCGCCTATTGCAAGATGGCAAAGCAGTACCTCGATGGCAAATACGTGCCGAATATTGAAAAGAATATTGAGGAAGACGCTGATGCACATAACGAGTTAATGGAAAAGACGAACGGCAATTTTCGCGGCGTGCCGGTAATTGACATTGCGGGTGATATTATTCTCGGTTTTGACCGGCGTAAGATTGACGAAGCGCTAAATAAGCATGGCTATAGTCACGATGAGTAGGATATAGGTATAATATAGAGCATGAAGCGGCTAACCGTTAATCTAGTATCCGAGAGCGCCTTTACGGTACAGGGGCATGGTGTTCATACCGCCTTTCTCGAGATGGCAGAAATTCTAAAAAAGCGCAGTGATGTACGGCTTCTGATTAACGACAAACCAAAAAAGTCAACTAATATTACCCATATTCATACCTTTGGCTTCTTTGCCTTAAAGCGGCTGCTATCCCATAAGGGTGGCGAAAAGGTGGTAAGTGCCCATGTAGTGCCGGATAGCCTCGTCGGTTCGCTAAAGGGCGCGAGCTGGTGGGCGCCGATATTTAAATATTATCTCAAGTGGTTCTATAATCGTGCTGATGTAGTGATTGCGGTTTCGCCCTACACGCGCGGTGAACTAATTCGTATGGGAATTAAGCGTCCGATCGAGATGATTCCGAATTCAGTGGATGCCAAATCGATGCAGTCGACGGCGAAAGAACGTCATGAGATTCGAACGTCGCTAGGTATTCCTGATGATAAATTTATTGTGATCGGTAGTGGCCAGGTGCAGCCACGCAAACGTTTTGACGAATTTGTTAAAATTGCGACCGAACTACCTGACGTCCAGTTTATCTGGATTGGCGGCATTCCGTTCAAGGCGGCGGGGGCTAACTCGGCGCACTTGACAAAGATGATGCATGATGCGCCTACCAATGTTATGGTGACGGATGTCATCCCGAACGATGAGGCGCGGCGCTATACCAAAATCGGTAACTTAATGTTTATGCCGAGTGAACAAGAGACCTTTGGCCTCAGCATCATCGAGGGAGCGGCGGCGGGCATGCCTGTTTTGGTGCGGGATATCCACGACTACGATGCTACTTTTGGCGACTTAGTGACGCGTGGCGATGATAAAACCTTCTTAAAACAGATTAAGCGTTTTCGTACGGACCAACAATTTTATAATGATGGTGTCAAGAAGTCGGCGGCTCTGGCGGCCAAATACGATTCCAAGGTAATTTGCCAGCAGCTAATGGATTTATACTGGAGCTTAGTCAAAAAATAATGCGAATCGGTCTATTTACGGATAGTTATCGCCCCGCTCAAAACGGAGTGGTCGTGGTAGTGAATGTGACGCGATGTGAACTTGAGTCTATGGGGCACGAAGTCTACGTCTTTGCGCCGTCAGCCAATATTTTTAACAAGGTGAGCGAAGTCGATAAGAATGACGACCACCTAATTCACTTTGCAGCCATTCGGGGCATGGGGTTTAAAGAGGGACAGCTGTCGGTTTTCTTCCCGCCAGTTTTGCTCGAGCAAATTCGCTCACTAAAGCTGGACGTTCTGCACTTTTTTACGGCGGGGCAAATGGCGCTCTTTTGTTGTTATGCGGCGCGGCACCTCAATATTGCGCTAGTGGGGCAACACTGCACAGATACATACGAATATTCCGATAGCTACAAGCTGCTAAAGGTGGGCTATGCGGCTATGAGTGTGCTAATGCCAGCGGCAGTTGAGATGACGCCGAAACAGCGGGCAAACTTCGCTACGCTCTATGCGTTTAAGAAGGGTGATGCCAACTGGGGCAAACGTCTCGTAGCAGGCGAGCTAGCGATGTGGTATCAGGCGTGCGACGAAGTAATTGCTGTCAGCCAAAAGTCGGCTAACCAGCTAAAAGGCATTGCCGAGCGAAATGATGCTAGGTTTGATATAACGATTATTCCGACGGGCGTCAATCCGCCACCGACGGTAAGTAACGCAAAAGTGATGGCCTTCCGGCGCGATTTTGGTATTGAGCCCGAAGATGAGGTAGTGACCTACTACGGCCGTCTCGGCCAAGAAAAGAATCTAGCGATGCTCATCCCGACCATTGAAAAGGTGCTCGAGAAGCGGCCGCACGCTAAACTAATGTTTGGCGGCGACTGGGAGTACCGGAGCGAACTAGAAAAACTAGCGTTCGAAAGTTCAGCGCGTGACCGCATCGTATTTATTGGGTGTTATAATCATGATGATATCGGCGTGCTAAATGCGGTCAGCAAAGTCTTCGCCTTCCCCTCACTCACGGATACGCAGGGTCTAGTAGTGACAGAAGCGGCTTATGGCGGCCTGCCGATTGTGCTCTGCGATCCACTCGCGCCAGCGGCATTCGAAGAGGACGGTAACGGTCTCACGGCACTGGACGACCCTGATGATTTTGCGAATAAGATTGTGCGAATATTGTCGGACAAAGAGCTATATGACCGTTATTCCGCTCGCTCGCGTGAGCTAGCGGCGGGGCTAACTGAAAAAGCACAGACAGAAAAGATTGTTGAGGTTTACCGCAAGGCATTAAGGCATTAGAAGCGCACAAGCTCATCGGGCGTGTTTTTGCTATAATATCTTTATGAAGTCTGTCACACGCAGAGGGCACAAAAAGGCCAAAAATAATAGCGGTGTTATTGCTAACCGGCGAGCTGGCTATGATTACGCTTTGTCTGACAAAGTCATTGCGGGTATAAGCCTAAATGGCCGTGAAACTAAGGCGGCGCGCCTCGGGCGAGTGAGCCTGCGTGGGGCATATGTGACGGCATATCGCAACGACCGGACTGGTCGACCAGAGCTATATTTAATTAACGCCAGCTTTACACTTGATAACAATGTGTCAAAAGGTAGCGGCGAACCAGTAAGCACTGTTGATACTCGGGCGCGTAAACTTTTGCTACATCGCAAGCAGATCGAACGCCTAGTTGAAGCAAAAAACAGTGGTCTAACTATTGTGCCAACGCGTTTGCTTACGGGTGGTAAGCATATCAAGGTGGAAATTGCCCTCGGTAAGGGTAAAAAACAGTACGATAAGCGCCAATCAATTAAAGAGCGAGATTATCGGCGGGAAGCTAGATATAGCTAGTTAAATTTCAGTTTTCTTATGTTAAAATGATAATGATTATAAAAGGAGGTAAAATGGCGACAGATGAAACGAAGAAGGCAGAGGTAAAAGACAATGATAATAAAAAGAGCGAGTCACAGCCAGTGGCGACGAGGCAAAATGTGGCGCAGCCACAAAGTACTCAGTTGGCCAATAAGGGCATGGGCGGTGGATTGCTGGCGTTTGTAGTTTGCAGCTTTATTATTGGCGGTTGTAACATAATTACAGCTTTGTATTATACGATGAAGTCGCTCTTTCTCGGCTGGAATGACTATAATTCTATCCTTAATGCTATTGTCTCAATTGTCATGGCGGTCTGTTTCTTAATGGCGGCAATTGAAATGGTGCAAGAGAAGCGTGAGGGCAAGAAGTTAGCTGAGATTGCCTTAATTGCGGCGCTAGTATGTAGTGTGATTACTGCCGTGCCAGGGATGATTGATGGATTTCCACATCAGCGCACGCCAAGTATAAATCTAAAGTCTACATATAGTGGCGAGTATGATGAAGATGGCTACTCATGGCCAGAGACGATCTACGGCACTTCGAGTAAAGAAAGTCTAGCCGCCGAGCAGTCGCTCTATGTCGTCACTTGGGTAATGATTATTGTGGTGCGCGCCGGCTTGGTGGGCCTACTGCTAGCGTATCTAGAAAAGAGCGAGCGCATCAAGAATACCTTGGTCAAGTAAATGCGAATTGCGTCGTGGAACATTAATGGGCTACGCGCGGTTATGCGCAAGGGCGAACTAGAGCAGTTCGTCCTTGCTGAGCATCCAGATATTCTCTTGTTAGACGAAGTTAAAATTAAGCCCGAGCAGGTCGACTTTGCGATTGAAGGCTATCGGCTAATTATTAATAGCGCCGATCGGCCAGGATATAGCGGTACAGGCGCACTGGTTAAAAATGATTTGGCGCTTGATCTGGGTGACGACCGCATTCGACGCAATTTGCCACTCGAGATTGCCAGTGATTTTACCTTGGCGGATAAATTCGGTGATACCAACCGCGAAGGACGGGTGTTAACACTAGAGCTATCAGATTTTTACCTCGTTGGCGTTTATACGCCAAATTCTAAGGGGGATTTATCCCGCCTCGAGCTGCGAGCGAGTGGCTGGGATCCGGCTTTTCTCGCCTATATGAACGAACTACGACAGAGTAAGCCAGTGATTTTTGGAGGCGATTTGAACGTGGCGGCGCAGCCGATCGATCTGGCTAACCCCGAGCAAAACGAGGGTAAGCATGGCTATACAATCCAGGAGCGAGTTGGTTTTAGTAATTATATTGATAGTGGCTTTATCGATAGTTTCCGCCGAGTAAATGGCGATGTGGCCGAGCAGTATTCGTGGTGGTCGAACTGGGCACATTCGCGTGAACGAAATATTGGCTGGCGGATCGATTATTTAATGGTGGATAGTCAGTTAATGGATAAGATAACGGACGCTAAGATCTATCAAGGTCAAATGGGCTCGGATCACTGTCCGATAAGCGTGGATATTAGTGATGGATAACGATTATTGGCAGAAACAGACTCCAGGCAAAGTGCTATTCGATGATGTCCTCTGGAGCAAGCCAGAGCGACGCGACCAAGCGGGGCGGCTAGCGATTGTCGGCGGTAACAGCCAAGGTTTTTGGGCGGTGGCCGCCGGATATAACTGGGCTAGGAGGGCCGGCGTCGGTGAAGTGCGGGTGCTCGTGCCAGATGCGTTAAAGTCTAAATTGCCTCGCGTGGTGACGGCGCAGATTTCAGATCTAATTATGGCAGATAGTAACCCGAGTGGTGGCTTTGCTATGTCGGCTGAGAATGATTTAATTGCGGCGGCACACTGGGCGGGCAATCTGCTGCTGATCGGCGATAGTGGCGCCAACAGCGAAACGACGCAACTTTTTGCTAAATTACTCGGTGACGAGAATCTTAGCGGCGTGCGGATAACGACTGCCCGTGATGCCGTGGATGCTATTGTTTATAATGCAGAAGCGGTGCTAAATCGGCCAAAAACGACGCTAGTCCTCAGCGTGGCGCAACTACAAAAACTAGCTCGCGCAGTGTATTATCCACGAGTGATAACGTTCAGCCAGGGTGCCCGCCAAATTGCTGAGACGCTTCATAAATTCACTATCACCTACAGTGCGACGGTGGTGTTATTCCACGACGATAATTTATTCGTAGCAAACGGCGGCGATGTGGTGAGCCAGCCTTTTTCGGCACCTGCTAGAGTCTGGAACGGCGAAGTGCCAACGTTAGCGGCGGTTTGGCAAGTTTGGCAGTCTGATCCGCTGAAGGCTATCGCCACGAGCTGGACGGCGTTATAATAAAATTAGCATCTAATTGGTGAATAAATAGGAGGTAAAATGGTGACATATATTATTCTTGGCATATTGCTAGTGGCGGTGGTGCTACTAGTGGTCCTAATTGTACGCTCAAAGCCGGCTGAGAAAAATGATAGCGAGCAACAGTATTTGCAGAACGACATTAACAACTTGCGCCAGCAGGTGGCGGATCTGCAAAGTAGCCTCAATCAGACGCTAAATGAACGCATGGACAAAACGCAATTATCTATGCAGGAGCAGCTGAATCAGTCGGCGAAAATTGTGCAGGATGTGAGTAACCGCTTAACTAAGCTAGACGATACCAATAAGAGAGTGGTGGATGTAGCGACCGAGCTAAAGACCTTGCAAAACGTACTACGCAATCCAAAGCAGCGGGGTGTCTTTGGCGAATTTCAGCTCAATAGCCTATTAGAGAACGTCCTTCCACCCAAGCAGTGGCAGCCACAGTACAAATTTAAGGACGGTGTGATTGTCGATGCGGTCATCTTTCTCGATAAGGGAAAGATTTTGCCGGTAGACTCTAAGTTCAGCCTAGAAAATTATAACCGCTATGTGGAAGCGGCAAATCCTGACGAAAAGAAGCTCTATATGAATCGGGTGAGAAATGACCTAAAAGGGCGCATTGACGAGACAGCGAAGTATATTCGCCCAGACGAAAACACCATGGATTTTGCTTTTATGTTTATTCCGAGCGAGAGCCTATACTATGATTTACTATCCAATAATGTGGGTCTGGGCGGTTCTTCGCGTGATCTAATCGAGTATGCCTTTCGCGATAAGCACGTCATCATTACGAGTCCGACGAGCTTTATGGCGTATCTCGAAACTATTCTACAGGGGCTACGTAGCTTGTCAATTGAAGAGCAAGCTAAGGAAATTCAAAAACGTGTGGGTCAGCTAGGTGTGCATATTAAAAAGTATGACGAGTATATGAATAAACTGGGCAATAGTTTGTCGACGACGGTGAACCATTACAATAATGCCTATAGAGAGTTTGGCAAGATTGATAAAGATGTGGTAAAGATCGCTGCTGATGGCCACACTGTCAGTGTTGAGCCACTGCAAATCGATAAGCCAAGCGTGGAGTAATTAATAATGCCCGCCTAAAGGCGGGCATTATTTAGACGACAAGTTATCTATTCAGCGATAGCTTCTTCGTTCTCGAGCTGGTTCTTAGTCATAGCATCATAGGCTAGATAAGCCAGCGTTACGCTGATAATTGGGGCGATAACGTAGACGGCGATTGCCCATAGGACTGTGCTAATCTTGCTGCCGTAAACCCCTAGGACGACCGATAGGGCTGGGTTCAAGATCCCTGTGCTACCTGCAATCATTAGACCTAGGATGAAGGCGATGCCGACACCGAAGGCGCTAGCTAGCTTATTATGCCGACCATTCTTAAAGGCGTAGGCCGAACCGAGACCTAGCACGAACGAACCGATTAGTTCCGATAGTAGTGCTGCCCACTCCTTCTTGCTAGTTAGAGTGTTGTACTGCGACAGCTTCGGCGCGGTCTTGCTGACACCGAGCTGGCTAGCAATCGCGTCAATGCCACCGTAGCTTTCGGCCCACTTGTCGATACCGCCAGCGTCCTTGATTGTTTTCTCGGTTACGCCAGCGTTGATGACGCCGTTTTTGACGGCGGCCTTGTAATCAAAGTTGGCAGTATTTAGCCCCGTTAGAATTAGGAAGGCAATGATTGCGCCTAGAACTTGTGCGACGATATAGGCGATAGCCTTGACGCCGTTAATCTTGCGGGTGATCCACTGTGCCGCGGTGATAGCTGGGTTGAAATGCGCCCCGCTAACGCCAGCAAAGATTAGCGTACTAGCCGCGACGATTAGTGCGATACCTAGCGCGCCATAATTTGTGTTCTTAAACAGGGTCAAGAAGCCAGCGGTTAGCATGAATGTACCTAATAGCTCGGCTACTAGTGCGGCTGGGTTGAGTGCGAGCAGCTTGTCGGTAATACCGACCTTAACCTCATCTGCGGTTGGCTCTTCAATTTCAACAACCTCAACTACTTCCTCGACTGGCTCTTCAGTCTTGGTCGCCCTGCCTTCCTTGACATCCTTGGTCTTTGCCTCGGCAGCAGCTACCTTTGTGTCCTCGGCCTTTTTCTCGCTGGCTTCGGTGGTAGTGGCTTTTTCTGGCTTGACAGACTTCTTAGCCTGGGAGCGTTTGCTCTTCTTTGTAGCCATTCATCCCTCCTTACATTATTACTACGCTAGATATTCTACCGCATATTTTATCTATTGTGCAAGTGGTTAGCTGTGATAACATTACTGTATGGCAGTGATTTACGATAAAGAGACTAATATGACAGATTTGCAGCGTCGTGTGACCGCTGAGCTCAAGCAGCGTCTAGAGAGGACGTCTAGTGACGAGACAAGTACGAGCGATGGCACGGTAAAAGATAGCGCCGATTCTAATCGCATGGAACGATTACCGAGTTGGGCGTGGCTAATTGTACTAGTGACTGTTATCGTTGTGGCGTTATTCGTCGCTGTCGGTCATTAGTTGCTGTGTTATCATATCTATATGACAATTACCGACATTGATAGTCTGGAAAAAGAGTTAGTCCAGAGGCTGGAGGAATTAGAAAACCCACACGATATTATTAAGGCGCCAGAGCTTAAAATGCTGATGGCGTCAATTAAAGAGCAGCCGAAGGAAGAGCGAGCGACGTTTGGTAGGCGCGCTAATGAGCTAAGACAAAAATTAGCCGCCAGGGCAAAGGATCTAGAAGCGAAGCAGGCGACAGAGAACGTCGAGCCGCTCGATATTTCGGCGCCGTTTGGCGTCTCGACAAATAAAGCGGCGGCGGAGCTACCAAGTGGCTTGCCAGCGGAAAATGGGACGCTGCATCCATTGACGACCGAAATCCGTCGCGTAGTTGACGTTTTTACGCGGATGGGCTTTGTTTGTGAAGAGTCGCGCCAACTTGACGACGACTATCATATGTTTAGTAGTCTGAATTTTCCGCCGAATCACCCAGCGCGTGATGGCTATGACACTTTCCGTACAGAGGAAGGCTATATCCCGCCAGCACACACAACAGCGATGGAGAACCGTGTTCTGAGGGCGGGCCGAAGTAAGCTTGAAAATGGTGAGGCGATTGCCCACATTAGCTTTGGGCGGGTTTTTCGTAATGAGGATGCAGACGTCACGCACGATCACACCTTTAACCAGTTCGAAGGGGTCTATGTCTCAAAGGATGCAAACCTTGGTATGATGCTAGGTATTCTAAAGGACTTCTTTAACGAATATTATGGTGAAGAGCTAAGAGGCAAGACTCAACCGGGCTACTTTCCGTTTACGGAACCGAGTCTCGAATATCAAATCGAAAAGCCAAAAGCGCTCGGCGGCAATGGCAAGGGTGGCGAATGGCTTGAGATGCTGGGGTGTGGCATGTTGCACCCGAATGTGTTGAGCGAGGCTGGCATCGACCCGACGAAGTACCGCGGTTTCGCCTGGGGTGGTGGCCTTGAGCGTCTAGTGATGTTGAAATATAACATCGAAGATTTACGCCTCTTTGAGTCGGGCAAGCTAACATTTTTGCGGGAGTTCTAGATGATAATATCGGTTAATTGGCTAAAGAAATATCTAAAGGGCGATTACTCAATTGACGAGCTAACCGAGCGAATCGGTTCGCGACTAGTAGAAATCGAGAGCACGGAGTGTCTTAGCGAGAAGTACCAAGACGCGACGGTGGTAAAAGTAGTGGAATGTGTTGAGCATCCCAATAGTGATCACTTACACATCTGTAAAATTGACGATGGCGGCATAACAAAGGATATTCCACGTGACGATAATGGTCTAATTCAAGTGGTTTGTGGAGCGCCGAACGTCCATGCCGGTATGATGGCGGCGTGGCTACCGGTAGGTGCGGTGGTGCCAGAGACTTGCGGGACAGAGAATGAGCTAAGGCTGTCGGCTCGTAAATTGCGAGGCGTGATTTCCTATGGTATGCTAGCCAGCCCACGCGAGTTGGCGCTCTGGAACGAGCATGAAGGCATTATTGAGCTACCAGCAAATGAAGTGACGGCTGGCGAAAAGCTGAGCGAGGCTTTAGAGCTCGATGATTACCTTTTGGAAGTTGAAAACAAGAGTCTGACGCATCGTCCTGACTGTTTTGGCATGCTAGGTTTTGCCCGTGAAGTGGCAGCAATTTTTGGTGAGATAGCGGATATCCCAGCTTGGTTCGACAACAGAGTGAGCGCTGATGATCTAGGTGGCAACCTGAAACCAACGGTGACGATTGCTGATGATCACCTATGCAAGCGTTATGAGTGTGTGGCGCTAGATAACGTCGACAGCAGCCGGCAATTGCCAATGCTCTGGCGGAGTTATGTTGCTCGTAGCGGCAGCAACTCAATTTCGGCACCAGTGGATATCACGAACCTATTGATGTATCAGACGGGGCAGCCACTCCACGCGTTCGACTTAGATAAACTAGTTGAATTGTCGCCAACTGGTAAGCCAGATATCGTAGTGCGGGCTGCTAAAACAGGTGAGAAGCTAGAGCTAATTGACGGGCGTCGAATTGATCTTGATCCGGCAGATATCGTGGTCGCCGTTGGCGCGCTAAAAAATAGCATTCCTGTGGCGCTAGCGGGAGCAATGGGTGGTATGGCGAGTGAAATTACGCCATCGACGAAGCGGGTGCTACTTGAAAGTGCGACATTTGATCTCTACCATTTGCGCAGTACACAGTTCCGCCACGGTATCTTTAGCGAAGCGGTAACTCGTTTTACTAAGGGACAACCAACCGAACTGACGCAGCCAGTCTTGCTGCGAGCGGTCGAACTAATGAAACAGTATGCGGGTGCGACCGTCATTGGCCCTGTAGTCGATGCTTATCCAGTCAAGTGGCAAGAGCTAGAGCTAGAAATTCCGGTGCGTCGTTTTACTGATGTTTTAGGTGACTACGGCGACGGTGGCTATACGGGGGCGCTAATTGCTAATACTCTCAGTAATCTCGGTTATCGCAGTATTACTGTGTCGGACTGTAATGTCCACGCCTATATTCCGTGGTGGCGACCTGATCAGCGAATCGATGAAGACATCATTGAGGATATTGGCCGCGTCAACGGCTTTGATAACATCGTTGATAAACTGCCAATGCGTCCATTAAAGGCTGCGCCGTATAATGAGCTACTCAAAAAAGAGAACTGGCTCAAGGACCGATTGCGCCTGATGGGCGCCAATGAAGTAGTGACCTATTCGTTCGTGCATGGTGATTTGCTAGACGCAGTTCATGACGATCCAAAGAAGGCGTATCGGATCATTAATGCGATTTCACCGCGGTTACAGTATTGTCGTCGTGACCTGCTGCCAGGGCTACTACCAATCGCACGGGATAACCTGCGAAGTGGCTATGATGGCTTCATGCTATTTGAGGTTGGCAAAGTCCATCGCCAAGGTGTAATGGACAAAGATGAGCCTCTGCCGGCGGAAATCCCTGAGATCTCAGGGATATTGGTAGACAAAACTAGACATAATGGTGCAGCTTTCTATCGGCTAAAACATATTCTAGGCTTTGCGTTAAACATTGCACCGAGTGAGCTGAAGCTAGTGCGTATGGATAGGTATGATGGAGTGCTTGATAGTGCAACCAATATCTTTGAGCCACTACGTTCAGCAGCTGTATTTATCGGCGGCAAGTATGCGGGCGTTATTGGCGAGCCAAAGGCGGATGTGTTAGCTAAATTCAAGCTACCTGCTTATACTGCCGGCTTTTCACTTCATATTGAAGTGACTGCTAACTACCTAGATAGTGCAGCTGACTATCAGCCGGTTTCCCGCTATCAGGGAACGAGCCGCGATATTACCTATCAGGTTGCAGCCGATGCGGACTATATTAAGCTCTATGAATTTACCGATAAATTCTTGGCGGGTAAAATTAAGGATGAGGCAAAAACGTATCGCCTCTCGCCGGTCGATATCTATCGGGTGAACGAAAATGTTAAGAATGTCACGCTTCATATCGACTTTGGCGATATGAACGGCACGGTCAGTAGTAACAATGTCAATCGGGCTATGACTAAACTAGCCGAAGCCGCCGAAAAGCAGTTAGATGTAAAAGTTATCTAAGGAGGGGTTAATGTCGGAACGCAAAACGCCACTAAGTAAGAGGATTGGGATAATCGTTATCGGATTACTGATGATTAGCGGTACTGTCATTGGTCTAATTTCGGTGATAATGGCGGCACAGAATAGTAAGGTCGATCCGAACACGATCGCTACGAATAAAGCGGTCGAGAAGTATAACGAACAAATGAAGGAATACGAAAAACAGCAAGAAGAGCAGCGTAAGAAGATGCGGGCGCTCGATGGCTATACCGATAAGGTCGGTAAGTTTAACGCTGATGACGTCAAGGAACTAACTGTCGAAACGCTTAAGGAAGGTGATGGCGCTACGGTTGATAAAGAAGACTCGATTAAAGTTAACTATACAGGTTGGCTGCCTAGCGGGACGATTTTTGATAGCACCAAAATGGACGGTAGCAACGCTAGTCCAACGACACTCAGTCTAAAGAGCGTGATTGACGGTTGGGCGGAGGGGCTAACCGGCAAAAAAGTGGGCGGTGTCTATCTATTAGCCATTCCGTCGGACAAAGCATACGGTGACCAGGGCACTAGTGGCATTCCGGCAAATACGCCGCTGAAATTTATTGTCGAGATTATTTCGATCGAAAAATCGTAGTTACGCTACATATTTACGATAAAAATCAACTAGTTGATCGATAATATCTGAACGAGTCGTCTCGAGCGCTACTTCGTGCGTCCCGGCAATAATACCAGCGGAGCTAAAGTTGTGCGAACCTGTGATGGCACGGCGACTGCCGTCAGGCATGATACCGATCATGAACTTTGCATGCAGATAACGGTGGCGCTTGTAGAGGTTGGGCACTAATTTGGTCTGATTTTTGGTGCCGATCATGATATTGTTGGCCGTATCGCTTGCCGTTCCTTTAGGATTAAAATAGATGCTGGAATTTTTCTCTATTAGGACATCAGCCAGTGGCTTGCCGGGACAGTACTGTGAAACTAGAATAATCTTTTCGGCGTTCTCAGCCAATTTGACGGCGCGGTCGAAAATTACTGAGCGACCGATATGTCCACCGTCAAGCAGAATCTCACCGTACGGTGTATCCATGGTGGTATTGTGTTGATATTTCTTGTCTCGGCTCTGCTTTTCAATGGCGATTTGCTCTTTTACTAAGCGATCGGCAACAGCTTCATTTTTGAGGTGAAAGATATAGTCAGTACGGTCTTCGATGCCGGATTTATTTAAATTGACGCCGCCAAAGCAAAAGACGTCATCATCGATGACAAGCCACTTGCTATGGGTGCAACCAACTAGGTAGAACATGTTGTTGGCGCCGAGCCAGTGAAAGTCAGCACCAGCACGCACAAACTCGCTACGAAGCTTGTTGTTCTTCCACATCGTTTTGCCAAAGACGCGCGAAACTAGCGAGTCATCCATGTCGGTGACAAAGGTGAAGATACCGGCCGCCACGTGAACTTCGACTTGACGGCTAGTCGCATCGAGCATGGCATCAATTAGGCTATCTGTCGCACGGCAGCGAACGATACTAAACCCAGTCACATAGATGCGTCTCTCGGCCTTTTTGGCTAACTCTGTCGCCTTGGCGACGTAGTCACGAGGTAGCAGTAACTGCGGTGTGTCGTTTTCCATGCCGATTATTATAACACTTGTTGCGTCTAGCTGCCGCTTATGCTATATTTAGTCTAGTTAAATGAGGGAGGGCAAGTGGATACGTCGTCAGTTACGAATGACGCTAATGCGGTAGAAGCTGAAAAAATGGCCAGTATGAGTCGGTTTGATCCGCTAAATAATTTAGGCGGTGAAGAGGACGAGTCGGAGAATGGCAGTGTCAAATTTAAGCCAAACGAGACTATTATCACCAACGATGATAGCAAAGTAGGTAGCGTTAGTAAGGTAAAGAAACCGCAGCCAGAAGAGCCAATAAATATGCCTGATTTGCCAGTGGGCGAGCTAAAGCTACCTGGTGGTGATAAAGTGGCTCAGCCTGAGGCGGCCGCTACACCAGAGCTGACGCCGAATGAGATGGGGCCGATTGATCCAGCCAAGATGGACTTTATTAAGACATATACGAAAGAGTTTGATGATGTGGTCGCTGGAGCGACACATAGCGTGGAAATGATCCTTGACTCTATTGACAAGACAGTCAAGAGCCATGCCGATAACATTTCCATCCCTGAGGAAGCTACAATATATCTGGACAAGAAGCCTGAAAATGGACAAGTCTCTAAGTATGACGAAGCACAGAAAATCGTACATCAGATTATGGCGCGTGCCGAGGACGCCAAAAAGCAGTCTGAACAAGCAGCGCACGAAGCTTCGCGAATTTACGATAGCATCCAGCAGTTCCGCAAGGATACCGAAACTGAGATTAAAAGTATTCGTGATCGAGACGAGTTTGGCAATGTCAAACAAAAATAGCTCTTCCTAGAGCATGCTATAATTAGTCTAGATTAATCAAAGGAGGACTAGATGGATTGGAATGAAGTTCTAGATGCTGGTGATGTTGATAGCGGCGTGATTAACGTTGTCGTCGAAATACCAATGGGCAGCAATAATAAGATTGAATGGAAGCGTGACTTAAAGGTAATGAACCTAGATCGCATCGATCCGAAAATTTTTGCTAAACCGACTAACTATGGTTTTATTCCCCAGACGCTTGATGTTGATGGTGACGAGTTGGATGCACTAGTAATCACGGACGATCCATTGCCAACCGGCGTCTATCTAAAGGCGCGTGTACTCGGTGTAATGAAGTTTGTCGACGGTGGTGACATCGATGATAAGATTATCTGCGTACCAGAGGACGACCGCACAACTGGTAATCACATCAAAACTCTAGAGGACATTCCAGAGCAACTGCTAAAGCAGATTACCTTCCACTTTAACCACTATAAGGATCTTAAAAAGGCTGGTGATACCGAAGTTAAAGGTATTGAAGGCTATGATGAAGCAATTGAGACGATCCACGAGGCTGAGAAACGCTGGCAGGACCGCTAAAAAAGTAACAGAGCACTCAAGAAACACTCTCGCCGCTGGTGGGAGTGTTTCTTAATTAGCGAAGACCACTATTCTTTTAGTCGACCAGCCTTCTTTAACTGGGAGCGCAATTTGTCACGGGCGTGAGCGGTGGCAATCTTGTTCAGCCAGTCAACATGGGGAATGACGTTGCGTCGAGTTATAACTTCAACAACGTCGCCAGATTTGAGTGGTGTATCAAAACGGGCGATTTTGCCGTTAATCGTAAAGCCCGTGGCGTGGGCGGCTACATCGCTATGAACCTGATAGGCAAAATCGAGTGGCATAGCCCCGGCGGGCAGGTCGAGAATATCTCCCTTCGGCGTATAGACAAAAATGCGATCGCTAAATAGACTGACCTTTAGATCATCGAGATCAACCTTTTCGCCAGCGCGGAGTTTACCCGCGGCACACTGCAAGTCCTGAATCCATTTGAGCTCTTTCGGCATAGGTGCTAACCCCTTGCTACTATATGATCCACCACCAATCTTTTGCTCGTTATAGTGAAAGGCGGCCGCTAGACCATGTTCGGCGTATTCGTGCATGTGCTGAGTGCGGATCTGAAATTCGACGATTTGCCCCTTTGGCGTTTCGACGGTGGTGTGCAGGCTCTGGTAACCATTACGCTTTGGCCGGCTAATGTAATCCTTAATCCGCCCTGGCAAAGGCTGATACATCTGATGCAGCACGCCGAGGACTAGATAACATGACGTTACATCGTCGGTAATGATGCGAAGAGCAATTAGATCATAAATTTCGTCAATATTAGGATGCTTGTTGAGCTTCTTATACAGCGAATAAACTGACTTAATGCGCCCGTCAACGCGAAAGCTAATCCCCTCGCGGGTAAGCGCCCCGCTGACTTCGCGCCGGACATCTTCGAGGCTCTGCTTGCTACGCGAGATGCGGGTATCGATCGTTTTCTTTAACTCGGCGTATTTGTGCGGCATGAGATATTTAAAGCTCAGATCCTCGATTTCGACGCGTACGCGCCCCATATTGAGGCGGTCGGCAAGTGGGCCGAATATTTCGAGCGATTCGCGCGCCTTTTTGAGCTGCTTATTGCGCGGCTGATATTCAAGCGTGCGCAAATTATGAAGTCGGTCGGCTAGTTTAATGATAATTACACGGACGTCAGCGCCGGTGGCAACGAGCAATTTAGTTAGATTATCTTTGGTACGTGGCAGGTAGGTGTCAATATCGTCGCGGCCAGCACGGGCTTGTCCAACCTTAGTAACGCCGTCAACTAACACGGCAACATCGTGGCCAAATTTTTCTTCAACCTCGAGCAGGCTCGTATTAGTGTCCTCGACCACATCATGAAGGAGCCCCGCCACAATAGTATCGCGATCCATGTCCCAGTCCAGTAGGATCAAGGCAACGGAAATTGGGTGAATAATATAGGCCTCACCACTGAGACGCTTCTGGCCGGCGTGATTTTTGTCGGCGAACTCATAGGCGGCGACGATTTTATCGTAATCGTCGTCGGCGGGAAATTTCTCACGAGCCTTAGCTAATAGTTCGTCCTGTATCGCCATAGTTGTATATAGTATACACCTTGCACGCTGGTGGGCAGGCTGGTATGATAAAAGCATAAACTAGATGGGAGGGCTATGAAAAAGAAGATTGCTATTAACGGCTTTGGTCGTATCGGGCGCAATGCGTTCAAAATTTTGTTTGATAATTATCGCGATGACGTGGAAATTGTAGCGATTAACGATCTATTTCCAGCATCACAACTGGCGCACCTATTGAAATATGATTCGACGTATGGCACGTATGACCACGAAATAACTAGTGACAATACGCATATTGTCGTGGATGGCGTGAGTTTTCCAGTCTACGGCGAGACCGATCCAACTAATCTACCGTGGCGCAAGCTCGGCGTTGATGTTGTGATCGAGTGCACTGGTCATTTCGTTGTGCCGGAAAAGGCAAAAGCTCATATTGCGGCTGGCGCTAAAAAGGTTGTCCTATCGGCACCCGCCAAGGGGCCAGGTGCCACAACGATTGTCCGTGGCGTGAATGATGATGATATTGCTAGCGCCGGTGACATCATTAGTAATGCTAGCTGTACCACTAACTGCATTGCGCCAGTCATGTCGGTACTAGAAAATAACTTTGGTGTCGAGAAGGCAATGATGACGACGGCGCACAGCTACACTGGCGATCAGCGGCTATTAGACTCACCGCATCGTGATGAACGTCGCATGCGTAGTGCAGCTCAGAATATCATTCCAACTAGTACGGGCGCATCAATTGCAGCAACGGAGGTTATCCCGAGCCTTAAGGATAAATTTGGTGGTCTCAGCCTGCGCGTGCCAACGCCTGTGGTCTCAATTGCTGATATTACGGCGCTAATGAAGCGCGACGTAACGGTTGATGAAGTCAACGACGCCTTCCGCCGCAGCGCTAAAGAGAAGTCGTATCAGGGCATTCTGGGGGCTACCGATGAGAAACTAGTTAGCAGTGACTTCATCGGTGATCCGCGTAGTTCAATTGTTGACCTAAGTTTAACGGCTGTTGTTCAGGGTAACCTGCTAAAGGTTGTTAGCTGGTATGACAATGAATGGGGCTATAGCAATCGCCTAGTTGAGCTAAGTGTTGACGTGGCGAGGGCGCTAGAGGCGTAATGCGGATCTACCTAGGCGCTGATCATCAGGGCTACTACCTAAAGAATAAGGTGCGGGCCTATCTCGAAAAGGCGGGCTACATCGTTACGGATTATAGCAATGAAAAGTTTGACCCGGATGATGATTTCCCCGAATTTGCACGGGCGGCGGCGTATCGGGTGGTCGACGAAGAAGACGATACCGATGTGGCAATTCTAATCTGCGGTGGCGGTCAGGGCATGGCTATGGCTGCCAACCGCATCCATGGTGTGCGGGCCATTGTGGCAACTTCACCGCGCGATGCATGGTACGGGCGCAACGATAATGATGCTAATGTCTTATGCTTGCCGGCGCGCATCTTGGACAAAGATTATCAGGAAGCAACCTGGAAGGACACAGTTGACACTTTTCTTAAGACGCCGTTTAGCGGGGCTGAACGTTTTATTCGACGTAACCGAGAACTTGACGAGATAGGAGCTTAGTGCCTAATGGCTAGTGCTAGTACGCCACTGATTATTCCAACGATTACGACTGAAAAGCGTGAGGTATTCGATAAGCAGTTTGCACAGTATCGCGAGCGACCAGTTATCCATCTGGACTATAGTGACGGAACGTTAGCGCCTAGCCATACATTGAATCTTCGCAGCCTTAGTGACATAGCGGATAAAGTACGCTTGCCTAGCGAAGACATGAGCTCGGGCAAGCCAGCGCTTCATATCCACATTATGGCGAGCGATCCGCGAAGCGTGCTTGACGACGCCATAGCATTGCACCCGCAGATGGTGTTCTTGCACGTCGAAGCGGATTTAACCAATGATGAATTTGGTTCTGTGATTGACGAACTGACTGCCACCTACTGTAGCGTCGGCATAGCCTTGCTTCAGAAAGCAGATCCAGAGGATGAGCGAGTGAAGGTTATTTTGTCTAACCCACGAGTCCACGAGGTTCTCATTTTTGGTGGTAAACTAGGCTATCAAGGTGGTGTAGCTGATCTCAGTCAGCTAGACAAAATAGCTAAGATAAAAGTCTACCGGCCAGATGTCGGTTTCGCTTGGGATGGCGGAGCAAATATTGAAAACGTGGACAAAATCCGCGATGCTGGCGTCGGTCTAATAAATGTCGGAGCAGCGGTAGCCAAGGCTAGTGACCCATTGACTGAGCTATCACTATTGGATGAAATGGTTACCGAAGATAGTGACGAGATACCGCTCTGTAACAATTGCGATTAAGGCTGGAAAATGATAATGCATGAAGCCGATAATTCCAATTCCATGGTGAACGAGTTATCTCACCATGCTCTTAATATTCGAAAGAATATTATTAAAATGCTAAGCATGGCGGGCTCAGGTCATACGGCCGGCTCGCTAGACGTAGTCGAAATCTTGACGGTACTTTATGGTGCGCTAATCAATTATGAGCGAAAGACGCCTGATTGGGCCGGGCGTGACGAGTTCATTCTGTCGGCAGGACACCTATGTCCAGCGCTCTATGCAACGCTAGCTGAGTTTGGCATGATTGATGAAACTGAGCTTATGACACTTCGCCAATTTGGTGGTCGCTTGCAGGGACACCCCGAACGAGCGCGCTTACCATATTTAGAAACGACTAGTGGACCACTGGGCGAAGGACTATCACAGGCGGCGGGTGCGGCATATGCTATCAAATATCTTGATAGCAATAAACGGCGCAGAGTATTTTGTCTAATGGGCGACGGTGAATGTGACGAAGGGCAGATTTGGGAAGCTGCGATGGTGGCGGGCAAATATCGGCTTGACAATCTTATTGGTATTGTAGATTGTAATGGTATTCAGCTGTCTGGCACAACGCATGACATATTGGATTTACAGCCGCTAGGTGATAAATGGCGAGCAACGGGCTGGGATGTCTATACTATCACTGATGGCAACGACATAGCGAAGGTGCTAGAAATTATAACAGACGCTATTAATGATAGCGTGAGCAAACCGCGAATTGTTTTGGCGATGACGACACCAGGTAAGGGCGTGAGCTTCATCGAGAATGATTATCATTGGCACGGCAAAGCCCCGACTAAGCTGGAGGCGGTGCGTGCCTTAGCGGAGCTAGATCGAGAAGGAGCGGATAATGTCTAAGGATGATAATCATTTAGCAAAGGACTTCTTTGGCGGTACACCTAAAGTTGAATCACTCCGTAGTGCCTTTGACCATGCTCTGACTAAAATAGCCAAACGCAATCGACGTATTGTTGGGCTATCAGCGGATCTAGCCAGTTCGGCGGCGATGAAGGAATTTGCGACGTCACTGGGGCGACGCTATATCGAGGTTGGCATTACCGAGCAAAATATGGTATCGATGGCGAGCGGACTAGCGCACGCAGGCTATATCCCCTTTGCGGCGAGCTACTCCTCATTTAGCCCGGGGCGAAATTGGGAGCAGACACGAACGACTGTCTGCCTCAATAATCAGCCAGTGAAGATAATTGGGAGCCACGCGGGGCTGAATGTCGGCGCCGATGGTGCGAGCCATCAGATGCTCGAAGATATTGCCTTAATGCGGGCTTTGCCGAATATGGTTGTTTTAGCACCTGGCGATGCGGTTGAAGCGGCGGCTTTTGCCAAATTAATGGCTGCCGATGATAGACCGAACTATATTCGTTTGCCGCGTTGCGATTTGCCAACTTACAACGATGCGAAAAATGAGTTTAAGATTGGCCAAGCCTATCGTTTATGGCAGGACGATGATGCTACGGTCGGCGTAATTTCGACTGGTAGCATGACTGGACAGTGCTTGCGAGCACTTCGGCAGCTAAATGCGCACGGTGTAAGGTGCGAATTGGTTCACGTTCCGACAATTAAGCCACTTGATGCTGAGACGATACTAGAAACATGTGGTCGCGTCGACGCTATTGTCACAGTCGAAGAGCATCAGTTGCAAGGCGGGCTAGGCGAGCTTGTGGCTACGTTGACACTAGAGCGCGGCGTTGTCCTGCATCATTTTGCTCGAATTGGCGTAGGTGATGAATTTGGGCAATCCGGCACCGTTGACGAACTGTGGCGAGTCTATGGATTAGACGAAGATTCCATTGTGCGTCGCATCATGGCACTTATTGCGAGCTAGGTCTGTGCTATAATTTAAGCATGAGCAAAAAACAAATCTCTTTTCTCTGTGTCGGTTCGGCTTCGCAGGATGTTTACCTACGCAACGTTGACGACTTAGTGCCAGTTTGCGCCTCGCCCGAGGACTGTTTCTATAATATCCACCTCGGCGATAAGATATATGTGAACAAGGTCGACTTCATGTGTGGAGGTGGTGCTAGCAACGCTAGTGTGACATTCGCTCGTGGTGGCGAAAAGAGCTACTTTATGGGGCTATTGGGCTGCGATCCGGCGGCGACCGCTTGTCTCGCCTCGATGAGCAAGGAAGGCGTTGATACGAAATATGTTTCTTATACCAAACGCTACAACACTGATTACTCAACACTACTTCTGGCGCCGAACGGCGAACGATCGATTCTGACTTATCGTGGGTGCGGCATGCATATTAAACCGGATAACTTTGATTTATCTAAGGTTACAGATGAAATCGACTGGATTTATATGACGTCAATGGTCGGTCATTTCGACATTTTAAAGCAGATCGCGACTTCAGCGCAGGAACGTGGCATTAAGATTGCGTGGAATCCAGGCGGAGCGGAGCTTGCTAGGCCAAATGAGCTAAAGAAAATATTGCCATACATTACTATTCTATCGGTCAACAAGGAAGAGGCGCAGCGCATTGTCAAGGGCGATACTTTACCAGAATTACTTTATGCTCTACACGAATACTGTCCCGTCTGTATTATTACCGACGGACGAAATGGTGCTATGGCCATGTCGGGTGATGATGTCGTAGCGGCGGGGCTATACGACGCCAAGGCTAAGCCAGTTGATCGCACTGGGGCGGGTGATGCCTTTTGTAGTGGCTTTACTTTAAAGTATGCTCAAGGCGAGAGCATTAAGGATTGTGTCCACTTTGCTAGCGCCAACAGTGCCAGCGTGGTGGAGAAGATGGGCAGTAAGCCGGGTATCCTGCGTCGTGGCGCCGAAGCCAACCTCGAACCGATGGATATTAGAGAAGTCAAGCTATAAAAGGTGATTATATTATCTCTAATTGAGAAGACAGAGTTGACTGTGCTACAATAACAATGTCCTATTGGCACGTGCAACAGTAAGACGTTGTACGCTTCTAGTTTGTAGGTGCATTGTGAGTAGTGGAAATCATAGCGGCGGATTCAACGACACCGAGAAAGGGACGATTGACGGTCATGAAGTGACCTTTGCGACCGGATGGGGCGACAAAGAAGGACAGACCCTAATCGCCGATGGGACCGATTGGGATGAAAAAGATATGCGCACCAATTCGGAAAATGATTTTTACAAACATGAGAATCACAATCACTATAATGGAAAGGGCGGCGGCAAAGACCGTGGTAAGTACACCGGGCCCGGTCGATAGGTAGTTCATTTTAGACCTAGGCATGTCTTAAAACTGCCTATTTTTAATGGGAATTAATATATATGCAGAAATTTAATTTTGAAGGATATGATAAACATGATCGTCTAGCAGTGCTTGATATGGCTCATCAGATAGATAAACTAGGCGATGCTATCTGCAATAAGGATCTAAAACAGATGCGAGAGATCTATGATTATCTCGGATCGAAACAACGAGACTATGCTACAAGCGGATATGACAATTATGAAATAATTACATGCTGCGATCTAACCGGTGATGCGATAGACGCTTTAGAAAGTGGTAGTGAGGCCGAGCAGGAAAATGTTAAAAAGTTATATAATTATCTGTATAAAGGTGGTCCTGAGCCCGAGGGCGTTACTTGGTAGATACTATCTGCCGGTTTCGATTGATAAATTGTATAGTGCAATCCCGCAGGCAACGCTAACGTTAAAGCTTTCCTTCTGTCCATACATCGGGATTTCAACTAGAGTATCGCAGGCACTCATTAGCTCTGGCGTTATGCCATGAACTTCTTCGCCGAGGAGTAGCGCGACTCTTCTCGGCGGTTTATATTCTGGAAGGGCAACTGACCGCCTATCTTGTTCTAGCCCAACTATTTCATAGCCATCAGATTTTAGCTCTAATATTTTGCCCATAATGTCCGAGGCGTAGCCAAGCTTCACGATTTCTTCCGCTCCGAGCGCCGAGCGGTGAAGCTCTTTTTGTAATTTAGCTCTGACGTGAGGCAAAAGCGGCAAATTGCTGCCATCAGTCCGCATTGCTAGATTCGGCGTATAGCCACTGGCAACAACTTCTTTGACGCCGAGACATTCCGCTGTGCGTAAAATACTGCCTACATTCTGCACGCTACGAATATTGTGTGCCAAAACGATGACCTCGATGTTTCGTCGATACCTATCGAACTCCCGACTCCGCATACAAAAATTATACATCAGCAAAGTGCATAAGGTTTGTGATATAATTCAATTGTCTACTTCAATTTACCGCCCATAGCGATTAATAGGAAAATTGGGCAGCCATTGCACCTATTAATCGTATGGGTAAATGGAAGTAGACAGCCAGCAATGGCTGTCCATTTTTTGTTACCAATGGACTAAATTGCGCGATTAAATAACTTATAGGAGGGTTATGGATAATAATATGTCAAAAGATAAGCCTGGTCATGGGCTATCAGTCGCTGGGCTAGTGCTCGGTATTCTAGCGGTTGTATTTTGTTGGATCCCAATCGTAAACTGGCTGAGTGTCATTATGGGAATCTTGGCAATTGTTTTTGGCATTGTCGGCGTAGTAAAGAAGAATGGTGGTCTCGCCATAGCGGCGCTCATTCTTGGAGTTATCGGATTCGGCTTTGCAGCATATATGAAATTTGCCGTCACCAAAGGCGTGATGGATGCCGCTAATAATGCAGCCAAGAATGCAAAGGTTACTGTCGATGACGCTAGTGGCGATAATACGGATAGTATTTTAAAGAATGATATTGATGTCCAACTTGGCTCGTTTAGTGCTACGACCGATGAATATGGTCTAAGCACGACAGAGCTACCTGTTCATGTAACAAATAAAAACTCTGATAGTAAGAGCTATACGCTCCAGATTGAGGCCACAGATGCAAATGGGGATCGTATAGATGATGATACAGTGTATGTGAATAATCTTGGCGGTAATCAATCTCAGGATTTTAAGGCATTTCAATTTGTTAGCAGCGATAAACTAGAGCAGATGAAGACTGCAACATTTAAGGTGAGCAACGCTACTAAGATTTAGTCTGAGATTTTCGTAAAAACTATGGC
>JAKPIF010000032.1 GCA_029549925.1 bacterium | reverse complement strand
CATATTAGAGGCAAGAGGCAACTTTGTATTAATGTTCTTTTTGTCCGGCCCCCAAATATTATTCTCGGCATCCATAATTATCACCGTGTCAAACTCTAGCCCCTTGCTTCCGTGAGCCGTCATCAGCTGCACACCTCGCTCAGTGTCGAGATGTGGCTTGGCGAAAATCTTAATATCCAGCTCATGACACTTTTTAGTAAAGTTCAGCAAGTCAGCAATCTTTAGCTGCTTGTCAGGCTGATAGCCGCTAAGACTGTTTATTAGCTCGTTTAGATCGTCGAGAAAATTTAAGTAGAGCGTCGGTTCGGTATCTAGCTTTTGATAGTTAAAGTAAGCATCATAGATTGGACTACGATAGCCGCCCTCATCCGAGTTGGTCTGCTTCGGCGCGTCCTCGTCACTGTCGCTATTAATGACATGAGGCAAGCCGACTAGTTCGGCGAGCATTTGATTTAAAGGATATTCGGGAACTTTGGTCGCTAAATTCTGCAGCCACTCGACTAACGGGGCATGTTTTTCGTCCCCCGTCAGTTTCTCGAGCCACTGCGTGGCACTTCGCTTATTGCTATTTAAGCTGAGGCTGTAAAATTCCTCTGCCGAGACGCCAAAATGGCTGTCAGCAAGCACCTCGGGCAGGTATTCATTCATGCTATTTGAGTCGCCTCGGTAAATAGCTTCAATTAATCCGGCGAGATTCAAGATGAGCTGAATTAGCGGCGAATCAAAGACATTCTCTTGCCGGTCATAGCTTGCCTGGATATGCTTTGCGCTCAAAAATGGTACGAGCTTTTCGAGACTCTTGTGGTTGCGGGCAATGACTGCAATTTCATTTGAGCTACTATCGGGCTGACTTAGAATGCGTTCAATCATATCGGCGATGAAGTTACATTCTTCGTTGGCCGTCGTCGTTACGATACGTGTTAAGCCAGTCTTAATCTCATCGCCACGAGCAGCGTTCAGGCGTTTTGGCGTACCGTCAATGTTCGTTAATCGCTCGGTGATACCAGCTGCCACGCCTGTAGAGGACGCCAAGATATCCGCTCCGCTACGATAATTTTCGGTTAGATTAATCTGTGTTAGGCTTGGAAACCAGCTGGCGAAATTTAGGATATTACTGATATCGGCGCCTTGGAAACGGTAAATCGCTTGGTCATCATCGCCCACCACCATGAGGTTAGGGTCGTCGTAATCGCTCAAGAGCTTTAGAATTTTCATCTGGGCATCATTGGTGTCCTGGAATTCGTCTACGAGAATATACTGATATTGCTCTTGGAGATTTGCTTTGAGGTCGTGATACTTCTGAATCGCCTCAATGACGCGCATAATCATATCGTCAAAGTCATAGAGCCCACGCTCAGCCATAACCTTATTGTATTTTTCGTAGATATCGGCGGCCAGTAGAAGCTTTTGACTACGCTTCTCGTCCTTTAGAATATAGTATTTGCCCTTGACGCCTTCAGAGGCTTCAATCCACTTTCCCCGCCAAGCGGTATAGGCTTTTGTCTTGCCCTCCTCTCGGCAGGCCGCAACTGCGTCACTAAGGCT
The DNA here is from genome assembly GCA_029549925.1 of bacterium. Taxonomy (GTDB): domain Bacteria; phylum Patescibacteriota; class Saccharimonadia; order Saccharimonadales; family Saccharimonadaceae; genus Nanoperiomorbus. The sequence continues at coordinate 10,796 of JAKPIF010000032.1, read as the reverse complement.
ATGGGCAAACAGCGTTGCCAGCTTTGGCTGGTCAGTAAAGTTAAGGTCAGCTTGACTATTGCGAACGGCTTCGGCACGCACAGCTACTTCAGCCATGCCGTCCACCACTTTGACCTTGTCGGCCTTACGATTAAGGTTAGTTCCGAGGACAACATCATTGATGTCAGGAGTAATCTTCTCTATAAAATCAAGGTTCTGCTGACACATTGCCCGCAGATCGTCCGGAGTAATGTCAGCCTGCTTGAGATCGCTGATGAGTCTCAGAATATCATTGCGATAAGTATAAGCCCCCTGAAAGTTACTCGAAAGCGGGTTGTCGTAAGATAATTCAGCAAGGATATCGTCAATTATCTCACCCCTAGTGATATCGTCCGCCGCCTTGAGCTCGGCGCCACTGGCGAAATATTCACTATATCGCCCCATGACCGTGACACCGAAGCCGTGAAAGGTGCTAATCTCAGCCTGGTAAGCGATATCGCCAATAATGTCAGCCAGGCGCCGCTTCATATTGGTGGCTGCCGCCTCGGTAAATGTTAAGCATAGAATATTACTCGGTAGGACGTCGGTCATACGCAAAATATTAGCCGTCCGCATAGTGAGCAGCTCAGTCTTACCGGTGCCAGGGCCGGCCACAACCATTAGTGGCCCATCGATATGGTCCACTGCCGCCCGTTGTGCTTCGTTTAAACGGTTATAACGCTTATTAAAAATCTGATTATAATCAATCTCGATCATGTATTACTATAATTATACACTACGCGATTTTACGCTATAATGTAAGTGTGTATGACAATGAACTAGATATAGTTGAGTTCGAGCGCCACATATATGACGTCTTTAATTTAGACGTCAAAGCTAAAGCAATAATTGCTGAGCGTCTGCCGGTGAGCCGTGTCGCATCAGCAACTGTTTTCTTGACAAGTCAGCAGCTACTCTTTTGTTATATCGATTCGGTCACTAAGCTAACGCTCGGTGATGTCCAAAAGATGGTCAGGCACATGGGCCTAAGAGCTCAACAGTACATTGCACCAAGTGGTGATGTCGACTATTTTGATAAAATTGCAAAGAATAAATTCAAGCATGTATTTCCTGGGCGACGAATTGTTTCAAAAGGCGACCTAGAATATTACCGGACGTTAGCACCATATCGTCCAGCTCTAGTACAAATAAGCGAGGTTGAGCGTGGGGTTATTAGGCAATACGACCCGACATCTGTGACCAACTGGCGGCCGGGTGTCAAATTTAGCTATCGTCGTTTACTGACAAGCTAGCCGTGGCATAGAACTAACGCCGGTTTAGCAGTAGTAGTGACTCGATATGTGGCGTGCGGGGAAAGAAATTATAGGACTGATTTTCCGAGATTTTGTATTTAGTAGTAAGTTTTGCGACGTCGCGTGCCTGTGTGGCTGGATTGCAAGATAAATAGATGATATATGGCGGTAGAGCTTCCAGTATTCGACTAACAACCTTTTCATCGAGCCCAGCGCGAGGCGGATCAACGATTATCGTGGCATCACCCGTAATATATTCAAGCGCCTCTTCACTCTTAGCATGAATAGGCATAATATTTACCGCACCTTTGGGGATATTGTTTAGCATTTCGTTATAGGCATCGCCGTTTACTTCAACCAGGGTCAGATTGCGATCGCGTGCTACGCTGAGTCCGATCGTACCAACGCCAGAATACATGTCAACAACTTTGCGCGTATCGATTTGAGCTAAGCAGTCCCTGATTTGACAGAGCGCCATTTCATAGACGGGCAAATTGATTTGAAAGAAGCCATTGGGCGAATAGGTATATCGATAGCCGAGCAAGCTATCAGATAACGGCTTCATCGGCGGATGGGGCCGACCATTAACGAATAAATCGCCACTCACATCGCCCGCCTGATTACAGCGTAGCATCAGCGATTGATAGCGTCGCGCTTCGTCGCCACTTAAGTTTAATTCATCAATAATCGCCTGGCATTGTTGCCAAATCTCGGGCCGCTCAAGGCTGCTGTGGCTAATTGGCTGTTTCTGGTGACTACCTCGCCGATGGAAAGCTGGCCAGATTCTGGCGGTTTCATGATCATAGTAAAGCGAATATTCCATCTTGTTGCGATATTCGTACCATTTGTCATCGCCCTTAATTTTCGCATAGGTCAAGTCAATCCCAGACTGTCTGAATTGCTCCTGCACGAGCTCACTCTTATATCGAGTTTCAGCCTTAGTCGTCATAATCTGCCACGGCGATGTCGCGAGATAGCATTCGTCGCGCGGCATGGCACGATTAGACGAAGGACTATCTACAACTCTTATCACATACCCTTCGGCATATGTTTTTTTGCTCTTTGTTATCTGAACTTCGACTTTCTCGCCCGGTAGTCCACCCCAAACGAAGCATTTCCGCCCATCCTCTAACTCGCCCATTGCCTGCCCACCAGGGACAAGCTTACTAAGGGTTACACTTGCTATGGGCAGCATCTTCTTAGGCATTATTAGCCGTCCAATCGTTTAATAAGTGGTTACCGCCTAAGAAATTAATAAAGCTATCAATAATGAGCTTATTTCTAGCGATAATGTCGGACTCTGTAAAATCATTATGATTTTGTGCTATCTCAAGCGCGTCAGCAATCATAGTGCCTTCGCGTTTTCGACCCTTGCTCGTAGCAAATCCTTCATAGTACTTATAGAATTGCGCTTTAAAGATATCCGTATCAGATAAAGGCTTACCACGATCGTTTAGCGTCGAGAAGATACGAAGTGCCGTATCCTGAGACTCAGCTTCAATTGGCAATAGTATGCAATTATTCATGATTCGTGCTGGCAGATAGGCAAAGTAGCTTGGATATTCCTGCAAAAACTTATCAATTTGCTTAGTAAAGAAGCGATAGTTTTGCGCATAGCGGCTTCTCTGCTCATCGTTCGTTCGGCCTGACTTAAGGATATTTAAGAACTCGTCCTTATCATCATCTGTCGACACCTCTGAGTCAATTTTTAGCTGCTCCATATTGGGGGCACCGAACTCATTTGTTTTCCAAATGCAGCCAGCAATAGCCTCGGCCGTTTTTACGGAGCTAGAATCCTTCATGTTGCCAAAATGCTCATAAAAAGCTCTAAGAAGCAGCATTAACGTCGTTAGGCGTTGCTGTCCGTCAATAATTTCTAATTTGCCCCGCTCATTTTTGAAGGTTACTATCGGCCCCAAGAAGTATTCATCATCGATATTAAATTTACTTTCGTCGCCGTCAGGAAAGGCAAAAGTAAAAATATCATCCCACAGCGTTTGACATTCATCTAGTCCCCATGCATAGGGTCGCTGGTAATCTGGTATCAAAAAGTCAGACCGCTTATTCTGAAATAGCTCTTTAATTGTTTGTTGATCGATATTTAGTTTGCTCATAATAATAGTATATCAGTAAACGGAATAGGATTTTGCGCTATTTCTGCCCTAGTATGACAAAGTCTATTGGACCAAGTTCGTATTGGCCGGATTCTGTTTCGGGATGTCGCCAGAGGTAGGTATCGGCGGAGGTTGCCAAGACTTGCCACTCGCCCTCGGCCAGCTCGAATTCAAATGGCTCGTTCTTGCGGTTGTAAACGATTGTTAAGAATTTCCACAGCGATGGCTGCTCGTCGTCGGTATTGTCCACCATAAAGCCGACGACACCAGGCTGCGACCATTGACTGCCAATTCTAGTATGCGCAAAGCCGCCCTTGTCATAAAGCCCCGGGAGCTGTTGGCGCAATGCAATTAGCCCCCGGTAAAAATTGGCAAGATCCTCACATCCTTTTTTAGCGACATCTTCCCATCTAAGCTCATTAATCTCGATCGGCGCATCGTGACTATTGCCATTACCTCCCTTAGTGCGGTAAAAACTCTCGCCCGATAACATAAATGGCCGCCCCTGACAGGTTAGATAGATGCCGACCGACAAGCGATACTGCCTGCGGCGAGTGCCCTCATCCGGTGTAGTTGCCGTTAGTTTATCCCATAGCGTCTGATTATCATGCGCAGACACATAGTTGATGACGCAGGCGGGCGACTTAAACGGTGAACCGTCGTTACGCCATGCCTTAACGCTATTTTGGATTTTCCATTCGATACCATCGGCGCCATTGACAAAGCCTAGTCCACCAGCATCGCCCGCCGAGCCCTTGATACTATCGCGCGTATCGTCCTCAAAAATGCCAATACCATCATCTAGTAGCCCCATATTAGACTTATCGGCTAATGGCTTATCGAGCATTAACGTCGTCTGGCCCGCCGTCCACGGCTCGCCATAGACCAACTTTTCGCCTTTGCCGTATTTATTATCTAGACGACGTCGAATTTCGTTCATCGTATCAACGGTAATTAGCCCCATGAGGTCAAAGCGAAATCCGTCCATGTGATACATCCGCGTCCAATACAGCACGCTATCGACAATATATTTTTGTACCATTGACCTTTCGCTAGCGATATCATTACCACACCCCGAGCCATTGGATAGGTACCCGTCAGGCGTGGTGCGGTAGTAGTAATAAGGCATGGTATTTTGCAAACCGTTATCTAAGTTATAGGTATGATTATAGACCACGTCCATAATGACGCGAAAGCCCGCCCGATGTAGCCCCATAATTGCCGCCCTTAGCTCCTTTACACGCGCCATACCATCACTAGCGTCAGAGCTATAGCTGCCCTCAGGCGCATTATAGTTCACCGGATCATAGCCCCAATTAAATTCGTGCTGATCCTTGTCTAGTTCGTTAACGCTACCATAATCATAAATAGGCATTAACTGCACATGAGTGATGCCTATGCTCTTAAGATAATTTAGCCCAGTGGGCGTTTGGCCAGCGCCATTTAGCACAGTATCGGCGTGCGTCAGCGCGAGATACTTACCTCGCTCGTTTTCAGGAAAGCCGCCCGCCGGATCATAGCTAAATTCCTTGAGGTGGATCTCGTCAATAACTGTCTCATTGGTTCGTGCTGGCGCTATATCTTCACTCCAACCATCAGGGCGAACAAGGCTCATATCAATTAAGAGGCCACGCTTGCCGTTCACGCCCACCGACTTTGCATACGGATCAACCGCAAAGTGCTTCTCGCCATCAATCACCAGAGTAAAGTCGTAATAAGTACCGTGCATATTCTCCGGCAAAGACCAACGCCAGACACCACGTTTATCCCGGCGCATCGGTGACGTCCAATAAGGTCGTGTATCGGGATTACCGTCCTTAAAGAAATTAACTGTTACCTCGTCAGCCACCGGCGACCACAGATTTATCGTTGTTAGCCCGATCTTGCACTGGGCGCCCAAATCGTTGCCGACGTAATAATTCTCTTGTTGCCACTTCTCGTTGGCGTATATTTTCGCCCAGTCCTTCGCACTCTTCACTCAATTATTCTAACACGTCTATGGTAAAATATGGATGATGAGTGACGGAGATGAAGAAGTAATTATTTCAGCGCGAGATATCATGCGCGACTATGGACAAGGCGAGAACGCTGTCCATGCCCTAAGAGGGATTAGCCTCGATATCATTAAGGGTAAAACAACCGCCATTATCGGCAAGAGCGGCAGTGGTAAATCTACGCTAGCACATATTTTAGCGACGCTCGATCGTCCCACTAGCGGCGAGCTAACAATCAACGGCATCAAAGCGCTCGGCATCAGCCAAAAACAATTGAACCAGATGCGTAACCAACAGTTTGGCTTTGTATTCCAGCAATTCTTTATGGATCCGCACGCGACAGTGTTAGATAACGTCATGCTACCTATGGAGATCGCGGGGGTGGGTATAAGAGAGCGCGAGAAGCGGGCACTAAAGGCTCTCGACGCCGTTGACCTATCGGACAAGCCGAACGTTCGAGCGACCGACCTTAGCGGCGGACAGAAGCAGCGCGTCTGTATTGCTCGCGCAATCGTTAACAACCCCGAAATCATCTTTGCTGATGAACCAACTGGCAACCTCGACAGCAAAACGAGTGAGTTAATTGAAAATCTGCTGTTTAAGTTAAACAAGAATAAAGGAATCACACTAGTTATCGTCACGCACGATGACGACCTAGCGAATAAGTGTCAACGTCGCATCGAATTACATGACGGCAAGATCGTGGCCTGTGATGGCGAAAACTGTAAGCTAGTGGAGGCAAAATGAATTTAGGAACGATGATTAGTCACGCCAACCATAATATGTGGCACAGCAAGGGGCGCTCACTTCTAACTATTTTGGCAATCGTAATCGGCGCCTTTAGCATTATGATGACGACAGGCATTAATACTGGAGTCAATAACTATATCGATGGACAGCTCGCGACTGTTGGCAGTAAGGATTTCCTCGAAGTAATGCCGCTGTCCGTGGCGAGCCAGGTCAGTGGCTTTACTACTGGGAGTAGCGAGGTCCGTGAATTTGATGCTAAAAATAGTACCGTTCGTGCTACCACGATGGACGAAAGCGACCTCGAGACGATCGAAAAGATTAGGGGCGTCAAGTCAGCCAAATTCTATAACATGATAACGACTGAATATATTACTGGCGACAAAACAAATAAGAAATATCAGATTAGCGCCAATATTGTTACGACTAGTACACTTAGGTTCGACCTGGCAGCCGGCAAGAATCCAAATATGAACGCCGATGAAGCGCAAATTCTCTTGCCTGACCGCTATGTGAAGCCACTGGGCTTTAAGAGCAATCAGGACGCCGTTGGCAAAACAGTTCGCCTCGGTGTGTCCAATCAGGTAACTAAGCAGGTGAGCGAAGTTGAAGCAAAGGTAGTAGGCGTGCAAAACGCCAGCATTGTTGGAATGGGCTCAGCGTGGCTCAACAATAAAGCTGGCAACGAGGTCCGCGACCTGCAACTAGCGGGACTGCCAGATGAATATAAACGGCAGGCGCACGCGATTGTGGCTCAGATCGACAAGGATCATATGACCGATGCTGGCCAGAAGAAAATTAAAGATGAGCTATCAAAGAAGGGCTACAGCTCAATGACACTCGACGATACCGTCTCGATGGTGCGTAATTTCTTTAGCGCCATTACAACCATCCTCAATATCTTTGGCGGTATTACACTAGTAGCGGCGGCAATTGGCGTTATAAATACGCTCTTTATGGCCGTGCAAGAACGCACCCGCGAGATTGGTCTAATGAAGGCTATGGGGCTGAGTTCGGGCAAGGTCTTTGCCATGTTTAGCATTGAGGCGCTGGCGCTCGGCTTTTGGGGTGGGGTGTTTGCAATTATCGGAGCATATATCGCCCGTGCGATACTCAATCCAATTGCAAGTCGCACAATATTAGCTGGCCTGCCAGGCTTCACTCTACTAGAGTTTAATTTCTCTACGTTAGTTAAAGTAATGCTCCTCGTAATGACGATTGCCTTTCTAGCTGGCACCATTCCCGCCCATCGTGCCGCCAAGAAAGACCCCATCGAAGCACTAAGGTACGAGTAGTCTACAAAGAATAAAAACTCACCCGATAGGCTACGACGAAAGTCGTAGCCGGATGAGTTTACACTTCTGGCCTAAATAGGAATCTCAGATAATCACGCATCATGCGGGCTCCACAGATAACGCTGAGGTAGCTCGCTAAGACATTAGCGGTCTCATCACTCCAGCGGTCATTATCCCGCCAGATCGCGGCCGCTTCGCGCATGCGGCGATAGAGCGCCTTGACTTCTTCGCTATAGTCGTCGCCTTCAACAATCAGCGCCGTTGGAGGGGCAACGTCCGCTACGCCACCATCGTTAGTTGCAATGAGGAGCGTTAAGTTGGCGAGATCTTTCATGAATGAAGTGCCACAAGCTTCCATGCCGACAACTGGCACATTAATACTGGCATCGCTACCCCAGCTCATCGCCTTAGCTAGCTCTTCATCATAATCGGGGATATAATGTACCCGCTCACGAAGCACTGGGTCGTCCGCAATTGTCTGCAACATTCCTTCGAGCCGCTTGTAAGTAGAATCATTCGGATCAACATTGCCAGCGATCATGCCAGCCATAATATAGTGCGCATTGTTATCGACGAGAATCTCTTTAAGCTCGTCGACGTCCTCGAACGGCATCCATGGGCGCTTATACTCCACAAAACGCCGCTTAAACTCATAGAGAAAAACGTTCTCGGGAATCTGAATATGCTCACCATATTGATCCATCCGCCTTGCCAGAATGTCATTTAGATAACGTCGACCTTGCCGCTTGAGATTGCGCAATCCGCCTGTATTTGCACGAAAGATATTGCGCACTTGATCGGCAGTAACGCACCCCGGCATATTAAACTTATCGATAATGCCGCTATTTTTATAAAAGCGTAGAATCTCTGGCTTGACCCAGGTTTGCAAATGAATACCATTGGTGACGGCGGCAAACTTTACCTTTTCGCCGTTGATATCATGATAATCCGCTACCCGCGCATGAAGTTTAGATACACCATTTTTTGCCTCGGCAAGCTCAATCGTTAGACTGCTGAGCTTTAGCTTGCCGTTCTCGAATAGACCAGCCACGTAGTGACGTAGTGCTGGTGAACTAATATTCGGAAAAATGAATTTTTCGAACTGCTCATAGCTAAACTCCGACTCCGCCGCCTGCACGAGGGTGTGGTTGGTATATAGCGTATGCTTTCGTACGTAGACAATCGCCTCGTACAAATTCATGCCGTTACTGCAGAGTTCATCCAGTCGGGCCACCGCCGTAAAGATCGTCGCCGTTTCGTTTAGCTGAATAACAGCAGGTTTGATATGTAACATTTTGAGTGCCCGATAACCGCCGAAACCAAGCGACGCCATCTGATACAGACGATGATCGCTACTGGGCTTATCGGCATAGAGCGGACCAAAATTCTGTTCAGTCATGCACAAAAAGCGTGTCGTGCCAAGCGTCTTAGTATAAATATCTAGCTTCGCATCGGGCTGATCCTTAACCTTTAGCTCAACGCTACCGCTGTGAGTAAAGCCCTCTTGCTCTGGCACGCGTGTAATGTATGCATCATGTGGCACGAGCTTATCATCCATCTGCTGGTGACGCTCACTCTGGTAAAAGGGCGTTAGGGTAATAAACGGAATATTTAAATCCTCTGCCACACGGCGCGTGTCGGCTGCTAGCACACCTAAGCCTCCCGCGCCACGAATGCCATTTACCACATCGTAAACTTCCATTGTCGTATATACATAGGGATGATCGGCGCTAATCTTGTGAATGAGACTCGTGCGGTCGATTGCCCGATAAAAATCGGCCACATCTTCATTCTGTGTCTTTTGCCCACTCTGATTCATGATTCTATTTTAGCATAAACTAAATGACGCCTCCATATCTAGAGGCGTCATATTTGCTATTGGACGTTAATTCACTTAATCCCAATTAGAGTAATCAGTGCTCAGAAGGGTTTGATTACCATCCTCGCGGGACTTATCCGCTTCGTCGCCCTTTCGCTTCATTAGGATATACATCGTCGCCATTTCTAGTCCAAGGCAGACAATTAACATGATCGTTAGATAGCGATACGAATTCGCCACTGTCTCTTCCGAGATGCCACCCGTTATTGCGCTACGAAGCACAGGAATTTCCCGTGCCGTTGGCACATATTTATTCGCAACCTGATAGAAGTGCGATGATGTTGCAATTGGGAAAGTACCGCCAGCTGCGCCGAGTGATAGAATCAAGATGATCATCGTAATGTAGCGGCCTGGATTGTCAAAGGCAATCGCTAGGAACATGCTGAGGGCCATCAAGGCGTTGGTGTATAGAATCATTGAGCCATAGTAGCGACCAGGGTTCTGTACGTGTAAGCCAACAGCTTGCATCGCCAGACCGAGCACAACTGCCATTACTGTAGCGAGTAGTGCGCCCACAACAGCCTTACTGATGAACCAGCTAAACCAGCCGCCCTCCTTTTGCGAGCGCTTACGCACTGGATAGCCATAGTTGAACATTAGACAACCAACAAACAAGGCCACCGACAGGAAGAATGAGGCGAGGCCATGCCCATAGTTCTTGACGCTAGTGTACTTGTGTTGTGTCGTTTTGACTGGACTAGCGATTTGTTTTGCTGTTTTGTCACTGAGCGGTGTTTCCTTAATCTTATTAGCTCCATTTTGCAAACCATTTTGCAGTGTTGAGCTACCACTAGTGAGCTGCGACGTGCCACTCTTTAGCTGATTTACGCCACTAGTTAGTGTTGGCACCCGATTATTTAGTGAAGTTAAACCGGCATTAAGCTGGCTAGCGCCACTAGTCAGCTGATTGAGCTGATTATTGGTCTGGTTACTATTTAGCTGACCGCTCATTCGTGCCATGGTGAAGTAGACTTGACCGTTACCCTGAGCCACCTGCTTGGCTCCGTCATTTAACGTGTCGAGCTGAGCTAGCGTTTTCTTGTCGTTTAGCTGACCGCTCATCTTTGACATAGCGTCGTAGGTCTGCTGTGTACCAGCTGCCACCGACGACGCACCAGCGCTAACCTTGTTGGCACCAGCGACTAGACCGTTATTCTCATCATTGACACTAGTATCAAGCTGATTCACACCGTCCTTAAGTGCGCCGAGCTGATCAATCTGCTTATTGAGATTCTCAATCATCTTCGTGCCAACTTCATTCTTTAGAATCTGAGGATTCTGGGCAATCATCGTAATGTCATCATTGATCTGCTGCTTCATGGCGGCGGTGTCGATCTTGTCCGCGCCTTGTTTTAGCGCTGATACGCCAGCACTAACTTTGTTGGCACCGTCAGCAAGTTCTTTAGCACCTGCCGACACCTTCTTTGCACCCTCATTTAGCGTTTTTAGATTATCGAGCGAATTCTTAACCGAGCTAGCACTGCTCTTAGTTGAGC
>JAKPIF010000028.1 GCA_029549925.1 bacterium | reverse complement strand
TTTTTGAACTATTTTTGAACCAAAAACCATAAGCACCACTTGAAAACAAGTGGAATTAGTCTTTAATAGCGCCAGTAATAACGTTAATTATTTCTTGTTTTGTCATGTTTTCGAATTTACCAATTCGAGCAAGAGGAATTTTAGCCTCGCTAAATATGCGTTCAATTTCGTTATCGCGTTCTTTACGGTCGGTTCTATTATGAGTAGAGTCGTCTAACTCGATAGCGCAAATAATCTTATAACTTTCTTTTCCAACTAATACAAAATCAACCGACTTGCCGTTAATATGGCGAAACGCGGCGTTCCAATTTTGGCCTTTTACTTTATGATTCAATAGGGCGGAAAGATGCACTTGAGGAATTACGAACCATTTTGCGCCGAATATTTCATTTAAGGTTTTAAAGCACTCGTTTTCGCGAGCCGTCATAATATAAGGTTTGGCGTAGTATCGGTAGTGTGATTTTTTAATTTGACTATCGTTTATTTTTGTGTCGATTTTCTTTTCGATATAAGCTATACCGACGCAAGCTACGATTAAGATTATTATCCAAATATATGTAGGCATTTTTCACTCCTTTTATTACTTTTTAAATACGAATAAATATTCATGCGCCAGTAATAAGAAATTGTATTTAACGCTATTTGTTTTCCAGTATCCGGTCGCTCGACAATTATGCTGTTCTTTCATAATGATTTCTTTTAGCTTAAAGCCAGCATTCTCAAATACTTGCATCGTTTTAAAACTAAGAGGGATGACATGGCCTTTTTGGCGCGTATCGCCCATTAGAATCGCACAGAACTTGCCTTTCTTTAATACGCGATAACTTTCACTTGCGACAGCTTTCATTTGTTCTAGGAACTCATCTACTTTAAAATTCGAAAGGTCGGCCGGTATATCTTGGCCCTCGCTATAATGAATAATGTTTGCGTAAGGCGGATGTGTGCAAATTAAATCAATACTATCGTTCGGCACTCCCTTTAGTTTTCGCGCATCTCCCTTACGGATATAGACTTTTCCGTCGGCGCCGTCATGCTTGAAATTTACTTTTTCTCGGCATCTTTTAAGAGCGTCATCGTTTACGTCTAAGCCTAGAATATTTCTATTTAATAATTTCGCCTCTACCAAAGTAGTTCCGCCTCCGGCGAACTGGTCTAATACCATGTCGCCCTCGTTAGAGTAGCGGAGAAGAATATTGCGCGGAATATATGGCGACCAGTTTCCGCGCCATTTCGCATCGTGAGTAGCCCAATTACCACGATTAGGGAAACTCCAGACGCTAGTCATTTCTAACTCGAAATCGTCTGGCTCCCATTTCCTAATAGTCTTATCGGGCATAGACGCTAAAACCTTTCTATTACGCCACTCTCGAGGTCTTTAATATTATAGACATCATCTAATACGTCAAACGTTTCTTCTAGGTTGTTTCTGGCGCTGTTCCAGCCCTTTCCGTCGGTAAACCATGCAAACTTAAAGCCGTCTATCGTTTTAGCCTCAAGTGCCAGCGTCTTGTAGCTACGAGCGGTTTCGTTGAGTTTAGAACCGCCGCTACCATAGAAATTAGTCTCAATTCCGTAGATATTGTTAGCGGTCTTAATTACGAAATCAAATCGTTTTTCGGCTTTACCTTGATTAGAGATAGCAGAAAGGTCGATATTCCATTTATTTTCGATTTCGCTAAGATTCATCTCTTTAAAGTAATTTTCGCCTTTAACGTATCCGGCTTTTTGGATATAACCCTCTACGAGATTCTCCATTAAATGACCGCCACGATTCTTGCGTCCGTTAGAGTCTAAGCCAGTTTCTATGCCGGTGGCATAATCTACTAGGTTGCTAATGATATGATTTGCAATAAGGTCGAATATGCCTGTTTTTCGCATAAATACTTTATATTGTTCTACGGAGTAATTCATCTTATCGAACCTATAATTAAACTCTCCATCCTCGCCTAGTACGTAAATCTCATTAGCGCGAACGGCTAGTAAAATAGGAATACATTTTAGCGTTTCTGGGTATTTGGCAATAAGCGCATCGAACTCTTGCTCGATATTTTGCGAGCCTACGAGTGCATTTAATATATTTAATTCGACCTTGATGGCATCTACGTTTTTATGAATCTTCGGAAAGTCGATATAGTAGCCATAGTCGGCAATACCTTCGCGGAACTCTCCTAGCCATGCGTTAAAGTTTCTATTCATATTACTCCTTTCTAGTTATTAAAATTTGATATTAACAATTCACTAATTTTGCCACGCGCGTCGCTATTACGGTTTATCATACGCGTTGCAGAAACGCGTTTTATATTCTGTTTCGAATAGGCTTTGTCGAAGAAATCGTCGTCTTTGTTGGCATTCTTTGGGTCGGAATTGCTGACGACTATCTTCGCTCCTTTATTGTCTAGTTCTTGCACGAAACGAGCTAGCTCAAGCTGATTCTTATCGTCGAATAGTTCTTCGGTATAGGATGTAAAGTTTGCGGTCGGAGTTAGTGGTCTATATGGCGGGTCGAAATATACAAAAGTTTTATCGTCTACAAAGTCGGCAGATTCTTTATAATCTCCGCATACTATTTTGACGTTCTTTAGTTTTTTAGAAACGGCTCTAAGATTATCCTCATTACAGATTTGAGGGTTCTTATAAGCTCCAGCTGGCACGTTAAAATCGCCTTTTTTATTTACTCGATATAGACCATTAAAACAAGTTCTATTTAGGAAAATCATTATCATAGATTTTTCGGGGTTAAGCTCCGTTCTATCCATGTGTTTTAGCTCATTAAATCGCCCTCGTGCTTTCATATACATATCTTTACGGCCAGCATCATCTAGCTCTAAATATGCCTTTTCAACAGATTCTAATCGCCATATAAGCTCATCAACGTTATCGCGGATAGCAATATAGGTATCAATAAGGTCTTTGTTAATATCGCTAATATATACCTCATCTGGAGAGAATTTATTTAGAACATCGAACAATACGGCGCCACCACCTACGAAAGGCTCCGCATATTTTGTAATTGTCTTATCTTTTTCAAAAGGGTAATAAGCGCTAATTTCTTTGAGTAGTTGGCCTTTACCGCCAGCCCACTTTAAGAAAGGTTTAGCATCTAAGTTATTTTTTGGGTTGTCTTTTTTTCTTGCATCCATAGGTTTCAAGGCGTTTTCCGGAATTATCCATGCATTAGCTACAAATGTTGCACCCTCAATTCGGTTTTCAGAACAAAGAGTAGCGACTCTACGTTGCGAAATACCCCATTTTGTCGCAATATCTTTGGCCGAAACAAACGCCATATTTTCCTCCACAATTAACTAATACTTATATTATACCAAATCTGGAACAAAACTGGATCTAAAATGGCGATTTTGTTCTAGCCTCTAGTCAACTTACGAATACCATTTATTATTTGTTCTTGAACGGCGATATCGTTTTTGTTCGTTCCTGGGTTAGAGATAGAGTCCCAATTGAGCAAATCTTCTCTGATGCTTTTTAATTCTTCTCCATATAGCTCCAATAAGTGTAGTTCAGTCATTTTGTAGCGCTCAATTAGAGCATCTTTTTCAAATAATATGGCATCTTCTATTTCGAATGCTAGCTCCTTGCTCCATTTAAGTAAGGTATTTTTTGCTTACTCTTAGTTGCTCTACGATGTTATCATAGCTATTGCCGTTTGGCTCTTAGTTCTATGAATTTAGCTTGTTTTTCCACTTTGTTTTCCGTGATTTTCTCCTTATAGTTCAAGGTGGAGTAGGCTATAACGATAACCTAGTATATAAATTCTTCTATTATGGGATATTTACTCCTTTCTAGCCCTTTAGGCTTAAACTCGTAATTTGGATGCAAAAACCACCAGTCAACAATGTAATAGATTAGTTCAGGTTTATTGTTGTCAGGCGCACCAGACGGTATAATAACCCTCCCTACCAGGGGGGTACTTGTTATATAGCAGCAAGGGAAGGAGCTTCTTGAATGCAGCAGCTCATCCGTCTGCGGCTAATGCCGCATCCGCCCCCCCCCAAAAAAAAGAAGGCTCTGTGCTGTGTTATACTATAACCATGAGTGGGATACGGCGGAACTTAACGGACATTGACCCTTGGCTTGAGCCATACACGGACGAATTGGCGGCTCGCCGTGACTTTATTTCTCGGCAGTCCGAGCGCATTTTAGACGGTAAATCAGTGGCTGATTTTGCGCTGGGACATTTATACTATGGTCTGCACCGCAATAAAAACGGCTGGGTCTTTCGTGAGTGGGCGCCGAATGCCACGGATATATATTTTGTTCTAGAGGCGCCTAAGCAGCAAGAGCAGTCGCAGAAATTATTACATGAACTATATAGTAGCGTTGATTCATTTGTTAGCTTTGCCGATGGTCAAATAACGTTTCGTCTCGGCAAATTATACGGCAGTGATGGCGATTGGCAGTTAGAGCTCCCCGTCGAGCTACTGCACCACCAAGATAAATATCATTTACATATCGAATGGAATGGCGGCGAAGGCGACCGTCTGCCATCTTATGCAACTTATGTTGTACAGGACAAGGGGGATAACCATTTTGACGCTGTGGTTTGGGCGCCAGAAATAGAATTCGCCTGGCAGAATACTGCACCTTCCCGCCCTGAGACACAGCTAATTTACGAAGCGCACGTGGGCATGTCGGGCGACCGCGAAGCGGTATCGACCTACGCTCAGTTTGAAGCAGAAGTATTGCCCCGTATCCAAAAGCTCGGTTACAATACGGTGCAGCTAATGGCTATTCAAGAGCATCCCTATTACGGTAGCTTTGGTTATCAGGTGTCGAATTTCTTCGCGCCGTCGTCGCGCTTCGGCACGCCGGACGAGCTGAAGCATCTCATTGATACGGCGCATGGCATGGGACTGCGCGTAGTGATGGATTTAATTCACTCACATAGCGTTAAGAACGAGGCGGAGGGCCTTAGTAATTTTGCCGGCGATAAATACCAGTACTTTCGAAAGGATGATCACCCTGCATGGGACTCGCGTCTCTTCGACTATGGAAAACCGCAGGTGTCCCACTTCCTGCTATCCAATATCCGCTATTGGCTGGACGAATATCATCTGGACGGTTTCCGCTTCGATGGCGTGACCAGCATGATCTACCATAATCACGGTTTAGAGCAAGCCTTTACGAGCTACGACGATTACTTCGGCGACAACGTGGATAACGACGCTCTCGCCTACCTCAGCATGGCGAATGAATTAACGCATCAAGTTAATCCTGGTGCCATTACGATTGCCGAGGATATGTCGGGCATGCCGGGCCTCGCCGCGCCAGCCGATGTGGGCGGCATTGGCTTTGATTACCGCTTTAACATGGGCGCACCTGACCTATGGATTAAAATGCTGAAGGATCAGCGGGATGAGGACTGGAGTATGGGCGAGCTCTTTCACCAGCTAACCTCGCACCGTCCCGAAGAGCGCACGATTAATTATTGCGAGAGTCACGACCAGGCACTAGTGGGTGATAAAACAATTGCTTTTCGCTTAATGGACAAGGACATGTACGACAAGATGTCGAAGGATAGCGAGAGCCTTATTATCGACCGTGGTATTGCCCTGCACAAGATGATTCGCCTGATTACGGCGGCGACTAACGCCGGTGGCTACCTAAACTTTATGGGCAATGAATTTGGCCATCCTGAGTGGATTGACTTTCCGCGCAAGGGCAACGACTGGTCGTATAAGTATGCCCGCCGCCAGTGGCACCTCACCGACGACGAGAACTTGCGTTATCATGATCTGAACGAGTTCGATATTGCGATGATTAACGTTATTAAAACTCTTCATGAGCCAGATTATTCCTTCGTTAACGTCGACGAAAAAAAGAAAATCATTTCCTTCGTGCGCGACGGATTGCTATTCGCCTTTAATTTCTCTAGCGACTCATATGCTGATTTGTCCATTGAGGCGCCATATAAGGACTACCAGATTATCCTATCAACCGACAACGCAAAGTATGGCGGCTTTGGACGAATTAAAACTAACATGCTATACCAAGGCAAAGCCGATCAGCGTGGTAGCTATGTTGAGGTTTACTTGCCAGCTCGAACGGCGATCGTGATGAAGCCGAAGTATCTTGATCTAACAAATAGTCCATGGTCTAAAGTTGCTTGACGTCGACGATAGTTCGTATTGTAAACTGCATGCTTTAAGCGCTTGCAAAAAGGCGTAAAATATGCCATTATACCTTAGTGTAGCTAGTATCTACTGTTCTTTACTAAGGAGGAATGATTGTATGCTAGTGGGACCTGGCGGAGAGAAGTATGAAATCCCCGAGATTTATGCTGGTATTTCGGCCGGTGAGCTAGAGAAGCAGGTGAAGGATCTAACTAAGCAGCGAGATTTGGTCTATGACGATTCTGAGCTAGTGCGGTCACGGATTGATGAGCTATTTAAGACGAAGCAGGAAACCGAAGAAGCGCTTGAGAAGGCAAAGCGAGGCTTGGCCAAATCACCGCCACTTGACGAGATTGAGAAGGCGCGTCGTTCATACTTAAAGGCGCATGACATGCTCGTCAAGTCTGATAGTGATATGTCGCCGCAGAAACGCAACAAGCTCAAGCGACAGGAGCGCGACAAACGCGATCTCTATCTAACGTGGAAGGAGGTGCGCGAGAAAGCGGAGCAAGTCGTATCAGATGCTACAGAGACAATTGCTATGACAGAAGCATCGGTGCGAAACTTGACTGAGTGGGTCAAGCAGTACCAGTCGGTGATTGATCGTTTGACATCGGCAATTAACGTGCGGCAATACCGCTTGGACACTATGACCGGTGCCGACACTAGGGCTTCAAAGCAGGAACTTCTTGACGAAGCGGGCATTAGCTCGGACGACATCAAGGACGCCGAATACGTCCACGTGCACCAGGATGCTGTTGGCACGGTCAATATCTACGTTGGCTCAGACAGCGACCATATCCATCATGTGCTAGATCCTAACGGGCGCACTGTCTATGATAGGCAACTCGGAGCGCCGCATGGGCGGCATAATTTTGTTGGCCTTGGCCGGTTTGAAATGCCCGCGAGGCTAGCCATATAGAAACGCAGCCTAAATGTAGTAGGAGAGGTTATGTATGGCTCCAGATGACCTAGCGTCAGTTCGCGCCGATTCTAGACTATTTACAAAATCCGTTCCACCTTAATACCCCTCACCTACGGATGAGGGGTATTTGCTTTTGTGCTAGAATAACTATAATGACACTGAAATTATCTAGTTATAAAGGCACGCGGGATTTGTATCCCTCGGATATGGTGCTACGGCGCTATGTGTTCGATGGCTGGCGTGCGGTAATGGAATGCTATGGCTATAAAGAGTACATGGCGCCAATGCTCGAACCGATTGACGTCTATGCGGCCAAGAGCGGCGAAGAAATCGTCAGCGAGCAGACCTATTCATTCACCGATCGTGGCGGTCGTCAAATGGTGATTCGTCCCGAAATGACGCCGTCGGTGGCCCGCATGGTGGCGGCGCGTCGTCAGGAAATGCCGATGCCGACGCGGCTCTATTCGATTGCTAACTTTATGCGCTACGAGCGGCCGCAACATGGGCGCGAGCGGGAATTTTGGCAGCTAAATTTTGACCTATTTGGTGATGATGGTATTTATGCTGATGCTGAAACTATTGAGATCGCAGACAAGCTTCTACGCTACTTTGGCGCGAGCGATGAAATGTTTACGATTCGCATTGGCGATCGGCGCCTGACTGACTATATCATGAAGCAGTATCTCGGCCTGAATGATGACGAGGCGGGGCGGGCGATTAAGCTGCTAGATAAATTTAGCAAGATGCCGCGCGAGAAATTCGACGCTTCGATGGCGGAGGTGATTGGCGATGAGGCGCTAATTAAACTGAATGCAATTATCGAGGTCAAAGATATCGACGCCTTGCCGAAAGAGGTTTTGGATAGCGGTGTGGCGGACAACCTGCGCCAGCTAATTGCGATTCTACGTGATGAACGGGGCATTAAAAATGTGCATTATGATCCCAAGCTAATGCGGGGCTTCGACTACTATACAGGCACGGTTTTTGAGGTCTTTGACGAGAACCCCGAGAATCGGCGATCGCTCTTTGGCGGCGGGCGCTATGATGGGCTGGTCGGCCTCTTTGGCGTGGAGCCTTTGCCGGTGGTCGGTGCCGCACCGGGCGAAACGATGTTTATTGAATTTCTGCGGGCGCACAACCTAATTCCTGATTGGGTTAAAAACGGCAAATATTATCTGGACATCGATTATCGTATTATCCCGCTAGGCGAGGGCGCCGATACGATGAAATATGCGAGCGAGGTGGCTCGCGAGCTTCGTACTCTGATGGGCGGGCAAAAGGGCTCGGTGTCGATCGACTACACTTCGCGTAAATCTGGCGCCAAGACCAAGGCGGCGATTAAGGCGACGGCTGACTTCATTATCTATATTGGTGGTGACGAGGTAAGAAATCGCACTTTGACCGTCAAGAATGTGGCGACGGGCGAGCAAACTTCGTATGAATTTGATAGTATAGAACAAATGGCTCGTGACGCGTTCCAGTCAAAGGCGGATCGCTACGCGGCTAAGTTTAATGATGTGGAGGAAGCATGAAATTCGATAAAGAAGATTTAGGTGATAATAAAGTTAAATATACGGTGACCGTTGATCCGACCAAGCTAAAGAGCCATCACGAAGCGGCGGTGAAGCGTCTCGGCAAGAACGCCAAGGTGGCGGGCTTTCGTCAGGGGCACATTCCACTAGAGGTGTTAGAGCGAGCGGTTGACCCGATGACGGTGGCTAATTCGGAAATTAATGATAGCATTAACGAAACAATTATGGATCTCATCGAGGACGAGAGCCTGTGGGTGCTCGGCCAGCCGGAAGTCTCGATTACTAAATATGTGCCGGCACAGACGCTAGAATTCAGCGCCGAAATTCGGACCATTCCGCCGGTCAAACTGGGCGACGCTAAGAAATTAAAGGTCAAGAAGCCTGAGGTTAAGGTCGATGACAAGCAGGTTGACGAAGTGCTAGAGCGTCTACGCACAGGTGACGCCAAGCGTAAGGAAGTAAAGCGCGAGGCAAAGAATGGCGACGAAGTCGTGATTGATTTTACCGGCGTGCAGGACGACAAAGAGTTTGCTGGTGGTAGCGCCAAGGACTATCCACTGACGCTCGGTTCGGGTGCGTTCATCCCGGGTTTTGAAGACGCCATTGTCGGCCATAAGGCGGGTGAAAAGTTTGATGCCCCGGTGACGTTCCCGAAGGAGTACGGCGCCAAGAATCTAGCGGGCAAAAAGGCGGTCTTTCATATCACGTTAAAGAGGGTGAATGAGCTAACTTTGCCAGAGCTAAACGACGATTTCGCGCGCACAATCTCCCCTGAGTTTCAGACGCTGGACGCTCTGAAGGATGACATTCGTAAATCTTTAGAGCGCGAGGAAGAGTCCGAGCAGAGGGAAAAATACCGCAGTGAATTAATAGGCGCCCTAGCGGCCAAGAGCAAAGCGACAATTCCGGACGAACTAGTTGAGAGCGAGCAAAAGGACATGCGAAAGCGCTTTGAACAGAATCTAGCCTATCGCGGGATGAAGCTTAATGACTACTTAAAGCAGGATGGTAGAACTGAAGAGCAGTGGGAGAAGGAAGACCTTCACGACGCTGCCGAAAAGCAGATTAGGAGCGCTCTTGTCTTGCGTCAATTTATCAAGGACAACAATATTAAAGTCAGTGACGAGGAAGTAAAGGCTCGTCAAAATGAAATGGTCAGTCACTATAACGATCCAAAGCTCCGTGAGCACTTTGCCTCGGCTCAACAGGCCCGTGCCATCCGTGAAGAGCTCTTAACCGACAAAGCTTACGCCAAGCTCGCCGAGCTAAATGAAAGCAAATAGTCACAATCTTACCTTGTCCACGCGGCGGATGTCAACTCTGACACCACGGACAAACTTCCTCTGCTCAACTCTCAATTGCCACGCCAATTTCAGATTGTGTGAAAGGCGGAAATGGCTACGCAATGATAACGTATCTAGAACAGTGGCCAATTACGACAACCCGTACCGTAGGTATAGTCAGCGATCGCTTAATACAATTACCATAATTGCGGTACGTGGCGCTGATGAAATCGCTATTGCTTGCTATAAACCATAGCTTGCCGCAAAATAGTGTGTAGCGTGCATGTCGCACGAGTCCTGCGTCTAGATTGGAGACAGTAAAATGAGCAGGAAGGATCATAACTTTGGGAGCAAGTCTGCCCAAGCGAAGGCTAAAAGCGCCGAGCGAGTTCGTCGTCAGCAGGAACGTGGTAGCAACCAATTCAAGAATGGCTCTAATAGGCACAATGGCGCCTCTGTGAGCCAATCTGGAAGCAACACTCGCAACAAGAGGTAGTGCAAGCTCTAGCACTTTTGGCGATCATTCTACGGGGTGGTCGCCTTTTTATTGTAAAATATCATTATGTACTATCTTCAATACCACGATAATATTGACCTTGCTACGGCGCACACATATGAGCACGCAGTGATAATGGACCTACTTAGGTTCTTTGATAAACGCGGTATTGATGGTCTAGTCTCGGCGGATATTAGAGGCGAAACGCTTCAAAATATTATCCTTGTCTACAATGAGTCGGAAGATGAAGAAGTTAGTAGGCTAATACGGGAGTATTTTTTTGAGCCGAGGATAGTAGATGTATTGGCCTTCGAGACAGCTCTCGATACCGTCTCTTGCGAGGATGGAAGCAAATACCAGATAAAAGACAAAGACAAACTAGCTGTGCAGCTTGCTGCTCTTAACAAAAGATGGTTTAAGAGGCTCGACGATTTGCAAAAGCCAATCCGTAGCATCAAAACGGACGAAATAGAACGAAGGAATAAATCTGTAATAATAGATGCCGAGGCGAAGTTTGACATTTATACGGTCAATTTTGAGCTCGATTGTGGCTCGCCAATGGAGATGCTCTTGGCAGCTAACCTATATCCTTTACTGATGGCCAGGTTGAACCATGAAGTAATGCAGCATGGGTATTATAAATCATGCGATGTAATTGACGACTACGATGATGGCGATATGGGCGTGATGATGGCGGCGGATATTGTGGCTCCGGACGAAGTTGATCTTAAACAAATTAAAGTTCTTGCGGAGAATGCTATCCGTGAATTCCCAAATGAAGCTGACGTTGCACACTACAATAAGAAACCATATAAACCAAGTGGCACTGCCTATGATTACCTGTCCGTCGGTGTGCTAGCGCCATATAGTGAACTAAAGAAACACTTAAACTATGATAATCTTCGACATGCTTGGTCGAAGATTAGACTCGGAAACATTGTGAAATCGCTAGACTATCGTCCAAAACTTCAGTTGCCACTGCGCTAGCACTCTTGCTATGCGAGTGCTAACTTGCTATACTGCGTGTATGAAACCACGAAATTACTTAGTGCCGACCGTTGTCGAGAAGGGCTTTGATGGCGAGCGGGCATACGATATCTACTCGCGCCTGCTAAAGGACCGCATTGTCTTCCTTGGCGATGAAGTAAATGAAGCAACGGCCAATCTAATTGTGGCACAGCTGCTATTCTTGGACAGCCAGGACCACTCGGATATTAGTTTCTACATCAACAGCCCCGGCGGAAGCGTCTATGACGGCCTCGCCATTATTGATACGATGAACCTGATTAAATCCGATGTGGCCACTTACGGCGTCGGCCTGCAGGCGTCTATGGGTGCGATTTTGCTGGCTAGTGGCACAAAAGGCAAGCGCTATATGCTACCCCATGCCAAGGCGATGATTCATCAGCCGTCGTCGGGTACAAAAGGTAAGGTGACCGATATGGAAATTGACCTAAAGGAAGGTTTGGCGGTAAAGGAAGAGATTATCAAGATGCTAGCCAATGCGACTGGCCAGAAGCCCGACAAAGTGCGCGAGGATATGGAGCGCGACCACTGGCTAACGCCAAAAGAGGCCAAGGACTACGGTCTAATTGATAAGGTGCTATAACACCTTGTGCTACAATAATTATTAATTATGGCAGGAAACTCGAATCTAACGGCGGCGGCTAAAGCGAAGAACGACGAATTCTACACGCAGTACAGCGATATCGAGGCCGAAATGAACGCCTACGTGGAATATAACCCCGATGTATTCCGGGGTAAGACGATTCTATTGCCATGCGACGACCCAGAGTGGTCGAATTTCACGAAGTATTTTGCCGCGAATTTTGAGCGTTTCGGTTTGAAGAAGCTGATTAGCACGTCGTACGCGAAGAGCGCCGGAAGCAGGCAGCTCACATTGTTCGAGCAGGAATCCCCGCTGTTTGATGCAAGCAAGCATGATACACACGGTAAGGTGTTCATGTTAACACGCGACAAGGATGGCTCCGGACGTGTTGATGGCGATGACATTGAGTTTTCGGGATATCTCGAAGGGGATGGCGACTTTCGTTCTGCCGAGGTGACGGCGTTGCGCGATGAGGCGGACATAATTATTACGAATCCGCCGTTCTCGTTGTTTCGGGAATTCCTTGCATGGATAATGGCGGCGGACAAGCGGTTCGTCATCGTTGGCAACCAGAACGCCATTACGTACAAGGAGGTGTTCCCGCTCCTCAGAGACAACAAAATCTGGCTTGGCAATGGGTTCAAGGGCAATGTTGGATTTTTTGCCAGCCCGTATGAAGATGTGGCCTCTTCCTCCGACCATCGAGATGGATTTATTCGAGTGTCAGGGGTTATGTGGTTTACCAATCTTGACTTATACAAACGTCACCAGCCGCTTTTGCTTGACACGATGGCTCATAATCTAAAATTCAATAAGAAACTCAGGACGAAGTTTGAGAAGGACTACGGCAAGCTGGAATATCCGCACTACGATAACTATGATGCTATCGAGGTTCCGTTCACTGAATGCATCCCGTCGGACTACAACGGCGTGATGGGGGTACCGATAACGTTTTTGGATAAATACAATCCTGAACAGTTTGAAATTATCAAATTCCGCAAAGGCGATGATGACAAGGATTTATCGGTAAATGACAAATGCCCTTATTTTCGTATTCTTATTCGCTACAAGAAAGGAGGAAACGCTTAATGAAAACAACTTTACACACTGATTGGACGGTCGGCGACATCTGCAAGGGCTTCGTGTTTGACAAGAACGAAGGCAAGGGGCTGTTCGGCCTTGATGGACACCTCATCATCCAGCCTGAATATCAGCGCAACTATATCTACGGCGACGGCAAGCGCGACGTGGCCGTGGTTGAGTCCCTGCTAAAGGGCTATCCGCTGGGCCTGATTTACTTTGTGAAGAACACTGACGGAATGTACGAGGTTCTGGATGGGCAGCAGCGCATCACCTCGTTCGCAAGGTTCGTTAACCAGTCATGGCGATTCGCCATAGAGCAAGATGGCAAGCCGAAGTATTTCAATAGTCTAGCGGGGGACGAGCAGGACAAGATTACAAATACCCGACTCACCATCTATGTCTGTGAGGGCACGCCATCAGAGATTGAGGCGTGGTTCGAGACCATCAATATTGCTGGTGTACCACTGGTGAAGCAGGAACTACGCAACGCCGCCTATCATGGGTCGTTCGTGAACCTTGCCAAGGAAGTGTTCTCGAATAGCGCCAACTCGAAGATGAGCATGTGGCAGACTTACGTCAAAGGCGACCCGAAGCGTCAGGCGATTCTCGAAACCGCGCTCGACTGGGTAAGCGATGGCAATATCGACGACTATATGGCGCAGCACCGCTATGACACCGATATTAACGAGCTGAAAAACCATTTCGATACGGTCATCGACTGGGTTGATTCCGTATTCGAGTACACGGGAAGCGAGATGTGTGGGCGCGAATGGGGACGATTGTACCGTGAGTATCACAAGAACGCTTATTCCAAGGATGAGGTGGCAAAACGTGTGCGCGCCCTGCTCGAGGACTCGCAGGTCACCGACAAGAAGGGCATCTTCGAGTACGTACTTGGCGGGGAGAAGGATTCGCGCCTGTTGAACATTCGGGTATTCGACAAGAAGACCATCGATGCGGTGTATCGCAAGCAGACAGCTGACGCGGAAGCTCATGGCGTGTCGAACTGCCCGCTGTGTGCCATCGGAAACGGGGCAAACGCGAAGCGCATATATAGGGAGTCCGAGATGGACGCCGACCATGTGGCCGCATGGAGCAAAGGAGGCGCCACCGACGAGTCTAATTGCCAGATGCTGTGCCAGACACATAACCGTGCGAAGGGAAATCGCTAGCTAGTACACTCTTGCGCCGATTCTTGCCGTGTGGTATAACTAAACATTGAATGAAGTAGTGTAAGTCTGTCTATTAGATACTCGCGTTGGCGGCGCGAGGTGTCGTGGTCTCTCTTTGCTCCACACTACGGCAAAACGGGGACGATAGGCGGAATTAGTTCCTTCAGCCGCGGAAAACTTTTAACTAGAGGAGTGCGCTCGTGACGGAAAATGCGAGAAACACGGTCGTAGACGGCCTGACAAAACGAAAATACTTTACGCGGCACAGTGATGTGCTGGATATGCCTGATCTGATCGGACACTTAAAAGGCTCTTGGGAGTGGATGGCGACCAAGGGGCTAGGTGAAGTCTTTCAGGAAGTGAACCCGATTAATGACTATACTGGCGAAAAGTTAACTCTTAATTTTAAGAGCTACCGCTTCGGCGAGCCAAAGCAGAGTGACCGCGAGGCGATGCGTGATAACACCACCTACGAAGCTCCGCTATACGTGGTAACCGAGCTTATCAACCACACCACTGGCGAAGTGAAGGAGTCTGAGCTATTCATGGGCGATTATCCATGGATGACCGATCGTGGCACGTTTATTGTGAACGGCACTGAGCGGGTAATCATTTCCCAGCTAATCCGTAGTAATGGCGTCTATTTTGATGCCGAGCAGATTGGCGACCGTCGCTATTATGGTGCCCGCATCATTCCGGGCCGTGGCGTGTGGTTCCAGTTTGAGACCGACGAGCACGGCGTCATTTGGGTGCGTATCGATCGCCGTCGCAAGGTTGCCGTGACGACCCTGCTTCGTGCGCTAGGTTATAGCACTAATCAGTCGATCGAGGAGCTATTTACTAAGGTTAACACCGGTGATGTTGACTATATTAAGAACACGATTGAAAAGGATGAGAGCCGTACCACCAACGAAGCCCTGACTGATGTCTTCCGCCGTTTGCGTCCAGGCGATTTGGCCACGGTCAAGAACGCTCGTGAGCGCATCGAAGCAGCTTTCTTTGACTTTCATCGCTTTGATATTAGCCGTGTTGGCCGATACAAGATGAACCAGCGTCTAGACGGCATTAAAAAAGAGCTTGGCATGCCGACAAATCTCGCCGACACGCCAGAAAATCGTGTGCTGCTAAGAGATGATTTAATTGCGATTATTGGTGAGATCATTCGTCTGAACAACACACAGGAGCCTGCCGATGATGTTGACGCCTTCTATAACCGTCGTGTTCGCCTAGTCGGCGAGCTAGTGGTCCAGCAGTTCCGTCGCGGTATGGGCCGTTTAGGGCGTTACATTCGCGACAAGATGTCCGTGGCTGATCTAGCGACAGTAACGCCGGCGCAGTTAATTAACCCGCGTCCAGTGGCGGCAGCGGTGCGCGAGTTCTTCGCCGCCTCTCAGCTGAGCCAGTTCATGGACCAAACTAACCCGATTTCCGAGCTAGCACACAAGCGTCGTCTATCGGCGACCGGTCCTGGCGGTCTAACTCGCGAGCGAGCCGGTATTGAGGTGCGCGATATCCACCCAACGCACTATAGCCGTGTTTGTATCATTGAGACACCAGAAGGTAACCCAGTTGGTCTAGTTTTGAATCTGGCTAGTTACGCTAAGGTTAACGACATGGGCTTTATTGAGGCGCCTTATCGTAAAGTAGTCAATGGCAAGGTAACCGGTCAGGTTGAATACCTCGATGCCGCGCAGGAACTACACGAGACGATCGCGGAAAGCTCGGTCAAGCTAAACGATGACGGCACTTTTGCGGATGAGCGTGTTGATGCTCGTCGTCACCTCCAACCAGTCTCTGTGGCACGCGAAGACGTGACCTATATGGACGCCAGTAGTATGCAGGTCATCGGCACAACCGCTTCGCTGATTCCATTCGTGGAAAAGAACCGCATCGACCGTGACCTCATGGGCGCAAACATGCAGCGACAGGCCGTCCCGCTAATTAATCCAACTACGCCGACGATTGGTACCGGCACAGAGCACGCCTTGGCCATGAATATGCCAGAACTCATCACTGCTGAAGCGGACGGTGAAGTCATTAAGGCAGATGCTGATGAGGTCCAGGTTAAATATGATGACAAGACGGTGAAGTCGTATCGCCCAGAGCACTTCGTCAAGACGAACGACGATCGCTGTTTTGACTCGCGCACTGTGGTGACGCGTGGTCAAAAGGTCAAGAAAGGTCAGCCAATTATCGAAGGCGCCAGTATCGCCGATGGTGAAGTGGCACTAGGCCGTGACCTTCTCGTTGCTTACATGCCGTGGAAGGGGTACAACATGGACGACGGTATCATTATTAGCCGCCGCCTAGTTGAGGACGACGAACTAACGAGTATCAACATTACTCGCTCAACCGTAGAAGTTCGTGACACCAAGCTCGGGCCGGAAATCGTTACCCGCGATATTCCGAACGCTAGCGAGGAGGCGCTCCGTAACCTCGATGAGAACGGTATCGTAGCCCTAGGCAGTGAAGTTAAGCCGGGCGATGTTCTAGTTGGCAAGATTACGCCAAAGGGCGAGCAGGAACTAAGTTCAGAAGAGCGCCTACTTCAGGCAATCTTTGGTGAAAAGGCTAAAGATGTGCGCGATACTTCGCACCGCGTTGGCCGCAGCGAAGGCGGTAAGGTGATTTCCGTTAAAATCTTTGACCGCGACAGTGGCTATGAGCTAAAGGCGGGTGTGCTGCAACAGATTGATATCTATATTGCTCAGGTTCGCAAGATCCAGGTTGGCGACAAGCTATCTGGTCGTTATGGTAACAAGGGTGTGGTCGCACGTATTTTGGACGAGGAAGACATGCCTTATCTAGAGGATGGCACCCCGGTGGACGTTCTATTGAACCCGATGGGCGTTCCGTCACGCATGAACCTTGGTCAGCTCTTTGAGGTGCACCTGGGTATGGCGGCTCGTAAGCTTGGTTACAAAGTAGCCACCCCGCCGTTCGATAGCGTGCCTAACAAGGCAATTGCTGATGAACTAGAAAAGGCTGGTTATGACCGCAGCGGTAAATTCCAGCTATACGATGGTCGCACTGGTGAGCCATTCCAGGAAAAGACCACAGTCGGTCTGATGTATATGATCAAGCTTCACCATATGGTGATCGATAAAGTACATGTCCGTTCGACTGGACCATACACCATGGTGACCCAGCAGCCTCTTGGCGGTAAGGCGCACAACGGTGGTCAGCGTCTCGGCGAAATGGAAGTCTGGGCGCTCGAAGCTTACGGCGCAGCAACTACTTTACAGGAAATGCTAACGATTAAGTCGGATGACGTCAACGGTCGTACGCGGGCGTATGAGGATATCATTAAGGGCCAGCCGATCGAGGGTCCGGATATTCCAGAGGGCTTTAAGGTACTAGTTAAGGAATTGCAGGGGCTAGGTCTCCGTGTGGACCTACTAAACAACGGTGTGAGTATCGATGCTGAGAACGCGATGACTCGCGGTGGCACTGGTGGTCGCATCGAAGAGAAGGATGAGAATCGGGCCGAGCACTTAGAGAGCGAAGATATCGCTGACCACCTAGCGCACGAGAGCGATATAGAGGCTGATATGGCACCAGATAGCTTTGACGAAGACAATATGGCGTTTAGTGCTGACGACGAACTCGCAGAAGCTGAGGATGCCGACAGTGAGCTGAATACCGTCGATGATGAAGATAACAGTGATAACGAAGAGGAGGAAGCGTAATGGCGAGACCGACCGAGACAGCAACAGTGGCCGACTTTAACGCGGTGCGTTTGTCGGTAGCTAGCGCCGACGACATCTTAAACTGGTCTTATGGGGAAGTGCTAAAGCCAGAGACCATTAACTATCGCACGCAGAAGCCAGAGCGTGATGGTCTATTCTGCGAGCGTATTTTCGGGCCAGTCAAGGATATTAACCTGCACGACGCTAAACTTCGCGGTGTGCGTAGCCGCGAAGCGGCCGTGGACAAAAACGGCGAGCTCGTAACTAAGAGTAGTAGCCGCCGCGAGCGTATGGGTCACATTACCCTGGCGACTCCAGTGGCACATATCTGGTTTATGCGTGGCACACCGAGCGCCATGTCGCAGGTGCTAGATATCACGGTAAAGAACCTCGAGCGTATCGCCTACTTCCAATCATACGTTATCCTAGACGTTGACGAAGAAGCGGTTGATCAGAAAAAGGCGGATGTTGAGGCCGAGCATGATGCTGGACGTGCAGCAATTAAGATGCGCTACGACAAGGCGGCCAATGCGCCAACCGATGATAGTGATAATCAAGTCGACCTACAGGCTCTGGCGAAGCAAATGGATGCTGAGCTACAGGATCTGGATGAGGATTACACGGTTAAGAAGGAAGCCCTAAACAAATTCCAAAAGGGTGCCCTCTTGACTGAGGTTGAATATGACAACCTACCTGAAGGCTACGATGAGATGATCGAGGTTGGCATGGGCGGCGAAGCGCTATACCGTATGCTATCTGAGATTGATCTAGATGAGCTAATCGCCGAGCTTAAGGCGGAAGCCGAAACCAAGAAATCAACGAGTCTAGTCCGCAAGAAGATCCAAAAGCGACTAAAGATGATCGAGAACCTCAAAGAGGCGGACATTCGCCCCGAGTCGATGTGTATCACGGTCCTCCCAGTGATTCCGCCAGATCTACGTCCAATGGTGCAGCTAACTGGTGGCCGCTTTGCGACATCCGATCTAAACGATCTATACCGCCGCGTAATTAACCGAAACAACCGTCTAAAGAAGCTGACTGAGCTTAATGCACCAGAGGTAATTACCCGCAACGAAATGCGCATGCTGCAGGAAGCGGTCGATGCGCTAATTGATAACAGCGCCACACGTGGCAATCGTGCTGCTCAGGCTACCGGCAATCGCCGTCGCCTGAAGTCGCTAGCTGACCTCTTAAAGGGCAAGCAGGGGCGCTTCCGCCAGAACCTACTAGGCAAGCGTGTCGACTACTCGGGCCGTTCGGTGATTGTGCCAGGTCCAGAGTTAAATATCGACCAGTGTGGTTTGCCAAAGCAGATGGCGCTTGAACTGTTCAAGCCGTTTGTCATCAGCAAACTAATGGAGTGGGAACAGGCGCACAACATCCATACTGCCCAGCGTCTAATTGATAGCGGTGATCCAGTAGTGTGGGACGCACTTGATGAAGTGATTAAGGGCAAATATGTGCTACTAAACCGCGCGCCAACCTTGCACCGTCTATCAATTCAGGCCTTCCAGCCAAAGCTAATCGATGGTCTAGCCATTCAGCTTAATCCACTAGTGACAACTGGATTCAACGCCGACTTCGATGGCGATCAGATGGCAGTGCACCTACCATTGA
>JAKPIF010000010.1 GCA_029549925.1 bacterium | reverse complement strand
GTAGCTGTCAAACTAAATATTCCCTTCAAGGTGTTTGATTTTCAAAAGGAATATAAGCACCTCGTTGTGGATTATATGATTGACGAGTATAAGCTGGGTCGCACGCCGAATCCAGATATTATGTGTAATCAGGAGGTAAAGTTTGGGCTTTTCCTGCGTGCAGCGCTTGCGGATGGGGCAAGCAAAATTGCCACGGGGCATTACGCCCGCTCAAACGGGCGACATCTTCTGCGGGCGGCGAATGATGATAAAGACCAGACATATTTTCTCTATCGAGTGACTGGTGAAGCGGTAGAAAAAACAATCTTCCCAATCGGCGACTATCAGACCAAGGACGACGTGCGAGCGGATGCAGCAAAATTCGGCTTATCGACGGCGCGCAAAAAGGATAGCCAAGGAATTTGCTTTATTGGGACAGTGAATATTCGGGACTTTCTGGCGCAGTATGTTCAGACTGAGCCAGGCGACATTATTGACAGAGACACCGGTAAAGTTGTCGGCCGGCATGACGGGGCATTATTCTATACTCTCGGTCAACGGCATGGTTTGGATGTAGGCGGTGGTCTGCCGTATTATGTGGTTGACAAGTATATGGATAAGAATATCGTTTACGTCAGTCGTAATTTAAATGATGGTAGTTTCTGGCGTGAGAAAATCGAACTAAATAATCTGCATTGGATAAACGAATCACCTGTGACAGGCAGGACATACCAGATCCGCGTGCGCCACCGTGCCCCGCTGGTGGCCGCCAAGGTCGAGAGTCTAGACACCGACGCTATCGCCCTTATTCTTTCCAACCCTGTTCGTGCTGTAGCCCCCGGACAATCGGTAGTACTGTATGACGGCGACGAAGTTCTGGGCGGCGGCATTGTAAAATAACTACCGCCCCCCATATGGGAGCAAACCAGAGGTGTTTCCACCTTGGCAGAATATTTCCGTTATGCTAATATAATTATGACTGGTGTGCAGACGGGGCAACCGTCTGGACAGTAAGATAAAAACAAACAGTCGTCGCCCCAGGGTGGGCGCACAACAGTCAAAATAAAACAAAAACCTCGTGGCTTTCCTTCTTCGGCGAGGTTTTTATTTTTTATCCTTGAGCTGTGTTTACCTAGCTGTGATATAATTCAGCCATATCTAAGGGTGGCATAAAACACCGTGGCGATCACACCAATATTTAACCATGACTGGGGGCTCGCCCCTGGTCTTTTCTTGCTACAATATTCTTATGCCGGGACACGATTTTGGGAATATGCCAATTCTTTCTGCTAAAAAGCTAGTTCCAATATTAGACAAGTTTAATGTGCCAGAAGGACTGATCTATGATGAGGGTGCTGACGCGGGGGAAGATGAATTGCTGTATCGTATGCATGGTAAGGTGACTGGAGATAAGTATCTAGTCTGGTGCCGAGATTATTTCGGATCCGATACGCCAGACATCGACAATAATTACCTAAGAATGTATTTCAACATTGAGATTATTAGATGGTACGACGTAAAGCCATATAATGATACCTGTGGCGCTATCGTTGAAGATAAGGGGCTCCTTTACGCTTTAGGCAAGTATAGGATGATAAAATAAGCAAATGCGGAGGAAAATTCAAAAATGGCAACTGACAACAAGAAGGAAAGAGAAAGAGAAGAACTGCACCGTGCTATCTGGGCGATTGCAGATGAGCTAAGAGGTGCTTTAGATGGATGGGACTTTAAGAATTGTGTTCTTGGCACGATGTTCTACAGATACATTTCAGAGAATCTGACAGAATATATCAATAAGGGCGAGCACAAAGCGGGTAATACTGATTTTGATTATGCAGCTATGCCGGATGAAGACGCAGAGACTGCTCGTGAGGGGCTTGTTCAGGAAAAAGGGTTCTTTATTCTGCCAAGTGAGCTTTTTGCAAATGTGACCATAAGGGCAAAGGATGATGAGAACCTAAACGGAACTCTAGGGAAGGTATTCCGTAACATTTAAGAGTAAAATAGTGAAAGATTGAATGAACATGGGAAGGAGTACGCATGTCAGTTCCAAAATTTGATGAACTAATGAAGCCATTGCTTCTAGCACTACGGGACGGCAGCATCCATAAGATCAAGGATGTCACTGCCACGCTAGCTCAGCAGCTAAATTTGTCATCAGAAGATATGGCAGAGATGCTTCCCAGCGGGAGGCAGACGGTATTTAAAAATCGTGTGGGTTGGGCAAAGACCTATCTGATAAAGGCAGGTCTACTGGACAGCCCTGCCCGTGCAACGATTGTAATCACTGAAGCGGGGAAGAAGGTAGTCGCCGAAAACCCGGAGAAGATAGATGCAAAGTATCTTGAGCGCTTTCCTTCATTCGCTGAGTTCCATTCAACTACTGTATCAACAGAGAACGGAAGAGGAAATCCGACAGCAGAAGTTTCTAAAGACCTGACACCGGATGATCAGTTGGAAGATGCCTACAAGGAGATCAATGATAGTCTTGCATCTGATCTGCTTACAGAGGTCTTGAAAATACCGCCATATACATTTGAAAAGTTTGTTGTTGATCTTCTGCTGAAGATGGGTTACGGAAAGACGGATTTTGGCAGTCACGCAACTGTAGCATCAGGTGATGATGGAATCGACGGTATCATCATGGAAGATAAGCTCGGTTTTTCCCTTATCTACATGCAGGCGAAAGAGTGGGCACTAGATAAAGTCGTAGGGCAGCCGGATATACAGAGCTTTGTTGGAGCGATAGCAGGCAAGAAAGGTGACGGACTTTTTGTTACGACCTCGAAGTTTTCACAGAAGGCAAAGGATTATGCATATACGCACCATATCATTCTGATTGACGGAGAGCGTCTTGCCAATCTGATGATTGAGTATAACTTCTGTGTATCGACTCGGAAGACTTTTGAAATAAAATCTGTGGACACGGATGCACTTTCGGAATATCAGGATGATTGAACCCTTTAACGCTTTACATACCTTTCCACTCATTCCTGCGCAGAGGTCTACATACTGCGATTGTATCAAAGACGGTAGGAAGATAGATCCTGCTTTATGGTAGCTGTGTTATAATTAAATCGTTGGGGTAGTAGCTCATCTGGTAGAGCGCAGCATTCGCATTGCTGAGGTGGTCGGTTCGAGTCCGATCTACTCCACCAAGCAATTATTGATATGTGTGATATCCTAAAATCTAACTTATTTACACCGCTAAACTTCTTAATCACGGTTCTAGCGGTGATTTTGATTGTGGCGGGTCAGAGTCCGATCAACATGCTATTCTTTATTGCCATGGTGCTGAATGCTTGTATCGGCATTTGGCAGGAAGCACACGCTAGGCGAATTCTAAACAGGCTAAAGATTCTCAATGCGCCAAAGGTGAAGATAAAACGTGGCAGTCAGAAGTTAACGGTTGATGCTAAGGATATTTTATCGGGCGATATCGTCGAGCTGGCGGCTGGTGAGCAAGTGCCGGCCGACGGTATAGTGGTAGTCTCGGATGAACTAGAGGTCGACGAGAGCCTACTAACTGGCGAATCGGATTCGATTGTCAAGCATAAAGGCGACAAGGTGCTATCTGGCGCCGTGGTGGTGGCGGGTGGCGGCAAGATGCGTGCCGAGCGAGTGGGCGATGACGCCTATGCTGCTAAATTGTCCGAAGAGGCAAAGAAATATCATGAAGCCTCGTCCGAGCTAGTGATGGCGACAAACAAAATCTTGAAATTTATCACTATCGCGCTAATAGCCATCGTGCCGTTAACGATCTGGGGACAGCTAAAAGTGCCGGGTATCGATTGGCAGTCGGCGGTCACGCGGGCGGTAGCCGCTATTATCGGCATGATACCAGAGGGGCTGGTTCTCTTGACGAGTCTGTCGTTCATGCTGTCGGCAGTACGCCTAGCTAAGAAAAATATTCTAGTGCAGCAGCTAGCGGCAGTGGAGACCTTGGCGCGCGTTGACACAATTTTGCTAGATAAAACTGGTACGCTAACTGATGGTAAAATCAAATTCCAAAGGCTAATTAAACTAGCTGGCAACGAGAATATTGAAGATATCCTAGCCACGATGAACTGGGCGGGACGGTCGAGCACTGAGCGGGCGATTAAATCTGGTCTGAAAAACACTAAGAAAATTCAATCAGTGGCCACAGTGCCGTTCAGCAGTCAACGCAAATGGAGCGCTATGTTAACAAAGAATGGCTGCTATTACTTTGGCGCACCAGAGATTTTGCTAAATAGCAAGAAAAACGCTAAGACACTTAAGCTGGCAGAGAAAGAGGCAGCCAGGGGCGGTCGCGTGCTTGCTCTGTGTAAAGCGGACGGCTTGGCGGGGCGCGAACTGCCAAGAGAGTTAAAACCGCTAGCCCTAGTTATGTTAGCAGAGAATATCCGCCCCGAGGCAAAGAAGACACTGGAATACTTTAGGGCACAGGGAGTGGATATCAAGATTATTTCAGGTGACTCGGTCGAGACAGTGGCGGCGGTGGCCAAAGCGGTGGGGCTGCCTGCTAGGGCGCTAGATGCGGGCGAACTAAACGGCAAAAGTGAGCGTCAGATGCGGCGTCTAATTGATTCGCATAATATTATTGGCCGCATCCAGCCTGAGCAAAAGCGGCTCGTGGTGGATACGCTAAAGTCGCGCGGGCAGACCGTGGCGATGGTGGGTGACGGCGTCAACGACATTATGGCGATTAAGGACGCCGACCTTGGTATTGCCATGCGAAGCGGTGCGGCGGCTACTCGCCAGGCGGCAGAAGTGGTGCTAATGGACAACAACTTTGCCGATTTGCCCATGATTCTAGCGGAAGGCCGGCGCGTGGTTGCCAACATCGAGCGCGTGGCGAGTTTATTCCTGATTAAAAATGTCTATAGCTTAGTCCTCGTGATGGCAACTTCGATCTTCGGTGCGCCATATCCGCTCTTGCCGGCGCAGATGACGGTGATTTCTAGTTTAACAATTGGCATTCCGGCATTTATCCTATCCTTACCGCCAAACGATCAGAAGTATCGCCCAGGATTCTTGAAGAGAGTGCTAACTTTTTCAATCCCAACTGGTATCATTACGGCGATCGTGATGTCGCTCTGCTACTATTTTGGTC
The DNA here is from genome assembly GCA_029549925.1 of bacterium. GTDB lineage: Bacteria > Patescibacteriota > Saccharimonadia > Saccharimonadales > Saccharimonadaceae > Nanoperiomorbus. The sequence goes on along the minus strand of JAKPIF010000010.1, from coordinate 20,468 downwards.
ATGCCGCAGGATTTAACAGCACCGAGTCGGGCACGCTAGTGGCCTGTGTCGCCATGTTCATGGGGCTAGTGGACATCACTATCGTCTCACGCCCCATGAAGTGGTGGAAGGCGCTACTAATTATTGCTCTAGCCGCTGCCTTCTGTGCCTTCCTCCTTATCCCTCCGCTAGCGAAATTGTTTCGATTTGCGCTAATCTAGCAAGCTACTTACGCTTATCTCGTGATTCTTTGGTATAATGGCATTATGTTTAAGAAGTACGTGCAGTGGCGGCTGGAACGCTACGTCAAAAAGTATTTTAAGAAATATCACCCCACGCTGATTGTCGTTGTCGGCAGCGTCGGTAAGACGACGACGAAGACGGCCATTGCTAACGTACTGGTGGGGCATTATCGGGTGCAGCTCGAGCCGGGCAACCATAATTCGCCGCTTTCGGTGCCGCTGGCCATTATGGGCGTGAAGTATCCGCCCATGGATATGGTGCACAGCATCGGCACGTGGCGACAAGTGTTTAAGGCAATGAAGTCGCGCATTAAGGCGCCGCAAGGTGTGGATGTCATCGTGCAAGAGCTCGGTACGGATCATCCGGGTGATCTAGCGGTCTACGAAAAGTATTTGAAGCCGGATATTGCCGTGGTAACAGCGGTGACGCCCGAGCATATGGAGAATTTCCCAGGTGGGCTGAATGATGTGGCAAAGGAAGAGCTGTCTATTACGAATAACGCCAACCTATCAGTGGTGAACTATGATGACGTAGACAATAGCTTTGCCCAGTTCGCCAATACGAACAATATGACTGACTACGGTATCGGTGGCGGCGAGAACCAAATTGCCGTGGTGGGCGGCGACCCGCTGGGTGGCTACCAAGTCGAGTTTACGGCGGCGAATCGCCAGCAGCCGATTCGGGCGACGGTACACGTGCTAGGTAACCACATGCTACGTTCGATTGCGGCGGCGCTAACGATTGGCGTGCGGATGGGCATTCCCGATAATGAGCTAGCGACGGCGGTCGAGCAGATCCGTCCAGTGGCGGGACGCATGAATCCTTTGCCTGGTCGCAATGATTCGGTAATTATTGATGATACTTATAACTCATCACCTGTGGCGGCAATAGCGGCGCTTCAGACGCTTTATCAAATTGAGACGCCGCAGCGGATTGCGGTGCTTGGTAGTATGAATGAGCTAGGCAACTTCACGCAGGCGGCGCACCAGCAAGTGGGCGACTTCTGTGATCCAATGATGCTAGATTGGGTGATTACTATCGGCGATGATGCCAATAATTATCTCTTGCCAGCTGCAAAAAAGAAAGGCTGCCAGACGCGGGCATTCCGCGACCCAGTGGCAGCTGGCACCTTCATTAGCCAAATCATGGAAGATAATGCTGTGGTGCTAGTGAAGGGGTCGCAGAATGGTGTCTACGCAGAAGAGGCGACAAAGATTCTGCTTCGTAATCCGAGCGATAAGGATAAGCTAGTGCGCCAAGATGGCTATTGGCTAAATCGTAAGCAGCAATGGTATGATGAGCTGAGCAACCGCACGGAAGAATCACTAGATAACGAATAAGGCCTAAAAGACGGCCCCTTGCTAGTGCTATACTATTTTTATGAAGCGATACGAACCTCTAAAGATTGAAAAGAAGTGGCAAGATATCTGGCAGTCCGAGCAGACTTATCGGGCGATTGATGGTGATACGACGCGGCCGAAAATGTACGTGGCGGAAATGTTCCCTTATCCGTCAGGTGCGGGCCTGCATGTCGGCCACGTGCGCAACTTTACAATTGTTGATGTGCTGGCACGCTTTTATCGCCAGCAAGGCTATAACGTTCTAAGACCTATTGGTTGGGATACTTTTGGCTTACCGGCGGAAAATTACGCCATTAAAACGGGAACATCGCCAAAAGAAACGACAAAGACGAACATTGCTAACTTTAAGAATCAGTATAAGCGCCTCGGTATGGCGGTGGATTGGTCGCGCGAAATTAACACGAGCCACCCAGATTATTACCGTTGGACCCAGTGGTGTTTCTTGCAATTATTTAAGCACGGTCTAGCCTACCAAAAGGATAGTTACCAGTGGTGGTGTCCAGTGGATAAGACGGTGCTAGCCAACGAACAGGTTGAGGGTGGCAAGTGTTGGCGCTGTGGCACGCCAGTCGAAAAGAAAAAGATGCGCCAGTGGTTCTTTAAGATTACCGACTATGCCGACAAGTTGCTCGACGGGCTTGATGATATAGATTGGCCTGATAAGATTAAGACGATGCAGCGCAACTGGATTGGCCGTAGCCAGGGCGCGGAAGTTAACTTTAGCGTACCAGATAAAGGCTTGACAATTCAGGTCTTTACGACTCGTCCTGATACGATCTTTGGCGCAACTTTTCTCGTGTTAGCGCCAGAGCATAGCCTGGTAAACCAGCTAACAACCGATGAGCAGTGCAAGAAGGTTAATTCTTATGTCAAGGACGCAGTACGTAAGTCCGAAATTGAGCGTCAAGGTGACCATGAAAAAACGGGTGCCTTTACCGGATCGTATGCGGTTAATCCTGCCACGGGTAAAAAGATGCCAATTTGGGTGGCTGACTACGTACTAGGAGGCTATGGCGACGGTGCGATTATGGCGGTGCCAGCGCACGATCGGCGTGACTATGATTTTGCCAAAAAGTACGAGCTACCTATCGTCAAAGTAATCGACCCGACCGAAGATGTGGATGACGATGATGTAATTGACTTTTATGACGGGGAAGGCAAATTAATCAATAGTGGCGACTTTGACGGTATTCCAACTAGCGAAGCGCGCGAAACTGTGGTTGCTTGGCTCGAACAACAGGGTGTGGGCCGTAGCAAAGTAACATACAAGATGCGCGATTGGCTGATTTCGCGTCAGCGCTATTGGGGTGCGCCGATTCCGATTATTCACTGTCCGCATTGCGGCAATGTGCCGGTGCCGGAAAAGGATTTGCCAGTACTGCTGCCAGATATCGACGACTACTTGCCATCGGGCGATGGTCGCTCGCCGCTGGCTAAGGTGAATGACTGGGTAAACGTGAAATGCCCGCAGTGCGGTCGTGATGCCAAGCGGGAAACTGATACGATGGATGGTTATGCTTGTTCGTCATGGTATCTCTTCCGCTACACCGATCCGCGCAATAGCGACAAGGCGTGGGATAAAAATAAGGTCGACTATTGGGCACCGCTAGATTACTATGTGGGCGGTGACCATGCGGTGGCACACCTATTATACGTGCGCTTCTGGACGAAATTTTTCCACGAGCAGGGCTACTTAGACTTTGATGAGCCGATTAAGCGTTTGCTGTACAACGGGTATATCAATGCACCCGATGGACACAAAATGAGCAAGAGCAAGGGCAATGTGATTGACCCGCTGGACGTAATTGATAGTGGTTATGGGGCGGATACCTTGCGCACCTACGAAATGTTCATTGGGCCATATAATCTAGATGCGGCATGGAGTACCGGAGCGATTGGCGGAGTGTACCGCTTCCTGAATCGCTGTTGGAACTTGGTCCAGGAATACCTCGAGGCGCCACACGATGCCAAGCTCGACGATAAAACCAAGGGCGAGCTACTACGCGTGCAAAATGCGACTATCAAGAAGGTAACGGAAGATATTGCCCACGCTCAATTCAATACAGCTGTGTCGAGCCTGATGGAATACCTAAATAGTCTTAGCAAGATTAAGGCGGCAGGCTTCGACGACAAGCTGTGGCATGATGCCCTAAATGACCTATGTCAGTTACTAGCGCCATTTGCACCGCATGTCGGTAGCGAGATGTATGCTGAACTCAACGGCGATGAAGCCCGATTAGAGCATGTCGAATGGCCGAAGTATGACGCTAAATATCTAGTAACCGGCAAGATGACTATTGCCGTGCAGGTGAATGGCAAATTACGTGGTGAAATTAAAGTTGCTAATAACGCCGAAAAAGACGATATCCTTGCGGCTGCTCAGGCGCAAGAAAACGTCGCACGCTTTATCGAAGGCAAAGTTATCAGCAAGTCGATTTACGTCCCTGGCAAGATAGTTAACTTTGTGATATAGCACTTCATTGCTGCTATTTCCACCTTCTCCAGGGGGGGGCGGAGAATTTGATTGCACATTTTGCCTATCATAGGGGGGGGACGGAGATAGCCGCCCCCCCACATTGAAACCTGTATCTAAAAATGCTATGATAGTGCCAAGTTAATAAATTAAGGAGTAAAAAATGGCTCAGCCAAAGAAGCAAACAAGCCCACGTCGGACAGGAAATCGTCGCAGTCATCTGCGGCTTGAACTAGCGCGTCGGGTGAATGGTAAATCACCAGTCAAGGTTGTAACTACCAAGCATGAGACGGGCAAGAAGGCTCTAGCTAAATAGCCCTACGGGTATTTAGCTAAAGCTCAGTAGCTTAATAATAAATAAAATAGAGGCGGGAGCACCATGGCAAGTAATCGGCATTTAGGTAGGATTATCGTACTGGAATCGTTATATGAATACGATTTTCGTCGGCGTTTAAATGATAGCTCGGTCAACTTGGATGAAATAGTTGATCGCAATATGGAGCGCTACGAAAACAAGATCGGCGACAAGGAGTTTGTCTACAAATTAGCACGTGGCGTCAACAAGACGGCGCAGCAGCTTGACGCCGTCATTGCTCCAGTTGCACCCGAATGGCCGCTTAGCCAGATATCGATTATTGACCGAGACATTATGCGCATGGCGCTATTCGAGCTAACCGAGTTTAGGAACGATGTTCCGCCGAAAGTGGCGATTAATGAAGCGGTCGAGCTGGCCAAGTCATTTGGCTCGGAGAACTCGTCCAAGTTTGTGAACGGTGTGCTAGGCACAATTTACCGTTCCATGACGGAAGGAAGTAATGAGCAAACAGGGCAAGCGTATAACCAGGAAGCAGCGGGAGCGCGAGAAGTGGCTACAGCGAAAGCGCGAACGCGAGAACAATCAGCAGATACCGATCGAGCGGAGTAGCGCCGCGCGCAAGCCTCTAATTCGGGGCGAGCTAGAGCGGGCGGTGCCGAGCTACGGTCGTTACCGGTCGCGAATAACCGAAATTTCGCGCGAAGCTACCGCTGGCGGTGTAATATACCGCGTTAAGGACGGCGAACTACAAATATTGCTAGTTGAGGACCATTTCAACCGCTGGACAATACCGAAAGGGCACATTGAACCAGGTGAAACGGCGCGCGAGACTGCCATCCGTGAAATCGGCGAAGAAGCGGGCGTGCATGAGCTAGAATCTATTTGCTGGCTCGGTAAGATTCACTTCCGCTATCGTCGCGAGAATATTTTGGTGTTAATGAGCACGCAAATTTACTTGTTTAAGGCGCTAGGTGATACTGATGACATCAAAAAAGAAGATTGGATGAACGGCATACGCTGGTTTTCGTATAATCAGGCGGTAAGCCTGATTGCTTACAAAGATATCGTGCGATTAACTCGCTTGGCTCGCCGTCGCCTAATTGAGAGAGGAGAAATTAGTGACGAAGAATAACACTGAAAAATACAAAAGAGCGCTGGATGACGATCCGCTCGTGCCGAAAGTTGCTGGCGTTGATTTCGAGCCGTATCAAAAGTGGGCGAAAGCAACGCTAGGATATGAATTCGATGATCCGTCACTCTTAGTTATCGCTTTGACTCATCGCAGTTATGTCAATGAGCACAGGCGCGTGGCCAAAATGCATAATGAGCGCCTTGAGTTCCTCGGTGACGCTGTACTAGAGCTGGTGGTGACGGATTATCTGTTTCGGCATTACCGAGTGGCGGAAGGTGTCATGACGAGTTGGCGAGCGGCGTTAGTACGCACTGAGTCAATTCGTGACGCGGGTGAAGCTCTCGGCTATGCTCCGTTGGTGCGTATGAGTAAGGGTGAACGCCAGGGCAGCGAGCATGCCAAGCTACACATTGTGGCGAACTGCTTTGAGGCGCTACTGGGCGCAACCTACCTCGACAAAGGCTACGAAGAAGCTAAGAAGATTGTCGACAAATATATCCTTAGTAATGTCGATGACGTACTAGAATCTGGTAGCTGGCGTGACCCGAAGTCGCATCTACAAGAGATTACTCAGCGCACTGATGGCGTCATTCCAGAGTATCGTGTAGTTGACGAAGCAGGCCCCGACCACGACAAGACCTTCACGGTGGCCGTCTACGTGGGCGATCGAGAAATTGGTCGTGGTATGGGCGGTAGCAAGCAGCACGCCGAACAGGCTGCCGCAACAGCTGCGGTGAACGCCTGCGGCGAAGGTTGAAATGTGGGGCAACTTGTAGCATAATATGTGTAACCGTCATAAATAGTTAACTATAAATTAAGGAGATAAATGCTAGTAATTCGTTTGCAACGCGCAGGCAAGACTCATTATGCCACTTATCGGGTGGTGGTGCAGGATGTTCGTAGCACGCCGTCCAGCGGTAAGGTAATTGCTTATCTTGGATCGTATAATCCGCACATTAAGGAAGCTAAAATCAACAAGGATGAGGCTGAAAAGTTTCTAACTAATGGTGCTCACCCGTCGCCACGCGTGGTTCGTATCTTGGCCGCTGAGGGCCTAACCATGCCGAAGTGGGTCAAGACGCCATCGACCGAGCGTCAGCGGGCGATTCGTAACCCAGAAAAGCTTCGTCGCAACCAGCCAAAGGAAGAGCCAGCCGAAGAAGCCACTGAAGCTCCAGCAGCTGAGTAAGGAGCTAGAGAACTAGAGCCACCCACCTAGTTATAGGGTGGCTTTTTTGTTAAAATAGAGATAAGTAAATGAGGGAGACGAAATGATTGAAGAAGAATTTGTTAGATACATTGTATCGAATCTGATTGAACACCCAGACGATATTGAAATCAAGCGGACGGATGACAAGCGCGGGACGCTACTCGAGCTATCGGTGAACCCCGATGACTTGGGGCGACTAATTGGCCATAAGGGCAACACTGTCCAGGCTATTCGAAGCGTCCTTCGGGCGCTCGGAATCAAGAACGGTCAGAGGTATACGCTCAAGGTAGTTAATACCGATAAACAGTTGGCCTCGGAGAAGGACGATAGTGACAAGGAGAACGCCCCTGTGGAAAATCCTACTACTGAAACGGTGGAAAACCCAGATACAGGGCTAAAAAAGCTACGTGATGATCTTGCAGACCTAAGGGAAAGCGAGTTATAATATATTCAGCTCAAGGATGGTTTGAGCAAAGAATGCGAGATTTATTTGTGCTGAAAAGTCACCTCAGATTATGGACTGGGGTGACTTTCCAGTTGGTATACAAAGAACTTTTTGCGCTTTGTAAATTAGTGCTAATACTACTGTTCGTGCGCCTGACGCCACTTTTCAACTTCAGCGTGATTGCCCGATAGTAGCACCGATGGAACAGCCTGACCATCATAGACCTCGGGGCGGGTGTACTGGGGGTATTCTAGGTGCGCCTCATTGCTATAACTTTCGCGCTCGTAGGCCTCTTCGCCACCGCCTAGAACGCCCGGTATTAAGCGGACGATGCTATCTATGATGGCCATGGCGGGGATTTCGCCGCCCGTCAGGACGTATGGGCCGATAGAGATTTTAACATCTACTAGATCGAACACACGAGCATCAAAGCCCTCGTAGCGACCGCACACGATAATATAGTTGTCGTCGCTATTCGCATATTCGGTTGCGAGCTGCTCATTCCAAACGATATCACTCGGTGTCATAATTAGCACCTTGGCGCCAGGTAGACGCCGCTTCGCCTCATTAATAGCATTAGTGAGCGGCTCAATCATTAGAAGCATGCCTGCGCCACCGCCAAAGGGCTTGTCGTCGACTTGCCGTCGTGGGCCTAGACCAAAATCACGTAGGTCTAGCGTCTGAAACTCGACCAAGCCATCCTTTTGCGCCTTCCACATCATCGACGAGTTTAGCTCGGGCTCAATAATTTCGGGAAATAGAGTAATGACTAGAAAGCGTTTCATATTCATTATTATATAACAAGATAGGGCTAGCAGAGGCTAGCCCAAAGAGGTGTGTGGTGGAGACATAAGCAAAAATTCGTAGAAATCTACAGGATTTTATTTTGTAAATTTTTGTTTGAACTTTTGCTTACTCTTATATTAGCACGAAGACCGCAGACTCGCAACAGTTTTGCAAATAGCACAACACAATTACTACAACGACTTGACGTCATGGACTATAGCCCAACTGGTCCTAGCCCCACAACGGCGATGATATAGAATGCCGTAAATAGGATTAGTAAAATGACCGGCGCAATCAAACTAAGCGGTTCTTTATCTTTAGACAGGTCAACTAGTTTGAGTGATAGGGCGTTAACGATAATGGCGATCGTTGACATAATCATAATTAATCCAGCCAGTTCTGGCCGCATAACGATGCCGTAACGGGTGAACAATCCGCTAGCGAGGGGGATGCTAATTACGTTGTAAAAAATAGCAAAGAAGAGATTTTCTTTCTGCGTGCGGACGGCGGCGTGAGACAATCGAATTGCCTCGGCGACGCCATATGGATCGCTGGTTGTTAGAACGACGTGGCTGCTGTCGATCGTCACTTCGGCACCAGTTCCCATGGCAATGCCGATATTTGCGCAGGCGATGGCGGGCGCGTCATTGACGCCGTCGCCAACCATGGCGACCTTGTGACCATCGCCGCGAAGCTCGACGATCTTGTCGGCTTTCTCGCTCGGCGATACGCCGGCAATGACATGGCTAGTCGGCAAGCCGAGACGGCGAGCGGTATGTCTAGCAATGTCTGCATGGTCACCAGATAGCAGGTAGACATCTAGTTTCATTTTCTTTAGATCGTTTACCGCACGGCGAGCGTTGGGCTTTAGTGGATCCATGATGTTAATAGCGCCGATGATTGCTTGGTTGGTGAATAGATACACTAGCGTCTCGTGGTTGCGCTTGATAACTGTTTGATTATAGTTAATATTTTCAGTACAGACTTTACGAACGAACTCCTCACTACCTAGATAATAGCGGCGATGCTTGATTAGTCCGCTGATGCCGAGCTTGTCGTAAACCTCGAAACCATCGACGGAGCGCTCCTCGATGTGATTATCCTCAGACTCATGGAGGATGGCCTTAGCCAAGGTATGTTCGCTCGGTCGCTCTAGACTGGCGGCAATAGCTAAAATGTCGTTAGTTGAATAGCTATCACTAAAAGTAAAGACGTCCGTGACTGTCAGTTTGCCTATTGTCATGGTGCCAGTCTTATCGAGGACAACGGTATCAACCTTGCTTAGATCCTGCAGAGCGTCGCTGCCGCTCAATACTATATTGTGCTTTAGTCCAATGTTAACAGCCGTTGTTGTGGCGGAAGGCGTCGCCAGCCCGATGGCATAGGGGCAAGCCACCATTATAATGGCTACAAAGATAAGCATTGATGATGACATGTCGAGACCGATTCCGAAATGCCAGATGGCGAAAGCGATGAGTGCTGCTACGATGGTCGCAGGTACGAGCACATTAGATAACCGGTTGGCAATATCTTCGTTTGGTGTATGCGAATTGCGCGCCTTTTTAATTGCGGTAACAATGCGGGCTAGAATTGTGGTGCTAGTAGATCTAGACGCAACAATTTCAAGGCGTCCATGGCCGTTCTTAGTGCCTGCAATTACTTTGCTGCCGATCGTCTTCTCAACTGAGCGGCTTTCGCCGGTAATTAGTGCTTCGTTGACAGCTGATGCGCCAGCGGCGACGACGCCATCGGTCGGGATTGTCTCATCTGGTTCAACTATAATGTGATCACCTGGCGCAATCTTATCTGATGGAATGAATGTTTCGTTGCCACCAGTTAATAATCGTGCTCGCTTAGGCTGCAGGCTTACGAGGCGACGAATTGACTTGCTAGCCCGTGCAGTAACGCGTGATTCGAGATATCGACCTAGGACAATAAAGAAGTACAGATAGACAACTGTCGAGAAATAGAGTCGCGGTAGATCTCCACTCGATGTCTGTATTAAGCTGTGGTTACTAATGATAAATAGCAGGTAGGCGGACAGACTGTAACAGTAGGCAGATAGCGTCCCTATTGTGACGAGGCTGTCGACATTGAAGAGGCACTCTTTTAGTCCGCGTATGGTGGCACGCAGGAAAATGCGACCAAGGTAGAAAATCTCGATGGTTGAGGTGATTGCAACTACGATCGGTTCATAGCTAGATAACGCGCTATAACCTGGAATATGCACTCCAAAATAATGGTCCAGACTATAATATAGACTTGGAATTATTAGAATGCCGGCGATAATTAGGCGTTCGCACCAAATACGCTCTCGCCCACCGAGATATTTGTCTCCTTGCACCTCAACCTCCTACTTAGACTTTTTAGTGCTAGATTTTTTGCCCGACTTCTTGCCTCGCGACTTGCTCACGACTTCGGCCTCGCGAACGTCATCCTGCATGTCTTCGGCGGCGTCGCGGATATCATTGGCAACCTGCTTTATGGTGTGGCGGACACGAATAGCATAATATTCAACTAGGATACCGTGAACTAAGACGTACAGACCGATTACCCAGACAAGTGCCTCAGTCGAGAGTTGTGGCTGGAATAGAATCGTAAAACCAAAGACTATGCCGATGATACCTGTGGCCAGGATTGACGTCTTAGAACCTGGTTCGTCAGTATAACTCGCAACAATTAGATCCATTAGTGACTGTGTAAAGATGTAGATGGCTAGTAGAACGGCAATTAGTCCTTGCGCGATGTCAGGATTGGTCATGATAAAGATGCCAATACTGATACCGCAGATAGCGGCTAGCATCTGTAGCCACCACAGACGGTTGATGTCCATATTGCTAAATGAGCGCCCTAAGGCTATGACTGAGACGACGAGCACAAAAACGCTGAATAGATAAATAAAGATTGACAGGATCGCCTTTGGCCAGAGCATAGTAGTCAAGCCAAAAATGATACTAACTAAACCACCGGCCACCACTGATCCCCACATCTGGCCAGTTACTTTACGGATATTCGACTTCATAAATCCCCCATTAATTAATACTATTAAAATGGTAAAGCTTTTGTGATTTTTAGTCAATGTTCCCGCCACGAAGCCAGTCGTGCTATAATGTAGCTACTAACGCATGCTTCGGCCCCTGCGTCGGTTCATAATTTATCCTTCAAAGCATCTATCACGGCGGCGATAGAGCGCAGCTGGATGGCAAGTAGTTACCGCCTAATACATATTTATATTAGGAGAATTATGAACCCAGTCACGGAGATTAATGAGAGTATCGACGTCATTGCGACGTTCAAAAATAAGGATGGCAAGGTGGTAGTCATGCCGAGCGTTATGCGATGGCGCGGTAGAAATGTTAAGCTAACCATACTAGGGCTATATCATCCGATGCGACGAGGCGCGCGCCTCTACTATGTTTTTGATATGAGTGATGGCGCAAATGATTATAGCCTCGAATTTGATACGGTGGAGCTAACGTGGCGTCTCATTAGCCTGATCGATGGGAGTAGTCTATGACAGGGCGAGATTATGGCGTGAATCCGGCGGTGCCGCAAATCATGTGGATTGATTTGAACTCGGCGTTCGCCACAATTGAACAACAAGCACACCCAAGTCTGCGTCATCGACCAGTTGGCATCGTGAATCGCCTGTCACCGAATTGCTGCATTATTACAGCAAGTTATGAGGCACGCAAATTTGGTATCAAGGTGACGCGACGACGGGAAGCGCTAGCAAAGTGCCCCGAGCTCGTCATCCTGGAATCTGACCCGCCGAAGTATAATGCGGTTTATCAGAAGCTCAAGGCGATTATGGCGGATTATTCACCGATCTGTGGCATGAAGTCGATTGACGAAGGCTATATCGATCTGCACGGCACGAAATATGACACACTAGAGAAGCTGACGACATTAGGCTATGAGATCAAGCGGCGTGTCAAGGACGAGATCGGCGACTATATTACGATTAACGTTGGCATTGGCGCGAACCGCTTTCTGGCAAAGCAAGCGGCGGGGCTACATAAGCCCGACGGCATGGATATCATTACGGCGGATAACATCCTAGACGTTTACGGCGAGTTGGCCCTCGAAGATTTAACTGGGATTGCAGGTCAACTTGGGCGACGCCTCAGACGGGTGGGTATTAACACGCCACTAGATTTTCTAGCAGCGAGCGAATCAACTCTTAGAAAGAGTGTCTTTTATGATATTAATGGCACCTATTGGTATCAGCGCCTGCGTGGCTATGAAGTTGATGACTACGAAACGCACCTCAGCGTAATTGGTCGGCAATGGGCGGTTGATCAAAATGGCGATGATGATGAATATTTACTGGGCTGTCTTAGCTATTTAGCGGAGTGCGTCGGCATTAAGCTCCGCTTTCGTAGCGCGGCGGCGCGAGGCGTGGGGCTGTGGTTGCGCTATGATAATGGCGAGACATATCGGCGAAAATTCTTGTACGAGGCGCCGCTTTCGGACAATCGTCCGATTTGGCTGGCGGCAGAGAAATTATTTGAGCGGCGGCCGCCGGGACGAGTGCAGTGGCTCGGTCTATATGTTTATAACTTGAGCCGACCAAATGAACAGCAGATGAGCCTGTTAACCGACATTAATCGGGCGCACGGTTTGACTAGGGCGATGGATACCATTAACCAGCGCTACGGCGCGGCGACGATTCATTCAGCGCGGGCTAGTGTCGGCGCCGAGCGGATTAAACAAAAGATTCCTTTCGGTAGCACGGCGTATTTTGATCTACTGAGTTGATATTGATATAAGCATTGACAAAATTGAATAAATGTGAGCTACTAATAGTAGCTGGCGAAGGTGCCGCCTCGCTCTGCGCTGTGGTTAGTGATAGGCGCCATCGTCTACGTCATTCTGGTTGGCGGAGCGCTTTTCTTTGTTATAATTATTACCGTGTTACTTCAAGTTGATATTGCCGAGAAATCGTTCGGCGCGAAGGTGCTCTACGACCGCCTGAAATTTGACGTAGACGACCACCAAAAGGTGGGCGTTATTGGGCGTAATGGTATTGGCAAATCGACCTTATTTAATATTATTGAGGGGCGCGATAAAGATTATAGCGGGCGGATTATTCTGCGCAAAGGTGCGACGCTGGTCGGTACCAGCCAGGAATACCACGATGCGGGCGATAAAACGACGGTGGAATATATCCTTTCGGGCCTGCCGCACTATGCACGCTTGTCGAAAATTATACGGACGTTCCCGAAATTGACGAGTCCGACCAGCCGCCAGCTAAACGAGTATAGTGAGGCGCTGACGGAATTCGGTGATAGAGGCTACTATAATATCGAAGGCGAAGTAACTGAAGAGCTCAAGAAATTTCAGCTCGAACAGTATGCTGATGCGCCGTTTAAGAACCTATCGGGCGGTCAAAAACGCCTGAGTGAAATTGTTAAAATCATGCATAGTGGGGCACAGCTAGCCCTGATTGATGAGCCGACTAACTATATGGACTATGTGGCGAAGGCGCAGTTCATCGACTGGCTCAAGAAGACTGATACGGCGATTCTAGTTATCACGCACGATCGTGACGTGCTATCGGCGGTTGGGCGCATTATTGAGATTAAGGACGGCGGGGCGACTGAATACCAGGGCAATTATGACGCCTATATTCGTGGCAACGTTGTGGCGACGGCTGGTGCGATGAAGGACTACGAGCAAACCGAAAAGCGAATCAAGAATCTAAAGCAAAAGATTTTAGACTATCAGCGTTTAAAGGAAAAAGCCCGCAATCCGGCGACGATTCATCAATTTAAACGGCTCGAGTATAAGGCGCGAGATGAGCTGGCGGAGCTAGAACAAGCGGGACGACCGAGTTTTTGGCTCGATGAAGAATCGGCCAAGGAAATTGGCTATAAGGATGCCGACCGTTACCAGAAATATCAAGCCAAGAATATTCACATCAGTACGAGTGGGACAAAGAGCCGTAGTCAGCGAGTGCTAGCCTATGCTCATGATTTGGCGGTAGGCTATTCGGCGGATAGACCACTCTTTTGTGATATTAATTTTGATGTGCGTGTCGGCGATAGATTAGAACTTCACGGGCGTAATGGCGTAGGTAAAACGACGCTTCTCAAGGCTATGCTTGGTCAGTCGGGGCCAATCGTGCTAGAGGGTGAGACCGGGCTGGATCCTATGGTAAATCTTGGCATTTATCGGCAGGAAGTGGATCAAAAATACTTCGACTTGCCTCTCAGCGAGGCGATCGAGCGAATTTACCTTGACCAGAAATTAGATATTACGACTACTAAGGTGCGGCAGCTAATGAGTAACTATTTGTTCACTGAGGGTGACGGCAATTTGCTGGTTGGGGATTTATCGGGTGGACAGAAGGCACGCCTGCAAATCATTAGTATGCTAGCGAATAATCCGAACCTAATTATTCTAGACGAGCCAACTTCGCACCTGGACCTACCGAGCATCGAGGAGCTCGAACGGGCACTTAGCCACTATGGCGGAGCGATGATTTACATTAGCCACGACGATTACTTCCGACGCAAAATGGGCGGCACGACGGTGCAGATTGAGGCGTTTTAGATGGCGCGGCGCGAGACGACGAATATCATTGGCTATATTCGGCGCTATGGTGACCGCGACTTTTGGCAGATGCCATTTAATGAAGTTGATAGCCTCGTGCTATCGACGCTGGTTTATGCCGACCTCTCAATTACGCCTTTTGGCAAAATCGAGAGCTTTAACTGTACGGTGGCGGAGCTAGGACGACTAGTCGATACGCAGAAGCTGGCGCACCTAATCTGGAACGTAGTGCGACGGGAGGAGCTATTAAAGGCGGTGGCGAAGAGCCGACGCTTTGGCGACCTACGCATGAAATATTATGTAAATGATATTAACGATAAAAAGCAAAAGCAACTGGTGGCCGTGACGTTTGAGCTAGACACGCCTGACGGCATGGTGAACTATCTAGCATTTCAGGGGACGGATGATACGCTAGCGGGGTGGAAAGAGGATTTTAACATGAGTTATAGTCGTAGCGTACCGGCGCAGCGGTCGGCGCTAGACTACCTGAAATACGTAGCGCATCGGGACAAGAATAGTCTGATACTAGGCGGGCATAGTAAGGGCGGTAATCTCGCTACTTATGCGGCGCTCAAGGCGAGTGCGCTAATTAAGCGGCGTATCGTGGCGGTTTACGACCACGACGGGCCGGGCTTTTTGCCGAACACATTCCACAAATGGGACATCGAAATGATGAAGAAAAAAGTACACAAGACGACGCCGCAAACAGCCTTCGTGGGGCTACTAATGGAAAATCCTGTGGCGAATCCGAAAGTAGTGGCGAGCGATGGACTGTCGATTTGGCAACACGATCCTTTGTCGTGGCAAGTGAAAGGTCAGCATTTTCAACGTGCTAATCGTAATTGGACATCGGGCTTTCTGAGTCGTAGCGCTAGTCGCTGGATTCGCTCGCTGTCGGCGGCCGATCGGCGTAAATTCATTGACGATTGCTATGATATTATTCTGGCGACCGGCGTCCAGACAATGCCGGAATTCAAGCATTATTTTAGCTGGCATTTGCCAACGTTAATTAAGATGGTGAATACTAGCGATCCCGAAGTGCGGGCAACGATTATTCATACGTTTAAGCTCCTCGCTCGCGCCAATTGGATTGAACTCTGGAAATAGCTCCCCCCATCCCCCTTTAGGGGATGGCAGATATGCTCCGCTCACTAGGTGGGGTGATACCATGCAAAACCTCGCTACTTTCGTAGCGAGCTAAATAATTTCTTGGCTGGACTGCGATTACATTTCTCGAACTTTACATACTACTATGCCAACATAACTAAAGCCGTCTGCATTATGCAAAACATTAGTATGGTAGATGATAAAAAACTAGAAACTATAAGGCTGTAAAAAGTGATTAGGAAATTGAAACATTTTAATCTGTTAAAAGGCAAATAAAGACTAGGAAATTTCAAGGGCACATAAACACCCACTTTTGACCAAATAATGCCAAAAACAGCCAAATAATAGACAATTACAGCATTTTTAAGACACTTTATTTATGTCAAACTGGTTATGTCCAACAGGGATAAAGTGTGTATAAAGTTGTGGAATACGAATATAAATGTCGTATAAGTGTCGCTAAATGTCCACTAAATGTCCAGAATACGACCATACTACTTATGTTCAACAGGGGTAAAGTTCCGCTAAAGTTCCGAAATACGAGAAAAACAATTTGACAATAGATATAGGAATGCTACGATACGCTCGTCATATAACAATCATCAAGGAAGGACAACAAATGATAAGCGAGATAGCAATAATCAGTCAAGGCGAACTTGGCTACAACGACAACATATTTAATTCCCTAGACATCAGCAACAATACCAAATTAGAGTATTTAAGCCGCCTTCCTAGGTTCTTTCAGTTTGCATCCACTCAAACTATCAACCGAGATTTACTATTGCGATATAAGCAATATTTAAGAGATGATAATACACTTGGTATTAGTAGTAAAAACAAGTATTTAACCACTGCAAGAATAGCCCTGCGTGAGTTGTATCGGCAAGGGCTAACGCCAGTAGATTTATCAGTCGGAGTTAGTTCATTCCAGCAGAATAACAAGCACAAAGTGAATGGCTTAAACGAAGAAGAAGTGTCGAGAATATGCGACTATCTACGAGAGCAAGACAAGTCATTCAAGAATATCAGACTGCGAGCGATTATCTCGCTTTTATTTTTTCAGGGATTAAGGCAAGTCGAAATCTGCCGACTAAACTTTGATGATATCGACCTAGCAAATGGAGTTATAAAAGTGCTCGGAAAAGGGCGGGAAGACAAGGAATACATACATTTACATCCAGCAAGCCAAAAGGCCTTAAAACGCTATTTAAGAGCCTCTCACGCAAAATATGGACCAACCTTCTACTCGCTCAATGGTAAAAACAAAGGCAACCGACTAACTACTAGGGGTTTAAGGCAAATAGTCCAAAACTTATTTAGCGATCTAGGTATAGAAAAGACGGTTCACGGAAGCCGACACTTTTTTACTACTGAACTTATCAAGTATTACAAATCAGACCTTACAACAGTTGCGAGATTTACTCATCATAACTCATTGAATATGCTTCAGATTTACAATGATGAAATCGCAAGCGAGAGCGACCCAGAGCAATTAGCAAAGGCATTCCAGTATGACTTGTAAAGAACAAGAATTCAAACTACGAGTTGTAGGTGGTCTAGATTTTTATGAAGTATCGTCTGCATTTATTAAAGGGCTAGAAGACCACGAAACATACGAAGCCTGCTATTGGGCATTCGTATTACTTCAGAGCGGCTACTACAAGCATATATGGAAGCGCTTGGCTATTTATGCGAGCCAACTAGAAAGCAACCAGATAATCGAAATATCAGCATTACGAAATTGCTTTGACCTTAATACGACAGCCAAAGATAGAAAGACAGAAGCCGGCTTTTGTTATATCTGCCGAGCGATTAATGGCCTTTGCGATACAAAAAATACCACAATCAACCTCACTAATAGCATCATAGAAAAATATTGCAAAGGCGATTGGCGGGACACATTTCCTTCACAGTTTGCTAAAAATCGTGTATAATGTATATATACGAAATCATAAATGTTTAAGAGGTAATACTAATTAAAAACAGGGATACTATGAAAGAGTGCGAGAAATTAAAAATCGGTCAACTGATTAAAGAATACCGTAAAAAAAGAGATATGACGCAGGAAACGCTTTCTATTATTAGCGGCGTGTCATTATCGTCAATTGAAAAAATTGAAAGCGGAGTTACAAAAGAACTATCGGACAGTTCGCTCAAAAAACTATCCAATGCTCTGGGGCATAACTTCATACTTGAAAAAGACTTTGAGCCAAACGGCTTTACTGCAATGGGATTATTCTGTGGTGCCGGTGGTCTAGATTTCGGCTTCAAGAAAGCAGGCTTTGATATTGTTTACTCCAACGATGTTATGCAGGCGGCAGAAGAAACTTACAAATACAATATCGGCGATATCGAAATTAAAGACTTTAGAGATGTTGATAAAACTAAACTACCCTATGCCGATGTCGTTCTAGCAGGCATTCCTTGCCAGCCGTTTTCAAACGCAGGAAGCCGCAAAGGCATCAATGATTTGAGGGGTCAGTTATTTGAAGAAGTAATCAAGACAGTCGATATTATAAAACCAAAAATCGTTCTCTTCGAAAATGTTAGAGGCTTCCTATCATCGAAAGATGAAAATGGCTTAACAATGCCAGAGCGTATTAGAAAAGAACTCGACAACCACGGTTATAGGCTCTACTATAAATTGCTTAACGCAAGCGACTATAATGTTCCGCAGAATAGATATCGTGTAGTAATGATTGGCGTCAGGAATGATATTGCTGGTGACTTCGAATTTCCAGAGCCAATCGAAGATAAAAGCAAACTCACTATTGGAGCAACCCTCAATAAGCCTTTACCAACAGATGAGCAAGTCGAAGTCTGGAAACTATCGCCGCAATCACAAGATTTAATTCAGCACATTCCAGAAGGTGGCTCGTGGAAGAATGTCGAGTATGATTTACTGCCAGATAGGTTAAAACGCATTAGGGATAATATGAAGCGTTATCACGC
Organism: bacterium; assembly: GCA_029549925.1. GTDB lineage: Bacteria > Patescibacteriota > Saccharimonadia > Saccharimonadales > Saccharimonadaceae > Nanoperiomorbus. The sequence goes on along the minus strand of JAKPIF010000010.1, from coordinate 1,906 downwards.
ACCGAATTTCTACCGCAGATTTTCGAGAGAAGAAATAATGGGAACCGTTACGGCGGCTGGCACACCGGAAAACTCAGGGATTGTTCACCCAGTCGAGAATAGAAGGTATTCTGTCAGAGAAATTGCAAGGTTTCAATCATTCCCAGACGAATTTAAGTTTCTCGGTCCATCAGTTCAGCAAAAGTATAAATTGATTGGAAATGCTGTTCCAGTAAACTTAGGCTTTAGTTTAGGAAAAGCATTGAGGGAGTTCTTAAATGGAAAATAACATCGATACGGATCAAGCATATATTTTAGGCCTCATCGTTGGTGGCGGCATTATAACAAACAACAGACTAGTCATAAATCTTCCTTATCGAAACTGGGGTTCACTAAAAGTCAATCCAGGTAGAGCGGGCGAAATCAGCGAATATATAATAAAGACACTCAAGCCAATCTGGAAAAACTCATACAATTCAGATATTTCGTATACCGTTGATGTCCGTTCGTGGCAGATTTTTTGCGAACTTAATGAGCAGTTGAAAGAAAGCCTAAAAGCAGTCGGTCTGCCAACTAGCGGAACTATTAAAGAGACGGCGAACATCAAAATATTATCCGACAAATTAAATAATGCCACTAAGATAAAGAGGTTTATCGCTGGCCTAACCGATACTATCGGAAGCCTAGCAAAATCTCATAGGCATAGAGTTGATACAAACCAGATAATTTCGTTCGAATTTAGCGGAAAAAATTTCAAACTAATCGCAGATTTAGTAAACCTATTTGAAAAAATTGGTTGCTATCCAGACCAAGTGTTATGGAACCACCCAAATTTCCATAGTTCAAATGATAGGTACTACCCGTCTTGGAGAAAAGGCTTCAAGTTAAGGATTAGGCTATATGATTATATGCTAAAAGGCAATTTCGTATCAGAGGCTAAAAGACTTTCAGCAGAAGAAAATGCCCTACTGCAAAGAGCAGAAGAAAAATCGTTAAACGATAAACCTAGCATTAATGGAAGAACGACACTGCATATGGACGAGTATTCCGAATGGCTGCCATCAAATGTAAGAGGACTGCATTATATTCATTATAGTCATATGTTGTATGTTCTCGGTGGTGCAGTGAGTGCTGAAATGTATGAATTCCTTAACGAAAAACTAGAACACCCAGAACTATTATTCATTCCTTTCACAATGCTCACGAAAGGCGAAAAGAAGGATATCTACGAAATAATTCAGCACGAAGATTATCTCAAGAAAAGCACATATTCAGATGTCAATTTTTCGATCTACGATTTTCAGTCAAAGTTAGATAATAAGAAAATCAATACTGTTTACGGCATAGATGAGTATCGTGGTTTCCCTAAGAACCAAGTTCAGCACGCAATTACTTATGTCGTTCTAGCGCAAATGGGGAGCGACAAATTAAAGGGGAAACGAGTTCTTGGAAAAATTGACGAGGTATACAAGTCGATAAGAAATCAAATAGACGAGTGTGGCGTAAAAATTAAAAGACCTGATAGGGGAACCTGCCTATTGATTGAGACTAAAGATTATGCGGCATTAGTCGGCTTCTTGGACGATGAATTAAATAAAAAACTAGTATCAGTTGATAAAAAGTCATTAAAGATGACTATTAGAAATCCTCGTTTCGAAGAATGTCCTGTCCTTTTGTAGTATAATAGTATTAATGAATGAAGTCAGTTATTATCCTGAACTTGCATCGAGCCTTGAAGAAGCAATAAAGGCTAATCTTTCAAACGAAAACATCAATATACAAGCACTATATCTACCTACTTTCGGCAACAATATTCGAGACTATCTAGACTACTATATTGAGCACAATAAAGGTAATGTATCTAATTCTCTAATAGAATTTTCAAAAGATATACCGAAAGTCAGAACGGACACTATAGTCCTGTTTG
>JAKPIF010000002.1 GCA_029549925.1 bacterium | reverse complement strand
TGTCACGCCCATCAATCTGACATTGCCAATTTGCCTTTAACGTCTTTAGCGCATTAGTGTCGAATTCGTTAATATAGATCGTACGGAACCGTTTCGTCTGTTTAAAGCCTAAATCTATACCACCTACGCCGCCGAAAAAGCTATCAATCGTATAATACCCGTCATTAGATTTATTTTGAGACATGCCCCTCCTACTAGCAAAGACAGCTCGCAAAGGTGGATCACCATATACAAAAAATGGACAGCCCCACTTTGGAGCTGTCTATAACGGTATCACTTGGGCTAGGCTCAAATGCCACCACCCCGCCATGGGGATGTCCATTTTGCATTTGAACAAGCGAGCCCAAGAAATACCTTAAACCTACCGTTATAGACGGTTTTATAATAGCACAGCAAGAGTATTGCGGCAAAGCTTACAGCCAGCATCCAGAGTGACGGTAAGAAGAGCACTCGCACCGAGCAAACACCTTGAAATATATTCAAAGTGCGGTATTATATTGGTACTGGGTCAGTAGCTCAGCTGGTTAGAGCACGGGCCTCTTAAGCCTGGTGTCCTGGGTTCGAATCCCAGCTGACCCACCAGAAATTATTGCCTCCGCATGGAGGCATTTTTTGATAGTATAATATCCTTATGATTGCATATATTCGGGGGCAGATTATTGAAAAAACCACGGGGAGCGTGGTCGTGGACGTCCAAGGCGTGGGCTACGAAATCTTAGTCAGTAGCAAGGACGCCGAAGCGGCACGGATCGATGACACACAGAAATTTTACACCTATCATAGCGTGCGCGAGAACGCCGAGGAGCTTTACGGCTTCTCGACACTATCCGCCAAAAGGCTATTCGAGCTACTAATCACCGTGCAGGGGATTGGTCCCAAGGCGGCACTTGCCATTTTGTCGCTCGACGACGCCGAGAACGTGCGAAATGCCATTGCTACCGCTAATATTAGCTTTATCAGCAAAGCCTCGGGCGTCGGCAAAAAGACCGCTGAACGAGTGACAGTCGATTTGCGTGATAAGGTCGGTTTGCCGAGTCATATCGGCACTGTAGATAATAATCCAATTGGTGCCCCAGTAGCTAGTACGCATGATGATGCCGCCGAGGCATTAATGGCGCTAGGTTACAGCCTGGCTGATGCTACCCTATTTTTGCAAGATGTGCCGACAGATTTGCCGACGGGCGAGAGGGTAAAGCGAGCGCTACAAAAGAGAAGCTAGGATCTCACTGGGGACAGAGCTCCACCCGATTGGCTACACCAATCCGCCCTACCATGAAGGAGAGGGTTTTGTCCTCTCTCGTTAGTCTGTGACTGCCCCGCTCGCATGGGAAAAATCAATTGCGTTTTAGCATCACCGTAAAGGCTTCGCTGGGGATGTCAACTTTGCCAAAGCGCTTCATACGCTTTTTGCCCCGCTTCTGTTTGTCTAATAATTTCGCTCGGCGATCGGGGTCGCCAGTGTGGATCTTCCACGTGACGTCTTTGCGATACGCCGAGATATCAGCGCGAGCAATAATCTTGCCGCCTACGCCCGCCTGCAAGCTTACCGCAAACTGTTGACGCGGGATTACTTCCTTGAGCTTTGCCACAATCTCCCGCCCGAGCGTCACAGCTTCGCTACGATGGCACATTACCGACAGCGCCGCAATCATTTCGCCCGAAACATAGAAATCCACCCGTACTAGATCACCCTCACGATAGCCAATCAGGTCATAATTGTACGTCCCATAGCCACTAGTCACGCTCTTTAATCGATCATAGAAATCCGTTAAGAGATTCGCCATCGGCGCCTCAAAATCAATCACTGCCCGCTCGCCAATATAACTAATATTCTTCTGCAAGCCTCTTTTGCTCACAATTAGCTGAATGATGTTTCCGATATATTCAGTCGGTGTAACTATCTCTCCGCCGATCCACGGCTCAGCAATGCTGGCGATGCGACTGCGATCGGGCAAATCTGCCGCCGATTCGATATCTATCTCCGTTCCATCGGTTAGCTTTACCTGGTAATTAGTCGACGGATTAGTAATAATGAGATCTAATTTGTATTCCCGTTCAAGGCGTTCCCGGACAATGTCCATATGAAGTAGCCCCAGAAAGCCGAGTCTCAGTCCAAAGCCTAACACCGGCGAATTCTCTGGCGCAGAATGAAGCACGCTGTCGCTGAGGCTCAGTTTGTCCACCGCTTCACGGAGTAAGTCGTACTGCTCGTTGCTAGTCGGAAAGAAGCCGGCATAAACAAAAGGTTTCACCTCTTTATATCCCGGCAAAGGCTCGGTAACTTTATCTCTATCGGCATTCAAAATCACCGTATCACCTACGCGGGCTTCACGCGTCGTCTTGAGATTGGTTACGATATAGCCAATTTCCCCAGTATTGAGCTGCTGATCAGGCTTCATATCAGGCGCGAGGCGCCCCACCTCGAGGGCGATTGTATTGGCGTCGGTTGCCATCATATGAATGGTCGAATTTTTTGGCAGACTTCCGTCCACCACGCGCACATATAGCACTACCCCGCGGTAGTCATCATAATAGCTATCGAAGATCAGCGCCCTTAGCGGCTGTTCAACTTCGCCCGTCGGCCCAGGCACTCGTTCGATAATAGCGTCTAGCACCTTATCGACATTCTCTCCCGTCTTGGCACTGACCTGAATAATGTCACTCTCGTCACAGCCCAATAGGTTTACTAACTCTTCGCTCACCTTTGGTACATCTGCCGCTGGCAAGTCAATTTTATTTAATACTGGAATAATCGTCAAATTTTGTGCTAAGGCGAGGTAAACATTGGTCAAGGTCTGGGCCTGCACGCCCTGTGTGGCGTCTACGACTAGCACCGCGCCTTCGCACGCTTGTAGCGAACGACTGACTTCATAGCTAAAGTCGACGTGTCCCGGTGTATCAATCAGGTTCAAATCGTAGTCATGCCACCGCATACGCACCGGCGATAGCTTAATTGTGATACCTTTTTCTCGCTCGAGATCCATTGAATCGAGTAGTTGTGACTTCATTTCGCGCTTCGCTACCGTGCCAGTTAATTCCATCATGCGATCGGCCAGCGTTGATTTGCCGTGGTCAATATGAGCGATAATGCAGAAATTCCGCACCCGCCCGAGATCACACGACGGCTTAGTCATGGCTTTCGCTCTTCTTTACCATAAAGCTGCCGCTGAGAATCGAGTTAATCTTGGTGATAATCGGCTCAGCCTCTTCAATCCTAAGGAGACGCGATAGTCCGAGGTAAACTAGCACGCTAATGAACCCAATGAAGCACAGCGGAATCAGCACCATTAGCATATTCTGATTCTCGAACCGCAGGTTAATTGTCGAAACTAAAAGGTATGTTACACAGCCCATTAGAAAAGAAGCTATCACTGTCTTGGCTGTTTGGCGCCACATGTCGCCATGAAAGAGATTCGGCACACGCCTTAGCATTAGAACGATTAGACAGACTACTTCCGCTAGTGCCCAGAAGACCTGCGCCCAAGCAATACCTATCGCCCCCACGTGCATCATTAGCACTAGCCAAAATTCCAGCGCCACCGTGGCAATTAATGTAAAGAACGACACCCACAGTGGTGTTCGCGTATCCTGAAAGGCGTAGAAACTACGCGACATAATATGAAAGATCGAACGTAAAAAGATTGCAATGCACAGCACGCCAAGTAGGTTAGCAATCGTGCCATTTCCGCCCCGATCAATGATTGAAACAATGTAGCCTCGGCAAAAGAACATCATCACCGCCACTGGCAAAGCGAACCACACGATCGTCTTAAATGTCGATTGAAATTCCTTAACAAAAGATTCTTTGTCGCCCTTTCCGATCTTCTCGGTCAACTGCGGGAAAGCCGCCGTCGAAATCGAAACACCTATCAAATTGACAGGCATATTATACAGCGTCGTCGCTTGTTGATATGCCCGAATCGTACCGTCCGCCATACGGCTGGCAAGGTTAGTGTCGATGATACTACTGACATAATCGAGTCCTTGGTCGGCTGAACGGGCGGGTAGCAGCGTTAGAATCTTCTTAAATCCCTGGTTGCGCCAATAAATATTAAACCGATAGTCAAAGCCAAGGCCGATTAGCCCAAGACTCGAAACGATTAGCTGTAGCACTGCTCCTAGCACTACACCGAGCGCCACACCCATGATGCCGCCACTAAATATCTGGTGGCCAAAAATCGAGATACCATTTGTAAACCATAACGCGCCGATAATAATACCGACGTTATACATGGTAGGCGCCAGGGCGTTAAAGACGAAGCGCCCCACCGCCTGTTGCACCGAAGTAATCACCGTCGCCACGGCAAACAGAAACGGATTGATGGCAATCACTCGCATCATGCTAATTGCCAGCTCTTGTCCCGATTCAGATAGACCTGGACCAACCACATATTTAACCAGCACTGGGGCAAATATCATAATTAGTACCGACGCTACCATGGTGATGAGCGCCAAGAAGTTCATTAGGCTGGTCGTCATCTGCCACGCGCTCTCGCGGTTGTTCTTCGCCATGCGCTGGTTAAAGACTGGAATAAAGGTAACCGAGAGTGCCCCGCTAACCAAAATTAGATACATAAAGTCGGGGATCGTAAACGCCACCGTGTAGGCGTCGATCCCCACTTTGTAAGTATCGAGATACATTGAGTTTAAGAGACGATCGCGGTAAATACCAAGCAGTGCCGAAATCAGCGTCGAGCTAGACAAGATAACCGCCGCCATACGCACACTCATCTTTTGGTTAGCGCGAGCAATCGCCGCCAACGTCCGATTCCGTCGGCGGGTCTTAGTCTTTTTCACTTTCGCTTCCTGCGCGCTTGTCTCTTGCCCCATAGATTTTTAGTACTGCTTTGCTTCCTCAGGCAGAGTTGCGCCCTTTAGAATTTCCGCCACTTCGTCAGCTTCGAGTGTCTCTTCCTTAATTAACGCATCCTTGAGCTTCTCGAGATAATCGCGATTAGTCGTAATCACTGCGCGGGCTCGGTTGGTTGCCTCGTCCAGAAGCTGCGCTACTTCGGTGTCGATTTCTTCTTGAGTCTTTTCGCTATATGGCTTCTCGCGCTGGATTCGATCCATCATCAGACCACCTTCATCCTCGTGAAACGACTGATCACGTAGCTTGGTGCCCATACCTAGCTCGATAATCATCTCACGTGCCGTGTTAGTGGCCGACTTGAGGTCGCTACTAGCGCCACTAGTGATATGATCACGGCCATAGACCACCTCTTCAGCAATGCGACCACCCATCGCCTTCGCTAACTCGTCCTTGTATTCGGCAATCGTTGTATATGGTCGATCGTACTCTGGGATCGTCCATGTTACACCGCCCGTGCCGCCACGGGGAATAATCGTCACCTTGTGGACGTTGTCACTGTCCGGCAAGACCTCCGCCACCAGGGCATGTCCACCTTCGTGGTAAGCGGTAATCTCTTTGTCCTTGTCCCGCATGATGCTATTCTTTCGCTCTGGGCCAATTGCGATCTTTTCGAGCGCCTCGGTAACATCGGAATTATTAATCTGCTTGCGGTTAAAGCGTGCTGCCCGAATGGCCGCTTCGTTAGCAATATTCATGAGATCCGCACCCGACATACCGGCCGTCTTAGCCGCCAGGGCGTCGAGATCGACATCATCAGCGCACGGCTTATTCTTAAAGTGCACCTTCAAAATAGCTAAGCGATCCTGACGCTCTGGCAAGGTGACATTTACCCGCCGATCAAAACGCCCTGGGCGAAGTAAGGCTGGGTCTAGCACGTCTGCGCGGTTAGTAGCCGCTAGAACAATCACGTTCTGATCCTTTTCGAAGCCGTCCATTTCGACCAAGATTTGGTTCAAGGTCTGTTCACGCTCGTCGTGACCGCCGCCGAGGCCGCTACCACGACGCCGCCCGATAGCATCAATTTCATCGATAAAGATGATACACGGTGCTGACTTCTTTGCCTTGTCGAACAAATCACGCACACGGCTGGCACCCACGCCGACAAACATTTCGACGAATTCCGAACCAGATACAGTAAAGAAAGGCACGCCCGCTTCACCGGCGACAGCTCGTGCCATCATCGTTTTGCCTGTTCCCGGAGGGCCAACTAAGAGAACACCCTTCGGAATGCGCGCCCCGAGCGAGACGAACTTGCGCGGATGCTTTAGGAAATCCACGACCTCAGTGAGATCTTGTTTAGCGTTATCATTACCGGCGATATCTGAAAACTTTGTGTCAGATTTGTTAGCATCGACTAGCTTCGCCCGGCTCTTGCCAAAACCCATATTGCTGTTATTCATACTACCTGCCTGCCGCATCATCCAGGCAAACAGGACGAACATTAGGGCAATCGGCACTACGATAGCCGCGATGTTCCAGGCAATATCGCTAGTGTTATCTGGCGGTGTCACCTCATATTCCACTTTACTGAGGTCGAGCCCCTGCTCGCTGGCACTCGCCCCCGTCGGAATACGACTGATTTTACTCGGGTACTCTTCCGCTTTGCCATTTTTATCTTTCATATAGACATGCAGGTCATTACCCGTTTCGACGATCTTGGCCACCTTACCCGCCTTGACGTCCTTAACTAGGTCGCTAAACGCCACATTCTTTGTCCGATAAGTCGGCTGCAAGCCGACGAACAGCCCCACCGCAATTAAAATCAGCACTAGGTAAAAAACAATCGACCGCACGCGATTCGAGCGCGCCTTTTTCGAGCTCTTTTTACCACCGCTCCTATTATTCTCGAAATTCATAGTCTTATATTAACATATCAGCAGATACTGCGTCGTAACCTGAGCGTGAATATCTTTCCACACCATTTGCTTATGTGGCTGGGCTGTTTTAGCGAAGAGCAGTAGCTGAATTAACTGCGGTCGGGTCAGACGGCCCCGTGTCAAATAGCGTAAGAGTTCGAGAGCAATATCAGCATCTAGCATAATTAAGGCGTAGCGACGAATCTCAACGCCCCTTTTAGTTTGAATGGCTAAGGCATCGGCCAGGTGTTTAACCCCCGGTTCAATTTCTTCGCGCAAAGCCATCTGCTTACCTATTAGTTCAATTAGCTGCCGCCGCTTCTGAGCATCAAGCCCTGCCACCATGTCCCGCACGCGATTACGAAAATAGTGGGGCGAGAAATTAGTCACATCATCCTGCCAAGTCAAGCCATGATTAATGGCATAAGCTGTAATTTCCGTCTTGGATAAACCTAGTAGTGGCCTGAGGCGATGTGGGCTATTCGCCATCGGTGCGAGTCCTCGCCAACCAGTACCACGAATAAGATTCATTAGGGCAGTTTCGAGTAGATCATCTTGGTGGTGTGCCGTCACAACTACGTAATTATCGCCAGATTCCCGACCAACTTTATTTAAGAAAGCGTAGCGCTCCATCCGCGCCTGCTCTTCGCTACTATTTTCGCCTAGGTCGTGACTTTCACCCACCACGCACTTTAATCCATATCTAGCGCAGGCTTTTCCAATAATCTCTTCGTCCCGATCGCCCGCCGCCTTATCCCGAATGTTATGACGAAAATGCACCACGATAATGTCTTTCTTGTCTATCTTTAGCGGTAGTGTCTCCGCCCCTGTCGCCACCATATCCAGCAGCGCCATCGAGTCCACTCCACCGCTCACCGCCAAGATATAATGCATAGGGATATTATAAAGCAAAAATGCCCTCAGATGAGGGCGATAATTTCATGGTGGCGGGGGCTGGATTTGAACCAGCGACCTCTTGGTTATGAGCCAAGCGAGCTGACCAGACTGCTCCACCCCGCGACAACTTGGTAGTACCGACTGGGCTCGAACCAGTGACCTTGGGCTTATGAGTCCCACGCTCTAACCAGCTGAGCTACGGTACCAAACCTGTCATTATATTACCACCCTATGGTGAATTTAGCAAACTAACCGGCAGTAAGTGTTCAATCCTTTACATCACCACCGCTAAATCCATCCGCCACTTTTCAGCCATACTAGAATTATGCAGAACCCATCCGTCTATGGCTGACGCTGTAGCCACCCTCCCTCTAGGGAGGGCAGATGTACGTAGCTCATCGGGTGAATTTTATGATGTGTAATTAATAACTGCTCCTATTTCATGAATCTAATTTGCAAGTTAAGATTAATGTAATATTCACTATTTTCCTTATACAGGTAGCCAAAATCATGTCGTCTCGGATCTGGCGTATCAAGCTTAGTATTATTAAATAAATAGTCCTTAAAATCATCATCGTTGTATAAATGATAACAAACTATATCACCGTTACTCTTCACAACCAGGTAGCCTCCATAGGCCGATAGCTTTGTGCTCCACGGCTTGCTCGGCACCATTCCTAGCGCCACAGTTCGCAGGAAATTCTCAACTTTATATCTAATGCCAATGTAGTCTAGCCCATATAAGCCGTACTTGGTGACGCTATGGCATAAGTCATCGATACTAGTAGCTGAACCGTTA
>JAKPIF010000027.1 GCA_029549925.1 bacterium | reverse complement strand
GATCACGCGGGTCATTGCCGCCCGGAAGCCAACCAGGTGTGTGCCACCCTCGGGATTGTAAACGTTGTTAGCAAACGGCACCACATTTTCACTCATACCGTCGTTATACTGAATCGCCACCTCAACTTCGGCGTCCTCAACTTTTTTATCGACGTAAAAGATATCTGGCGACAGGGTCGTCTTGCCTGCGTTCAGATGCTTGACATAGGATTTGATGCCGCCGTCAAAATAGAATTCATAGCGGAAGGGATGCTTTTCATTGTCGCGGTAGTCAATGACTTTAGCGCGGATGCCTTTTGTTAGATAAGCCTGATGACGAAGGTAACGGAGCACCCAATTACGGTCAAAGCTCTTGAACTCCTTAAAAATCTTTTTATCAGGATAGAAGGTAATGCGCGTACCACGTGGCATATCAGTTTTACCGGCGTCGTGGAAGGCTTTCGTCACCTTGCCTTCTTTGAACTCCATCTCGTAGAGGTGACCCTTATGCGAAACCTCGGCAATCATCTTTTCCGACAATGCGTTCACTACGGACGAGCCCACGCCGTGGAGGCCGGACGAGACTTTGTAGCCGCCGCCACCGAACTTACCACCAGCATGTAAGACGGTTAACACTGTTTCCAAAGCGGATTTATGCGTCTGTGGATGAATATCGACTGGAATACCGCGACCATCATCCGTAACGCGGCAGCCGCCGCCGGCAAGTAACTCGACTTTAACTAACGAGCCATAGCCCGCGATTGCTTCGTCGATACTGTTGTCGGCGATTTCCTTAATTAAATGGTGGACGCCGTCATAACCGGTAGAACCAATATACATTCCGGGGCGACGACGCACCGGCTCGAGACCCTCGAGAATCTGAATTTGACTGGCGTCGTAATTATCGGCGCCCGCTTTATTAGTTGGCATACTATATCTCCCTCGCTAATTTCATTACCTATAGTATAGCACACTACCAATTAGTTAACACGCCCGCATAGGCGCCGTAATGGCGTATGCGGGCGTTTATGGCATTTTGAACAAAGTTTTTGTACGAGCTAATGGAAGCTCATCGTGAAGCCGTTATTGTCATCACGAGATAGTGACGTGCGTGGCTGTGCTGGCTTTAGCTGCGGCTGAATTGGCGTCACTGGTTTAGTCGCCGGACTGGTCGCTGACCTAGGGATCGCCACTGACGCAGGTCGCATAGTCGGTGTAGCGATTGTCTGTACTGGGGCACTTTGGCGCCGCTTAATCCAATTATCAACTAGACTAGTATCATGCGATGGCTTGGCCGTTATGACCGGCTGTGCCGGTTTTAGTGTTGGCGTCGGTCGCCCCGTCGACAAACGGGCATTAATTTCCGCCTCAACCTTAGCGCGTGGACACCCATACTTCTCGGCTGAAATCTGGGCAATCGCCGCCGCTAGCTGAGGATTTGGATCACCCATCGGCTTTGGCAGCTCCATCGAGAACGGGCGCGTCGGCTTGCCGTGAATCAACATTTTAACTGCCGCTGTGAAGTTCGGGATATTTATTAGTTCACTCGACTGAAATACTGGCTGGAGCAGCTTCACCACATCGTCAACATCATCCGTACCACAGCGCCCTATTATATATGTACCGACGTTACCATGGACAGCGCCGCGAATCTTGTCGGTTAGCTGCCCCATGAATTGGTTAGCTACGACTAGGCTCAAGCGGTACTTGCGCGCCTCTGATAGAATCGATTCAAAACTATCTGTGGCAAAATTTTGGAACTCGTCAACGTATAGCGTGAAGTCCTGGCGTTCGCTCTCAGGGATATTCGCCCGGCTCATGGCGGCCGCTTGGAACTTCATCACGAATACCATACCAAGAAGTTTGGACGGCATATCGCCGAGCTTACCTTTGGACAGATTAACGAGCAAAATTTTATGATGGTCCATGATGTCGCGAATATCAAAACTCGATTTAGTCTGCCCCAGAATGTTGCGCGTCATCGTGTTTTCAAAGTCCGCCCATTTTGACACTACCCAACTAGTCACTTCGCCGGCGTCATTACTACGCTGACTATTCGGCCACTCTTTCGTCCAGAAATCTATCGCCCGCGGATCAGTTAAATATCGTATTCGCGGCTTAGCATAATCGGGGTCGTTCAGAATTTTTGGAATGTCCATGAAGGTGCCACCATTCGGCCCCGCCATTGCGAGGAGTGCCGCATAGCGCACAATATTGGCCATACGCGGCCCGACAATACCCTGATGATTCGGGTCATAGAGCGAGTAGAACATGTTAATCGTTTCGCTAATGATGTAATCCTTAGTGTGCTCAGGATCAGGATCGTCTGGACTAATTTCAAACAGGTTCAAGCCTAGCGGATGCTCCATATCGGCAGGATTAAAGTAAATTACATCCTGGATACGATTTTCTGGCACCGTGCCAAGGATATCTTCGGCTAGGTCACCGTGTGGGTCGATCACGGCAAAGCCACGTCCTCGCTTCATATCTTGTATCGCCTGACCGCGCAAAAAGACAGATTTACCCATACCAGTTGAACCCATCACGTACATATGGCGCAGGCGATCCTCATCGGCCAAACGTATTTCCTTACGGAGCCCGCGAAAGACGTTATACCCTAGGACGTTACCCGTAAGCATCGGCTCGGTCGGGCCATCCACCTCGGGAAACGCCTGCCGTTCGACCTGCTGCGACGGAATGTCAGTCGAAGTCGGCAGATGAAAGATGGTTGCTAACTCAACAGTATTCAAAATATCGGATGTCCGCTCGGGCGGGAAGAACCGCATTATGTAATCAGTTGTAAAATTCTCGATATTGGCTGCCGGCGTAAACTTAAAGCCATTCCCCATTGGCGAATTAAATTGTGCAAATGCCGCTTCGACACCTGTAAGTAATTGATGTGAACGTGCTGAATTTGGCGTTGAAACGACAACGCGTATCATCGTCTCGAAACCACTATGACGCGCCTTTTCTTCCATAGCTTCGACCTGCGCCTGCTCGTTACCCGTTAGCGGCTTTGTCTCGCCATCTTTCCCCTGAAGCTCTGGCGGTTTCCAGAGGACCTCCATCATCTGACTAAAATAGCTTAGTGCTTGGTCGCTGTTTTGCTTTTTACCATCGCGGATCTCGCCCGTTTTCTTATCAATGCGCTTACTCCAATTATCATGCGCCGGACGAACTAGAATCTGAATACCGACCCCTTCACCGCGTTGTGCGCTCGTCAACGCATTCAAGATGGAGCCCATGGCATCACGCTTAGTCTCTTTATAAGTCGCAATCGGATAGATATAAGGCTTCGTTAGCGTAAACTCACCACCAAGCACACCGGCAATTTTGCTCGCACGGTTAAAGAGCTCGATTTCCTTTACCTCCTCGAGGCGTGCTGTCGGATAAGCTGCTAAAATTGCCTGCTTGATATTATCTAGTAAGATATATGGCACTACGGCGTAATAGTGTACTAATCCGCCACTCGCCACAATTTCAAAGCTCATGTGGCGCTGGCCATATAGTCTACTATGAAAACCACGCGTCGCCGTGCTAGCAATGACGGTATACATTGTTTGAGCTTGGCTAATAACCTCGTCGTTTAGGTCGCGCTGGTCGCGCCCTTTGTCATCCTTGTCATCGCTACTCGGCGGCAAGTGAATAAGAATTTGAACCATTTTGAGAGAGCGCTCATAGCGCTTTTCTTCGCGCGCCGTTTTGCGATAGGTAAAGTACGCTAGGCTCACTACGCCCGCCAAAATTCCACCAATAACGATGATGCTAACTATAATTGCTACAACGCTAGTGTCTAACATATTTGTCTTCTCTTATTTCAATAACAATTATACACGGCCAACCGCCAAAGTGCTAGCTTTTTGGCGCAGTTATTTGCCAATTTCTTTGCCGTAACGCTCACGCAGATAGCCTGCCGTGAGTTCAGCGATTTGGTGCGCTTCTTCATGCGGGTCCATTCGCGTGCGCTCAATAGTATTTTTTGCCTTGTCCACCCAGATCTTCTCTAGCTGTTCAGCATCAACTTCCTTATTGGTAACGCTACTACTGGTAGGCGTTGTCGTTGCGGCATCGTTTTGCAGAGGTACAGGCGTCACCGTAGCTACAGGCTGCCTTGGCAGTGGTTCGCTATTTTGTGGCGCCGGCTGACGCTCCATAGTGTTCTCTGGCGTCGCCGCTAGGTACTCGCCATAGTTCGCCCGATTTTGCACTGGATCGACGTTATACTGCGGTGTAGGCGCCGTATTATAACCTATTTGCGGCTGCGGTGCCGCGTTAAAGTTTTTGTTCATATTGCCGCCATTTCCTGGTCCCATGACGTTATTATAGCATAGACGATTCTATACTTTCTTAGTAATGTAAAAGACCGCTACAGCCTCCGTAGCGGTTATGAGGGCAATATCAATAAAGTCTATTTGCCCGATAGAATTCAGGGATATAACTAGAATCGGTGCCACTGCCAAAGCAGCGCAAATCATAATGATACGCTTATCGCTGCGCGCTTCTTCACGGGTTTTGTCCGATATTTCGTCCCGTTCGGCCCGAAATAGCCCCGCTACAAAGCGTAATACTAGCGCCATCACCATAATCACACCAAAGCACAATCCATAGATTAATAGCAGCACAATTGCAATCCCTGCAGGGCCACTATCGCTTGGATTAGTCATATTCATGATAAAGAACAACGCTATTAGGCATGCTAGCGTTAAGCCTAAGGAACTAATTGCCCATCGCTTTTTACTCATGCTATTAGTTTACAAAACGAAAGCCGTTAGCGCAAAGGCAATTCATATAAGGAGGCAGCCCAGCCACCATGGACAGTTGCGAAGTCTAAAGTGCGACAAACTCATCCGCCAAACTGTAATCAAATAAATGGGCGCGAGTCGCGGTCGCCACGACGGCTGAACTAACCTCAACTGACCGCTCCCTCTCGGGAGCATAAGCTGCGGAGCTGGCTAATCGACTCACGATAAACCGATCAGCTTACGCTCAACGCATTCGTGACAGAGTGGTAGCTCGAATTCTATTCAAGGTTAAACTGTTCGAACTACCATCACCGCCACGAACATTGCCTTGTCCCACGACTTATTTGTCTGCATGCGACTAGGCAGTGGCTACTTTGTCTCGCATCATCATATCCCACTCTTTACGAACATGATAACGCGCGACTGTTAGTTGTTTGTTTTATTGTTGAAAGAAAGGTTCAAGCTCTTCGGGACTCAATTCGGTTAGCTCTTATCATGCAGTGAGCTGACCTGATTTTCTTTTTGCTTTTTGTCTGTCAAGCTTACTTACATACTAGCAGTCCAAAGCGCTCTTGTCAATAATCGCTGCATTATTTACCTTGTGTTATTTGCAACATTTATGTAGTCAGCATGGTCTTTCTTTCGTTAAATATTCAGTTTGCAGTGTTGTGATAATTATAAATGCATTTTGGGTAGTCAGTCTAAATTCCGCTCGGTACCATAGAAAATTGACCACAAGCAGTAAAGCCGCGACTTATGAACATCGCCCATCAAACGTCATAGCAAAAAAATAAGACAAAAAAGAACGACCCGCTGCGAGTCACGGGTCGTTCAAGTGTTTAGGATGGTTTTGTATAATTTGTGTTGTTTGATAATGTTTGTTTTGTTTGTGCTGGGTGAGAACGTTGCAGAGGTTTTTGGCTTTTTATTTGAGCAACTTTTTTGCTCACCACAATATTATAGTAGACCATCGCTCAAACACTGTCAACGATTTGGTTATGGTAATTATTACCACGTAAATTAGCTAGATTGTGGAAAAATAATAACGCTCACGGTGGTGAACGTTGTAAAAACTATTATTTCGACTATGGTGGAGCTGGCGGGTACCGACCCCGCGTCCGCATGGCAACCTTTCAATCATCTACGAAGCCTAGTCCATCTCAGAATTTACATACCGCTAGCCCATGGAAACGGACACAGCTAGCTGGCGGCACGATTGCTAAAGTCTCGACGACTATCTAGCAATGAAATAATCGTCCAGCGCGATGAATTGACGCTTTTCCCTATTATCACGCGTCATAGGTAAAGCGGGCTGCTAAAAAAGTAAAACTAACCGACTAATCTATCAGTTAGGCAGCGACAGCCATCGCGGTGGCGCGAGGCGCAAAGAACGCCTTAACGTCAGCCACAAAGGCCTGCAAACGTGATTTTGCATTTAGTTTATGACTGTAAAGTGGTCAACTACTCGCTGATTGAACTGTTAAATTCCATCCGTCGAAGCAAATTCAGCCCCACGTACATCAGTATTATAACATAACAGTTATAAGTAGTAATGGCCAGTCATCCTCCACAAAGACTCGGCTGGCTGCCTTTGCCGTGCTACAGCGTGGCAAGGCCCTTGTAACGACGAAATGCCCTGATCATCGTCACTTATGATACAATGTGCTTATGATTTCTCGGGTGGACACAGCCGTGACGCACGGCTTTAATGGCGTCATCGTTACAGCTGAATGCGATATCACTAATGGTTTGCCGGGATTTAATATAGTAGGCCTGCCGAGTAAACAGATTGCCGAATCACGCGAGCGGGTGCGCGCTGCCATTACTAATAGTGGTTATCAGTTCCCCGCCAAACGTATTACTATAAACCTAGTGCCAGCGGACCTAGCAAAAAATGGTACTCACCTAGATTTAGCAATTGCTATTTCCATCCTAGTCGCTAGTAAGCAACTACCGGAAGTCGCTGTGAAGTCGACTACGTTTATCGGGGAGCTGGGTCTCAATGGTGAGCTTCACCCTGCTCGTGGCGTTTTGAACTTTGCCGAGTGTTCGGTGGCGGCTAGTCATAGTCAAATAATCGTACCAACTACTAACGCCGATCAGGCCGCACTCGTTAAAGGCATAAGCGTTGTTGGTGCGTCTACACTTGACAGCGTAGTTAAGCATTTGCTGCGCGAACAAACAATTTCGCCAACTGTTACGGGTGTCGTTAATAATAATTATACTAATTTGCCGTCCATTGACGATGTGCGCGGTCAAGTCATGGCGAAGAGAGCGCTCGAAATCGCGGCCGCTGGCCATCACAATATTTTGTTCACTGGCCCACCGGGATCTGGCAAGACAATGCTCGCCCGCACCCTGCCCGGCATCTTGCCGCCTATGACCGAAAGTGAGATTCTCGAAACCACCAAAATTTATTCACTAGCGGGGGAAAGCGATGACGTTATAACAACGCGTCCCTTTAGAAACCCTCATCACACCGCTTCATACGTGGCAATGGTTGGCGGAGGTAGCAACGCCGGCCCGGGTGAAATTTCGCTCGCCCATAACGGGGTTCTCTTCCTCGATGAGGCGCCCGAGTTTAGCAAGCGCACGCTGGAGTCGCTTCGCCAGCCGCTCGAAGATCACGTTATTAAAGTAAGTCGTGCCGGAACGAAGGCAACTTACCCCGCTAACTTTATGTTGCTGCTCACCATGAATCCCTGTCCTTGCGGTTATTACGGTGACTCCGATCATGAATGCACTTGCAGCCAGCAGATGATTCAGCAATATCAGAAGAAGCTCTCTGGCCCACTGCTCGACCGTGTCGACCTCTTTGTGAATGTCGGCCGTGTCCCGCGCGCTGAACTAACTAAGCCGGCGCCAAAATCCGAGCGCGTGGCCGACAAATGGCGGCAAGATATCGTACAGGCTCGCCGGCGCGCCAACGAACGGCAGCACCACCCCAATGCTAACTTAACGAATAAGGAAATTGATCAGCTGAACTTTGCCTCTGACGCTAAACAGCTGCTCGACACCGCCAGTGACCGCATGAAGTTATCCGCCCGTAGTTATTTCCGTATCGCCCGTGTCGCCGCCACTATCGCCGACCTGGCCGACCGCGATAAAATTCAATCTAGCGACATTGCCGAGGCCCTGCAATACCGGCACAGAGTGTTGACTATATAAGTACGTATCATGTTGCAAAAATTCTGAATATCCTTTATATTATTAATGTTGCATATGCAATGTAATTTATTCCGGAGTGGCGCAGCGGTAGCGCAGTTGACTGTTAATCAATGGGTCGCCGGTTCGAATCCGGCCTCCGGAGCCAAGTAAACTTAATTCAGGTAAGGATCCATATAACCAATCATTCAATTCGGATAAATGGTCAGATTCGTGCCAATCAATTACGCGTTGTCGATCAAAGTGGCGCACAGCTCGGGATCATGTCCCGCCGTGAAGCCCTCGACAAGGCGCGAGAAGCTGGTCTCGACCTAGTAGAAATTTCGCCAAACGCACAGCCACCTGTGGCAAAAATCATCGACTGGGGCAAATACCAGTATCAAAAGATGAAGGAGCAACAGCGTAACAAGAAAAGCGCTCACGCTAGTGAAATGAAGCAAATCCGTTTAGGCCTCAAAATAGGGGAAAACGATTTGCAGATCAAACTACGCAAAATCCGTAAGTTTTTATTGGACGGCGACAAGGTAAAGATCCAAATCGTGTTCCGTGGGCGCGAAATGGCGCACCCTGAGGTAGGGCGGAAACTCTTAGATAATATCCTTGAACAGCTCAGCGATGTGGCTGTGGCCGACAACAAACCGACTATGGCGGGTCGCAACCTGAGTGTAATAGTAAGGAGCAATCCCAATGCCAAAGCTAAAAACGCATAAGGGCACCGCAAAGCGTGTCCGCGTAACTAAGAGCGGCAAGGTGCTGCGCCGCAATGCGGCGACTCATCACAAGCTAGCTCATCAGACTGCTCGCGCCAAGCGCGCTAAGACAGCTGATTCAAGTGTTAATGGTAGCGCCAAGCAGACTATCCGCCGCGCGCTCGGATTATAGGAGGAACCGTGAGAGTCAAACGAGGAGTTACCGCCCATGCCCGTCATCACAAGATGATCCGTGGGGCCAAGGGCATGAAGCACAACAGTGCAACCCGCAGCTATCGCTTAGCTAAGGCACACGTTATTAAGTCATTGCAATATGCCTTCCGCGATCGTCGCAATCGCAAGCGCGATATGCGAGAACTATGGATTACACGCATCAATGCGGCTGCCCGTGAGAATGGTACAACTTATAGCCGTCTAATGGCTGGCCTAAAGGCGCACAATATCAACCTAGATCGCAAGACTTTGGCTGATCTAGCTGTGCGCGAGCCAGAGGCCTTTAAGGCGATCGTGAACGCCGCGATAGCAAAATAGCGGATATTGCCACTAACGGCAATAAGCACTATCGAGAGCCCATATATAATAGGCTGGAAAAACCAGCCTATTATAGTTTATTTGCAATATTAACAGCCTCTATTGCTCCTGCTCTTTTTGCACCTCCGCGGCCTCTTTCTCAGCCTGGTTTTGTTTCATCACATCTATATTTGTAAGAGCTATCGTGCGCCCCAGCTCATAGCCGCTATCTTCGCTCGATAGTTTATAGT
>JAKPIF010000023.1 GCA_029549925.1 bacterium | reverse complement strand
GCCTGCACCGAGCGACGCCCCACGCGTCTGCAACAAGATTCCGAGTATCATTAGAATAGCGCTTACTATATTTATAATGTCAATTGTGTTCTCCATCGTCCCCCTCTAGCTATCTGGCGTTAATGTATTCATTAGATAGTTTATCATACTGATAATTAGGCCACTAACGATCGCCCAGCCAAAACTCATATGGATATTTGGTACCATGGCGATTGTCAGCCACAGCATAAAGCCGTTGATTATAATCGTAAAGAGTCCAACGGTTGCAATTACGAACGGCATTGAGAACAGCGTGACAATCGGCTTGATAATAGCATTCATGATCGAGAAAATCAGTCCCGCCAAAAGGAACGTTGCTATCATTTCACTCGTAGAGCCGCTCCAATTGTCGCCAAAAAGCGTTACTACCATCCAAAGCGATAACGAGCAGGCAAACCACCTGAGTAGAAATAAGAGTATTTTCTTCATTCCGTTTTCTATTCTAGCACGCCCTTCATGCTATTTCTTCTGGGGACTCGATTTCTTATATTCGCCCTCAGTCTCTAGCTTAGCCCGCAACGTAAAGCCTTGGCACTTCCCGTCTTTACTACAATCCTTGGCTTCGTAAACATAGTTACACTTGCCGTTAAACTTCTGCTTGTCTTTTTTGTCTGTGTAAACACACTTGTCGTCTTCGAGTGTATAGCCATCGGGATCGGTAAACAACTTTGGATCGACCGCTGGTAAAGTTTTGCGACTAATCGTGCGCGGATAATAGCCGTTATCCTTATAATAGTCCTCAGTCAGCACATAATACATGGCATTAATCGCCGACTTCCGCTGGCTATCACGACTCGCCTTTTCCAGATCGCCACGCTGCACAATAAAGAAAAACGTCATCAAGCATAGCACGACTAGTGCCACCATCACTTCAATTACAGTAAACCCACGCTGCTTTTTCATGTCAGTAGTATATCATGATTTCACTTATGCTGCCCAAAGAGAAAATCGAGCCACTGATCCATATTGGACTTGGCCGTACGTGCCTGGCCGTCATTACTGCTCGTAGCAGTCTTAGCCACCTTTGGGAGCAATACTAGGTGCTCGCCTGGCTGCGCCTTGCCCAGTAACGCCCGCGCCGAGAGCTCTTGATACTCGCTCGTCTTATAATATTCCTGCTCGAGCTTTAAATTTTGATTTTCGAGTTCGGCAATTTGGTTATCTAATCTAGCGTTATCGATCTGGCGCTGCAAAGTGTAGTTATTGTTGAGCACTTGGATCGTCATCGCCAAAAACAAGACGGTGGCGACAATCACGATTAGCACTACGCCTCGCCCGTCGCCCCATAATTTCTTTAATATAGCCTTAACCTTATTGCCCACAATGAAATTATACCATTATGCTATAATTGGCGTAACGGGGCGTAGCTCAGCGGTTAGAGCAGTCGGCTCATAACCGATTGGTCACTGGTTCAAACCCAGTCGCCCCGACCAATCGACTACAATATTTAAGCCCCGCAAACGCAGGGCTTAAATATTTTAGTTAGCTCGTCTAATTATTTAGCGACTTTCTTTAGCGTTAAGAAACCGTTACGCGGATTCTCTTGCACCGTGTAGCCTTCTGGAACCTTGTCAATTGGGGTCTCTTTGCCGCTCTTACCGCCGATATTCTTTGCAAAGAAATAGATTGTCTGCGGACGATCGCCACGAAGTACAACATCCTTCTTGTGTAGATAATATGTCACCCCCTTAGAGTTGACTTGTTGGTAAGCTGCCATATACTCCTCCTTTACACTTACAATTGCAAGGATATCCTACCCTATAACTCCTTGTCAATGCTTTAGCGCAATAGATAAACGATTTTTTAGATATTTCACTAGTAATGACAGCCCTTTACAGATAAGCATCACCCCCGATGCAGTCGCAATAATTATGCTCCATCCAGCTAAATCATTACTCCACTGCGGTGAAGCATAGTCCACATAGTATAAATCTGGATCAGGCGCCACTTCCTCTGCGGTTACCACTGACACACTTGAATTAGTTCCGACCGCGTCCGACACACAGCTCGCCCACGCCCGATAGCCATAATTTGTCAGCTGAGGTCGACAATTATCAGCGGCAGTTTGATAGACAGTGCTATCAACTTCAGCGGGCTTCGCCGCCTCCATTGCCGCTTCGGCCGCCTTGTTATACGAGGCCTGCAAAGCCACGCGTCCCGTATCGGTATTCATATGAGCCGCTACGTAGTGTTGCAAGTTCTTAGCCGCAATCTCTACCTTGCCCGTATCGCCAGACTTATCCGCCTTGATGAGAGCGTCGCGTAAATTAACCATATTCTGATTATTTGCCCTCAGCGCCAATAGAGACACTGCCATGGAGACGCCAAAAATTAAACCCACCTTTGGCCAAAAGCTGATTCGCTTTATCATAGCGCCCACCACCATTTCCATTGCTTTAATTATACCATATGAAGAATAGCGAGACTCGCTTCTTCGCGAAAGCTGGCGATGCGGTTTTTGTTATTGCATCTCCATTCGTCGACCGCTTTTTGTGCGCCTGGTAGGTGGTCGTTACCATAGTCATCCACAACTACCGTAGCTCGCGATGACAATCTGCTCGAAATAAGATTAAACGAATCTTTAATGCTCTTGTAATAATCGCCGTCAAGAAAAGCAAAGCTAATCTCACTCGGCATATCGTTCAGCGTCAGGTTATTAAACCACGACTTTTTGACGATGGGGCGCGGAAGTCCAGCCCGCCCAAATTCATCGAGGAGCACCTTTTTGCTCGCTTTGAGCTCGCCCGCCTGGAACTCTTGGCCTAGCCCCGCTTCGTCCTCGCTCGATTTCTCAGGCAAGCCTTCAAACGAGTCATAAAGCCATAGCCTCTTATCTGATTTATAAGCCTTAATTAGACGTCCAAGATATAGGCTCGTCGTCCCATTATAACAGCCTAGTTCGCAGACATCGCCCGATATATTAGCCCGCAAAGCTTCTTCGAATTCTCGCAGAATTAGACGAAGCTCCACCATATCTACTTGATCGCTAATCGGTCGATATTTCTTTAATAAACCGTCTACCATAATTCGATTCTATCATGATATAATGTTACCCTATGAGGAGGGTTTTGAAGTTTCTCGCCCCATATTGGTGGCAAATTCTGTTAGTAATTGCATTCACCTACGGCGAAGTTTGGACGACGCTCGAATTGCCGTCCGTCATGTCAGATATTGTCAACAAAGGCATTATCACAGGCGATATGGATTACATCTATCAACGTGGCTGGTTCATGGTAATCATTACTGCACTAGGTAGCCTGTCAGCCATTATCGCAGGCTTCTTTGCCAGTCGCGTCGGAACAGGGTTTGGCCGTGATTTGCGAGCTGGTGTCTATAAAAAGGTCGAGGGGTTTAGTCTCGCCGAAATGCGACGCTTTAGCACTAGTAGCCTGATTACGCGTAGCACCAACGACGTCGAGCAGATTCAACAAGTCGCCTTCTTTATCATGCGTATTGCCGTGCGAGCCCCGCTAATGGCTATCGGTGCTATTCTTAGCGCCTTCCGCACCGCACCGAGTATGACATGGATTATGGTGCTTTCTGTTATCACCCTCTTAGTGCTCGTAATTAGCGTCTTTATGATCGCAATGCCCAAGTTTCAGCTGCAGCAAAAGCTCGTCGATGCCCTCAACCAAGTTTCGCGCGAGAATTTGACTGGGCTGCGCGTTATTCGCGCCTTTAATAACGAAAAAATCGAAAAGCAGAAATTCAATGAGGTCAACCGTGACATCACAAAAACTGGTCTATTCATTAACCGCATTACCAATATCTTAGAGCCGGGAATGACGATGATTATTAGCTTCACCACCTTAGCTGTGGTTTGGATTGGCGCCGGCATGGTCATGGACGACAAACTCGAAATTGGCAATATGATGGCCTTTATGCAATATTCACTTCAAGTGATTACGAGCTTCCTCATGCTCGTTATCATTATGGTCATGGTGCCGCGCGCTCACGTCTCGGTCGAACGTATCAGTGAAATTTTAGAGACTGATAATTCCGTCCGCGAACCGAAAAATCCGCAAAAGCCAGATGAGAGCAAGCGTGGCCTCGTCGAATTCAAGCACGTTACCTTTACTTACCCTGATGCTGAATCACCTGTACTTAACGATATTGACTTTGTTACAAAGCCGGGCGAGACCACCGCTATTATAGGTAGCACCGGCAGCGGCAAGTCAACAGTCGCCAACCTAATTTCGCGCCTCTACGACGTAACAGCGGGGCAAGTTCGTCTCGATGGCGTCGATTTGCGTAGTCTCTCGCACCGTGACATCGCAAAAATCGTCGGCTTTGTACCACAAAAAGCCGTACTGTTTAGCGGTACTATCGCCAGTAATATTAAATACGCCCGCGCTGATATTACCGACGAGGCTATGCGTCGAGCGGCCGACATCGCCCAAGCTGACTTTATCAAGGACTTACCCGATGGCTACAGAGCTCAAGTAGCCCGCAGTGGCAGCAACTTCAGTGGCGGCCAGAAACAACGCCTCGCCATCGCTCGCGCCATCGCCAAAGATCCTGAGGTGCTCGTCTTTGACGATAGTTTCAGCGCCCTAGACTACCGGACCGACGCTAGGCTAAGGCGTGAACTTGCTAAGCGCGAAAGTGACAAAACTATCATCATCATTACCCAGCGCATCAGCACCATACGCGAGGCCAACCAAATTATCGTTCTCAATGATGGCGGTGTTGCCGGCAAAGGTACACACTATGAACTACTAAAGAGCTGCGAAGTCTATCGCGAAATTGCCGAATCGCAGTTTAGCGAAGAAGAAATGGCGGGGGAGCTAAAGCTAGCGGGAGTTAGCGCCGACAACGCGTCGGACGCTTCAAACACGGGGGAGGTAAAGTATGCCTAGTCAAAATAATAGCGAAAGCAATAGGCGCCAACCAGCTCGTCCCGCAGGACATCGCGGTCGAGGCGCCGTGGACAAACCGCGCGACTTTTGGGGTACCGGCAAGCGCCTCATCGGCTATATGAAGCCCTATTGGAAACAGCTTATCGCTGTCATGATTATGGTAGCAATCAGTACCGTACTATCCGTCGCCAGCCCAAAGCTACTCGGCAATATCACCAATCAGATCACCAACGATTATATTGATCTCAAAGTCTACGAAGCTATTCACGACCGCTTACCAAAGGGCGTTAATCTGCCCGACGGGACGACGCTCGAAGATCTGCAGAAAATGATGCCTGCGGGCGCAAATGGCAGCCAGCAAAAATACGAGAACGTCAGTATTTCTGACAGTCAGCGCGAGCGCATTACGAAGCTAGATATCACCAAACGTCCTGGCCTACATGTTGACGCCATCGGCCGCATTGCAATCACCCTAATCATCTTTTATGTTGCTTCGGCTATCTTTTACTACGCCGAAGCGTGGGTGGAGACTAATATCACTCAGCGTGTTGCCTATCGTTTACGCCGTCAGCTGAGCGACAAGATTAACTCGATGCCGCTCGATTATTTTGATCACCACGAATTTGGCGACGTCATGTCGCGCATCACTAACGACGTTGACACCGTCTCGCAAAGCCTGTCGCAGGTAGTATCCGAAGTCGTTTATTGTCTCGCCTCAATTATTGGTACCGTCATTATGATGCTGTCAATCAACGCATCGCTCACGTTGGTTGCCCTCGTCACAATCCCTGTTAGTGCCATTGCCGTGGGTCTAATCGTTAGTCATAGCCAAAAGTATTTCAAAAAACAACAGGACACCCTCGGCGATCTGAACGGTCATATTGAAGAGGTCTATAGTGGGCATAACGTTGTTAAAATCTTTGCCACTGAGGCAAAGACTGGCGCTCGCTTTAACTACTACAATAACAATCTGTACAAGTCATCGTGGCGCGCCCGCTTTATTAGCGGTATCACCTTCCCTATTATCAACCTCATCGGTAACATAGGTTACGCCGCCGTAGCAGTGATGGGTGGCCGTATGGTGATCGATGGTCGTCTCAGCATTGGCGATATTCAGGCATTTATCCAATACGTGAGTCGTCTCAATCAACCAATTGTCCAGTTATCTAACGTCACAAACGTCGCACAGTCAACCGTGGCCGCCGCCGAACGCGTTTTCGAATTCCTTGACGAAAAGGATGAAATCGTTACTTGGGAAGGCGATGGCGAGATTATCGAGAATGTTCAGGGCTATGTCGACTTCGATCACGTCAAGTTTAGCTACCAAAAGGGCAAGCCCATTATTCACGACTTTTGCGCCCACGTTAAACCGGGTCAGAAAGTGGCTATCGTTGGCCCTACTGGCGCTGGCAAGACTACTGTGATTAACCTGCTAATGCGTTTTTACGATCCAGATAGCGGCACAATTAAGCTCGACCATGTTGACACTAAGAAGATTTCGCGGGCTAATGTGCGTAAGCAGTTCGGCATGGTTTTGCAAGATACATGGCTTTTTCACGGAACGATCAAAGAAAACCTACTCTATGGCAAGCCCGACGCCACTGATGACGATCTAAAGCGCGCCGTTAAGGCCGCCCGTGCCGAACATATTATTCGCGCCTTGCCGAAAGGCTACAACACCATCCTTGACGAGAACGCCGACAACGTCAGCGCTGGCGAAAAGCAGCTGCTAACGATTACTCGTGCCATGCTCGCCAACGCACCAATCCTAATTCTCGATGAAGCAACCAGCAATGTCGATACTCGCACCGAGGAGCTAATTCAAGACGCTATGGACGAGCTAATGAAGGGGCGGACGTCGTTTGTCATTGCCCACCGCTTATCAACCATACGCGACGCCGATTTAATCCTCGTCATGAACCATGGCGACATTATAGAAACCGGCACGCACGATTCGCTAATGAAGCAAAGTGGCTTCTACGCCAAGCTGTACAACTCGCAGTTTGAAGCTGCCTAACACTGAAAGGCCATAGGTGCGATTTAAAGAAAAGCCTCCAATCGGAGGCTATTCTTTAAATCTTGTTATTTGGTAATTAGTGGTTAGCGACAAAAGCTCGTACTTCATCGGCATAGTCTTCATTCTCTAGTACGTATTCTAGCTGCGCCATGAAGTAATTGCGCGGATCGCCCGTAGTGCGCCACTGTCCTTTGGTCGGCTCGACGTAGACCTTGCCTGTTTTGGCAATCTCCGTAATACCGTCGACCGTCCAAAGCTCACCATCCTTGCCAGTCTTGTTTGGTTTTAGATAATCAAAGATCTGTGGCGTCAAGAGATAACGGCCATAGCTCGCGAGTGTTGACGGCGCCTCATTTGTCTCTGGTTTTTCGACAATATTGTCTAGCAGGTTTCCATCCTTCAGGCTGACGATACCGTATTTACTGACTTCCTTACTATCCACATCCTGAGCCATAATGATCGCATCGGCATCGGGATGTTCGCCAAAGCTATCGATGAGCGTTGCTACATCAGATGATTTCAGCACGATATCGTCGCTATAGCAGACAATAAAGGCCTCGTCGTCGGCGATAAACTGGCGGGCGCTAACGATCGGCGAACCATTGCCATAAGGCAAGGCTTGATCCTGCTCGATAATACGAATCTTGGGCAAGTGCAGAACTTTCTCGACTTCTTTGTAGCGGTCAAGCTTGTGCTGACTACGTAGCTGCTTATAGACATGGTTCACGCCATTCGTAAAGTAGTCCTCATAGATTGGCTTGCCTTCGGGCGTCGTGACAATAATAATGTCGTCAATACCCGCCGCAGCGCACTCTTCGACTACTAGTTGCATGATTGGCTTGTTGCCCATTGGCACCATAGCTTTCGGGTTAGTTTTCGTCCACGGTAAAAAGCGACTGGCAAAACCAGCGTCAGTGATTATAGCTTTGGTCGGCTTGCGGTATTTCATGGATTTCCTCCTATTTAGTTATTTTTAGCTTTTATCGCCGTGCGGCTCAAGTAAGCGCTTACTCTTAATCTCGTATTTTAGTCCTGTGAGTTCACTGGTCATGTAATCGTCGTTCAAGAGTCCAACAAAGGTCTCTAAATCTTTGGCGTCCATAATGATAATGGCGCCATCATCGGTGGTCATGAGGTCTAGACCCATCTCTTCGCCATAATCGACGATCTCGTTTTGCGATTTCGTACCAATCTCGAGATTCTGAAGCTTATTAATCAGCTTCGGCTTACCCGCCACCATGGTATTAATATCCTGTCCCTCGGGGAAGTTCAGCTGATAATGGCTCATAATCTGTTCGACCTTCTTATCGGCAATACTTTGCTTTTTATAGTTATAGCCAAACATCGCCTCGAATTTTTTTGGCGCAAAGGCAAAAATGCGCTGGTTCTTCTCGCCCATCTCCGTTTTGCCCTCGCCCGCAATAAGAACCTGATTATCTGTTGGCACCTTAAAGGCACTAGCGGCGCTGAATTTCTCTAGCTTGCCACTTTCACCGATTTCCCACGCCGTCTGGTCGGTCAGGCTGCTACTGCCCGCCACCTGACGGCAGATATAGAACGGCTCAATCTGCGGATGCGTAAAGCGGGCGACGATCATCTTAATCGTCTTAAATTCGTGGTCGTATTCGTTAAAAGTTTCGACTGTCTGTCTTTCGTTTTCGATAATGTTTAAGATATGGTCAGCGTTTGCCACTTGTTTGCGCGTCGAATAAAGCAGCACCCCCGGCTCAGCCTCACTCTTTTCGAATTCACGAATTTCGAGGCCCAGCTCTCGCCCTTTCTCGATATCATTTAGTGCATCCAATAGAAATACCGGTGCAATCTGCGGCAAGAGCTCGTTATCAATCGCTAGATGATAAACCGTATAACGCTTGTTAACTAAGAATAGTTCAATCTTCAGATTATTCTTAAACGGCTGCAAGTGGTTCTCCCACTCAAAAATATCGAAATTCGATTCACCTGACATAGCATTGTCTGCTACCGCCGGTTCACCCCCAGTGTTCTCAGCGCTCTCGTCCACCCCCATCGGCGCCGCATATGTTTCATCCTCCATATGCTAATTATAACATGATAGGATAAAACGCTAGCGCTTCATGCGGGCCTTAATCTCTTTAATCTCGTCGCGAATTTCCGCGGCATCCTCGAACTGCAGGTTCGCAGCGGCGAGCTCCATCTGTCCCGTCAAATCTTCCACTAAGGCGGCGTATTCATCGACTGGAATCTTGTTGAGGTTAAGCTTTGGCCGGCCACGCTTTTCTTCTTCGCTCTGCGGAATAATGGCGCGCAGCCCCTCGCCAATTTCCTTCTTAATCGAATGTGGCGTAATATTATGCTCTTCGTTGTACTTCTGCTGGATAGCCCGTCGGCGATTGGTTTCGCGAATAGCGACATTCATACTGTCGGTCACAGTGTCGCCGTACATAATAACCTTACCCTCCACATTGCGAGCAGCGCGGCCGATCGTCTGAATAAGCGCCGGCACACTGCGAAGGAATCCTTCTTTATCGGCATCAATAATTGCAACGAGGCTTACTTCTGGCAGGTCCAGCCCCTCGCGCAAGAGGTTAATCCCCACGAGCACGTCGTATTTACCTTCGCGAAGCTCTCGCAAAATATCGCCCCGTTCGAGCGTATCCACGTCGCTATGGATATAGGCCGTTTTAATACCGGCGTCAACCAAGTATTGGCTCAGCTCTTCCGCCATGCGCTTGGTCAGTGTCGTCACTAGTGTGCGCTGACCTTTCTTGATACGAATTTGGATTTCGTTCATTAGATCATCAATTTGATGCTCGCTCGGCCGCACTTCGATGACTGGGTCTAGTAGCCCCGTAGGACGGATGATCTGCTCTACCGGCTTTGGCGAGTGCTTTAGCTCGTAATCTCCTGGCGTGGCGCTGACGAACACCACTTGGTTAATATGATTCTCGAATTCCGAAAACTTCAGTGGACGATTGTCTAGCGCACTAGGCAGACGGAAGCCATACTCTACTAGGTTCTCTTTGCGCGCCCGATCTCCATGGTACATCGCTCGCACCTGCGGAATCGTCATGTGCGACTCGTCGACCAGCATCAAAAAATCATCGGGGAAATAGTCTAGGAGTGTCGCCGGCTCTTCGCCGGGTGCCCGCCCAGTTAGGTAGCGGCTATAATTCTCTATTCCCTTAACGAAGCCGGTTTGCGACATCATCTCGACATCATATTTAATCCGCTGTGTTAAACGTTGTGCTTCGAGATATTTTTTATTGGCCTCAAAATAAGCCACGCGCTGCTTATATTCCTCTTCGATACCTTCAATAGCGTGCTTTAACTTGTCCTGTGGCGTAACGTAGTGGCTAGTCGGAAAGATATGAATCTCGGTAGGTTTGGCAATAATTTCACCGGTCAGCGGATCAATTTCGAGGATGCGATCTACTTCGTCGTCAAAGAATTCAATACGGTAAGCCGTCTCTTGTCCAGACGGATAAACATCCACTGTGTCGCCCCGCACACGGAACGTGCCCCGGGCAAAATCGAGATCGTTACGCATATATTGGATATCATTTAGATGGCGAATGAATTTATCGCGATTAAAGCGCTCACCAACATTCATATCGACCGACATGGTGGCATAATCCTCGGGTGAGCCAATGCCATAGATGCAGCTAACAGACGAGACAATAATCACGTCATCATGCGTCAAGAGAGCGTTCGTCGCCGCATGGCGCAGACGGTCGATTTCGTCGTTGATGCGGCTATCCTTTTCGATATAGGTGTCCGAACTAGCAATGTAGGCTTCCGGCTGATAGTAGTCAAAATATGAGACAAAGTAGTGCACTTCGTTCTCGGGGAAAAATTCGCGGAATTCACTGAAAAGCTGGGCAGCCAGGGTTTTGTTATGCGACAGAACCAACGTCGGCTTGTTCGTTTGGGCAATTAAATTGGCCATGGTAAAGGTCTTGCCTGACCCCGT
>JAKPIF010000017.1 GCA_029549925.1 bacterium | reverse complement strand
CGATCGTTAGGCTTATCTGGCTTGTTATAATAATGAATTTCTTTATCAATTATTTTCGCTTTGTGTGCGCCATCGAGCTCTAGCACGTCAGCCACAACCCTAACGTCTTTATCGCACACTGGGCTCGGGAAGTCGAATTTTTGCGGACATTCAAAACCCACTATGTAAATTCGCTCTCTCGCTTGTGGCACACCGTAGTCGCTAGATCGCAAAACTTTATAATGCACATCGTAGCCTAGCTCATCTAGCGTATTAGATATTACAGAAAAAGTCTTGCCGCCATCATGCCTAAGCAAGTTCTTAACGTTCTCGAGAAGAAACATTTTCGGACGCTTGGTCTTAATGATGCGTGCAACGTCGAAAAAGAGAGTGCCCCTGGTATCGTCAAAGCCATTCTGCTTACCAGATATACTGAACGCCTGACAAGGAAACCCAGCAAATAGTACATCATGGTCAGGTATTTCATCTGCAGATATTTTCGTAATATCGCCAGCCGGCATCTCGCCATGATTAACTTCGTAAGTGCGACAAGAGTTATTGTCCCACTCCGAGCTAAAAACACAACTGCCACCGTTATATTCTCCGGCTATTCTAAAGCCACCAATGCCGGCAAATAAGTCTATGAATTTAAATCTGTTTTTGCTGGAATTATCCCAGCTCTTACGAGAACAATTCTCGCTTTTTGATGTATTTGACATTTAGCAACCTCTAACGCAATTAATTTACGTACGCTTGGTTGCCTAAAAAACAAAGAAGCAACCACACGCGGTTGCTGAAACCTAACATCAAGTTATGTCACTTAATGGCATGTGGCTGCTTTTCGTGACATAACCTTCAGTCAGGTAATAAACCCAATAACTGATGTTATTTAAATTGGTTTCAGCAAAAATATTGTATCAGTAATTATAATTTTGCGCAAAAAGGCTTATAATTTTTCCGCTTTCGCGGGTAAATAATAAAATTTTACCGTCTACCAACATAGTAGACGGTAAAATACATAGATTTTATGAGAGGGCATGGGCTACTTTGCGTACTCAATGGCACGGGTTTCGCGGATGACGTTTACCTTAATTGTGCCGGGATACTGCATAGTTGACTCGATCTTGTTAGCGATATCGCGAGCGAGCTTTAGCGCCGATAGGTCATCTACCTTCTCGGGCTTCACAATCACCCGCACTTCGCGGCCGGCACTGATAGCATACGCTTTATTAACGCCGTCAAACGAGGTCGCCACGTTCTCTAGATCACGCATGCGCTCGGTGAAGTTCTCGGCGTTCTCGTTGCGAGCACCAGGGCGACTACTGCTCATCGCGTCCGCAACGCGAATAATGACCGCCTCGGGCGTCTTCGCCTCAATATCATCATGATGCGCCTCAATGGCGTGCACCACCCGCTCATCCATGCCATACTTACGGGCTAGTTCTGCCCCAATATGATGATGCTTGCCTTCGATGCGATGCGTGACCGCCTTGCCCACATCATGTAGAAGTCCCGCCGTTTTACTGATGCGAACATCGGCGCCGATCTCGGCAGCAATAATGCCAGCGAATTGACTCACTTCAATGCTATGCTTTAACACGTTTTGGCCATAACTGGTACGGAATTCTAGCTCGCCCAGCAGGTGCAACATTTCGGGCGGAATGCCAACAACACCCACTTCGCGCGCGGCATCCTCGCCCGCCCGCACAACTTCACGATCAATTTGCTTCTCCGCCTTTTGCACCACCTCTTCAATGCGCGCTGGCTGAATACGACCATCCTTGATTAACATCTCGAGCGCCCGCCGCGCCACTTGACGCCGCACGGGATCAAAGGAACTGAGCACGATCATACCTGGTGTATCGTCGACTAAGATATCCACGCCCGTCGCCCGCTGCAGGGCCTGAATATTGCGCCCTTCCTTGCCGATGATGCGGCCTTTCATGTTGTCATCCTTTAGCTCTACCGCTGTAATAGTACGGTCAGCCGTCACCTCGGACGACATTCGCTCCATCGCCGTCGCCAAGATCATCTCCGCTTTTTGGTCGGCTTCCGCCTCGGCGTCACGTTGGAGCTTGCCCACTAACGCCACCATATCCTGGCTAACATCTTTCTCTGTCACTTTCATTAGGCGATCCTTCGCCTCATCACGGCTGAGCCCAGCGATCTCTTCTAGCTTCTTTTTGCTCTGGTCACGAATCGCCAGGACCTCATTTTTAATATCTTCCACTTCATGCTCGCTCTGGCGCACCGCCTTGGATCGCTCGTCCAGGTCATCAATCTTCTTCATTAGCGCCTGTTCACGCTCGGTCACCTTGCGCTCCGACTGTTTGATTTCGCGCCGCATCTCGTCGGACTCTTTCTTAGCTGACTTGCTGGCGTTCAGGATAATATTACTCGCCTTATTTTTGGCATCACTAATAATTTTGTCGGCTTCATCGCGTTTTTTCTGGTCGCGTTGCCGCTGAATTAGGAGTGTGCCACCGCTCCCCACAGCCAGCGCTACCACGCCTACTATTACTGGATTCATTTATCGCCTTTCCCCGCCAGTGGCGGACTAAATCACATATCGGTATCCAGCTATTTCTTTGGCGGTGTGATATGCGGCGCGGCGCCATATTCCGGCAGGGCAATCTTGTCATTTTGCCCTACGCCCAAGCGCTTCACGCCTTCCATTAGCCAATCATCCCCGTTCGCTCCTACGATCGGGATATTTTGGGCGTAGCTAATTGCATTGGCCACATTGGCGCCAATCCGTAGACCAGTAAACGAGCCAGGCCCGCGATAGACTATCACCCCTGTTAGCTTGGTATAATCATTCTTCACTAAATCATCAATCACACCCGGCAGGTCGCGCGCCAACTCGCGGTCGGCTTCCCAAACCTTTTTAGCAGCGATTTCGCCATCAGCCGTCAAGATATACACTTCGGCCGTCGATTTATCACTGCGAATTGCCAGATACATACACATATTCTATCACGTGATGATATAATAGATAAAACAAGGGGGATTTATGACAAAGAAAGAATCGAAGGTTATGGCCGACAAGGCCGCTGACCAGGCGGGACGCCGTGCGGCACTCGACCTCGCTATTAGTAAAATAAGTAAGGATTACGGCGACGGTAGCATTATGCGGCTCGGCGACGCCAAGAAGATTGACGTCGAAACTACGCCCAGTGGCTCGTTATCGCTAGATATCGCCCTCGGTGGTGGTTATCCGCGTGGACGCATTATTGAAATCTATGGGCCAGAGTCCAGTGGTAAAACCACTTTGGCGCTACATGCCATTGCCGAAGAGCAAAGGCTCGGTGGCACGGCGGCCTTTATCGATGCCGAGCACGCCCT
>JAKPIF010000012.1 GCA_029549925.1 bacterium | reverse complement strand
TTGGCATTAAGAATCTCTTTAGCCCCGAGCATATCCGTGCGGTCTACCACCTAGACCAGGCGCTCAAAGCTAAGGCCCTCTTTAAGCGCGACAAGGACTACGTCGTCGCAAAGGATGGCGAAGTGATTATCGTCGACGAGTTCACCGGTCGCCTAATGAAGGGTCGGCGCTACAACGAGGGCCTGCACCAAGCCATCGAAGCCAAAGAGCACGTACCCGTGCGTCAAGAGTCACAGATTCTTGCAACTATTTCGTTCCAGAACTACTTCCGTCTCTATGACAAGCTATCTGGTATGACGGGTACCGCTTACACCGAAGCGGAAGAGTTCCAGCAAATTTACGGTCTCGACGTTATCCAGATTCCGACCAACAAGCCAATTCGCCGTGTTGACCATCCAGATCAGATTTACCGCACCGAGCAGGGCAAGATTAACGCTATCGTCGAAGCGGTCAAGAAGTATCACGAGGAAGGGCGCCCAGTCCTAATCGGTACAGCCAGCATCGCGAAGAACGAACAGCTCAGTGCCGCACTCGATAAAGCCGATTTGCCACATGAGACCTTGAACGCCAAGAATAACGAGCGAGAGGCCGAGATCGTCGCTAAAGCGGGCCAGCCAGGTGCGATCACCCTAGCTACTAACATTGCCGGCCGTGGCACGGATATCATGCTCGGCGACGGCGTAGCCGATAAGGGTGGTCTCGTCGTCATCGGTACCGAGCGTCATGAGAGTCGTCGCATTGATAATCAGCTGCGTGGTCGTGGCGGTCGTCAGGGTGATCCGGGCGACACTTACTTCTATGTTTCGACACAGGACGACCTAATGCGCATCTATCAGGGCGATCGCATTGCCGCACTAATGGAGAAACTTGGCGTCCCCGATGACGTACCAATCTCCAATAAGGCCGTCAGTAAGACACTCGAAGCGGCACAAAAGCGCGTTGAGGGCTATAACTTCGACACCCGCAAAGCCGTGGTTCAGTACGATAACGTCATCAACCGCCACCGTAAGGTTGTCTATGGCATTCGCCGCAAGATTTTGCAGGGCGATGATATCACGCCTGAGATTCTACGTCTCGCCGACGAACGATTAAACGACCTGCTTCGCGTCCGCGCCAAGGATACCGACACGAAGAAATTCGAGCAGATCCAGGAAATCTTCCCGTTGACGATTAACCAAATTAAGGATATCGCCACCATCAAGAACGACAAAAAGCGCCTCGTGGCCGGTCGCAAAGCCGTACTAAAACTCTACGATAAAAAGGAAGAGGAGCTTGGACCAGAGCTACTGCGTGGCGCCGAACGTGAAGTCTATATGCAGGTGCTCGACGTCCTCTGGATGCAGCATCTCGAGAACATGGATCACCTACGCGAAGGTATCAGCTGGCGCAGCGTCGGCCAAAAAGATCCACTGGTCGAATACCGCATGGAATCGCAGAAACTGTTCAACTCGCTACAGCGCGGTCTGCAGGAATCAGTGCTAAAGATCGTCTTTAACCTTCATAAGGCCGAAATCAACGCCGAAGCCGTCGAGGATGATAAGTATGACAGCGATCTAACCAAGGCAGCTGCCAGTTCGGTCGAAGAAGGCGTCAACGAGGCGGGTTTACCGACAAAAGACAAGACCGACGAAAATGACTTTCGCGGCATCGACAGAGAAGAGTCCTCTGCTGAACGTAACCGCAAAAAGCACGCCGCTCAAAAGAAAAAGAAGCAGCAGCGCCAAAACCGCAAACACTCCCGGCGATAGTGGAATAGGCAATAGGCTATTAAAAAACACCCTCCCCATAAGGGGAGGGTAGATTGGCGTAAGCCAATCGTGAAGGATTAGCTCTATAGAGAGGGCCGCTGAGCTTTGCTCATCGGGTGTGTTTTTGCCGAAAATCATAGAGAAGTCGTCAACTAACCATAACCGCTTTGCCGTCAAACCGCCAAGACTTCTCTATACCGTTAGCGTCAACTGCCCTGGATCCACTGTCATCGGTCCAATCTCATAGAGAAATGTTGCCATCTCGCTGAGTCGTGGCGGCTTGAGTATAAAGATCTTAATTACATCCTGGTCGATGAATTCATCGCTATTTGGATCGATTTTTCCCTGATAGCGCCGCCACTGCGGATAACGCCGATTTAACTCAGGTATAGCCTTGTGCTTTATTTCCATCGTTGACGGCATGCCGTCAGCATCACGTCGACGCACTACCGAAGGCGAGCCCATTGGTTGCAAAGCAAACTTCGCTGCGTCTTCGCTGATCATTAATAGGCTAGCATCATGCAAATCAATTATATACATGATTGCTCGGTCAATCGGCCTTGATTTGAGGTGATTGACGCACACCACAACGATAAAGCGTCTACTAGAAAAGCGCCTTTCGAGCTCCTTACGGTAGAATGGTCGATACAATGGATCGACCGCCCGATATTTAGTCCGATTATATATTCTGGTCGTTCCATAGATCATATAGAATCACCAAGCCCCTTCTAAAGGTCCGCACGAATTGGCCCATCTAATTTCGTGTAGCGCCATAATAGCTGATTTTACCCTAAAGATCAATAGCCCATGTGCGGTGACGTTTTTTTGTAATTCATTTTACGACATTAAGATTTTTGCAGAAAGTTGAGTATTCATACCTTGACCTCACACTTATGAAGGACAAATAAGCAGCTTTCATGTAGCACTTACCGTAAAAAGACGATGGAACAAAGAGAAGCCCATCAGCCAGAGAAGTCTACGCCAAAAAATAATTAAAAATACTTAAGAAGTAGACGCGCGAGCCAAGCGACCAACGCCAGGCAAAGTAGCCCCTCGCCTAAATTATTTTCCAATTTTTGCCATCCGCCAAAATCAGTCCGCAAATCGCCGCACGGTAGCGACCGAGCAGTGGCATAAGTAGCGCTCGCGGCGCAATGGTGCTAACGTCGCACAATATGCCTTTTACGGCGGTAGCGGCGTTTTAACAGATGAGCGCCCGAAAAGCACTCTCAAAAACGGCGCTTTGAATTAACGAGAGAAATTCGCCGAAAATTAATTAAAAAATAATTCAAAATTACCCTATTAACTAGCCGCCTCTGCTTTTTACTTAGCTAATTTTGGAGTAATTTCTGGGCTATTTTTCGACACTACTGGAATTGCCATTTTTTGAGCCGCCCACCAGGCAACAAGAAAAATTGTTTTATTATAAAATATTTTTCATAATTTGCAAGAGTCTCTGCTCCGATTCACTCGCCAGCCCAGCCCTTGACGGCTTGACGTCAATATGTTGTAATAATACCATTTTATATTATTATTTTGCGACATCTCTTCTCTGTTCGCTATGTCCAGGCCTTTCTAACTCGGGCCGCCAGGTAATAGATAATATAATTTTGGAATTTGCATAAATACGCCATACTAATGTCTAGAAAAAGCCCCGCCGGATACGGATATCGGCGGGGCTGTATGAGGTAGATGAACTCTTAAAACTAGAACGCCGGCGTTCTAACATCATGTAGATCTGTTGGAACCAGCAAGTAGAAAACATCGCCATACGCCCTAAACTTGCTCGCCGGCTCAATGCCGTCCCGCTCCACTTGGTGCCACGAGCAGTAGCTCTGCAGTACGTAACGTAGGGCCTGACGAACATCGTTATTCGTGAAGACTTTCATCTTCACGTGTACCAATGCACCGTCCAGCAAGCCTTCGCACTGGGCGTTGCCCTCGATGCGGATCGCAATCCGCACCTTGCCATGGTCTAATCGGTCCCACCGCCGGCTGCGCAGCCCTCGGTTAACCTGCCGGTCTATTACACCAAAGGCGTAAGCACGCAGCCTCCTTTCGTCTTCGAGTCCTTCAAAGCCACTGCGCCTCTCTGGCGCTTCGGCGACAGCCTGGTCATTCTCGTCCGACATTGCTTCCTCCTTATCAATCCTGGATAGTACCGCCATACAGCGGGTAGGTATTACCCTTGACGATCTTGGCATGTAAAATGCCGGCGTCGCTATCCCAGCGCAGCTGATAAACTCGGCGGAATTGGGAGGCACACTCATCCGGCACGCTTACGCCTACGCCAAGCAGCAATGATTCGTTTGACTCCGGCACGGGGCCAATCGCCTCAGCCTCATCAGACGGCAGAGACCGCGTTAAAAATATTGGCGCTTCCGCCTCATAAGCGGAGTCCGGACGAAGTTCAGCCTTGGCAGTCTCAAGACCAGCCGCCATGGCGTTTAGGTTTCGGATGTAGCACCAAAGCAGCCACAGCCACTTTGGAGTGCGAATGGCGCGGCAGCTCATGCAGAACTGCGCCATTCGCCATTCGTTTTCAACAGCACCGAGAACTTCTTCTTGTCTCTTCGCCAGGCGCTGAGCCTTGACAAAGTTGAACTTGAACTCATTCTGGATTTCCAGGCAGGCCTGGAAACTCTCTAGAAACGAAGAGTAGGCATCAAGACCAGTCTTGTAATTGGCGAAAAGATCGGTCTGCGACATAGCATCACTACTTCTTTCTTTTTCTTGTCCTTCGGTAAAAGAAATCGGGCAGGACACGTCGCAACGCGCCTGCCCTAGAACCTAGTAATCCATCAACTCCCTTCTGAGTTCCGCCCTCTCTTCAATGGACATTTCTGCCCATTTGCGGACAGAGCAAACCATCTGTCCGTCGAACGACACCCAGCTCGCAGCTGCAATGCTCCGGACTACTGGAGCGATCTCTGCGGCGTTGACGATGTTCTGGTTCTTGCTGGTATCCTTCATTTGGGACACCTCCTCCTCCAGGCTTTCGCCTGAAGACGCCGGCTCTACTGATTGGCCGGATACATGTTCATCACCTCCTTTAAGATAGACTCTTAAATTCGATGACATTATTAGAATAGCACAAGCACGTTGTTTTGTCAAGACTAGCTCAACATTTCACGAACAATTCATCTCCCTCTAAAGAGCTCATAATATCTTTTATGCTTTGTTAGTTTACAAGTAAAAGTATATATTGTCAAGTATAAGCACTTTGTCTATTACTCTGCCATCCTCGCTACTCTATTTCCAATACGCTCGCCCTTCGACGCGGCAATCCACATACTGCGGCGATAGGCCGTGACTATCAACATAACGCGTCATGACGGCAATATCCGACGCTTCCGACGTGGCATTTCGCGTAATCTGTGCCTTAAAAGGATAGACTCGATTTGCTAGATAGAATTCCACATAGCGAATGCTACCCCGCGGCAAAGTCACACGCGCCACTTCTAGATTTTGCTTTTTCAGCTCAGCCGTCACCTGGCCGACAAAGCTCAAAAAGTTCGAGCTCGTTGCCATCTTGCCACTGACCGACACGCCACTATTATCTTCAATCGCGAGGCTCGGCGCCACAAAGTAGTTCCGTTCAAAGACGACGCCAGAGCTATCAACAAAGCTAGTATTACCACCGCTCACCCACATAGCCACCGGCTGGCGCACTATAATGTTGAGCCGTCCGCTAGCGAGTCCGCTCGGTGTTATGCTGACCGCCGAGACCTCGGGCGCCTGTGTCTGAAAATATTGCAGCATTACGCTTTCGCGCCGAGCAAAGCTAAAGCGTTCAAAGGAGTTAGCTGCAAAATAAGCGTCGGCTATTCGTAAATATTTATTCCTGTCCGTTTCAGTTAATTGACTAGCGCCTTTATTGGTTATCTTGACACCCCCAATACGACCGGTATACTGCAGTAAGAGTGCTACTCCAAACGCAACTATAATAAATAGCACTAGCATTACGCCAACCAAGCGTCGCCGCATCGCCCGCAATCGCTTTAGCTTCTTGCGCTCTTCACCGATGTCATCTGGACGGTTTAAGTTAGTTAGCGTTGTGCCCCGATGATAAGCGGCCATGTTGAAATTGCCCTCGCCACTGCCGCGACGCGCGCTCAGTCTATCTACCTCATCCTTTTTGCGATTAAACATAGGCGGAAATCTCTGTGAATATTTTAGCATAAAAACGGGGCGACAATTTTTATTTAGAAGAGCATTTGTCAAAATGGGGCAAGAGGCTAATATAGTACCGACAATATCAACTCGACCATGTCGTCCAAAGCATGGGGGCGGGCGAAGGTGTGCAGGTTGGCTGCCAAAGCGTCATGGCGTTTGCGATTATGCATCAGATCGATGATGGCGTCACCCAAAATTTCGGGCTGCTCTTTCATCTTAAATTCATTCAGCATGACCGCCGCCTGCGCCTTCTCGTAGACCTTAGCGTTCTTCGTTTGATGATCGCCCGCTAGATACGGCGACGGCACAATAATGGTCGCCGCGCCAACGGCAGCCAGCTCCGCCATAGTAGTCGCCCCGGCGCGTGTGACAACTACGTCGGCCACTTGCTCCATTTGGAGCGCTTTATCTGTGAACTGATAAACATGCAGACGTTTCTGTCGCCTTAGATTAACCTCTCGCCCCTTGCCAATTAGCAAAATGATCTCGCTTCCATCGTTCAGCAGCCTTTGAGCGTTTGACGTCATGGCGTCATTAATTGCCACCGCGCCGAGACCGCCGCCCATTGCCAAAACGACTGGACACTTTTCGGACAGTCCTAGTGCTTTACGCATCTTCGCTTTCTCTGTCACGGTCAGCGTCTTGGCTTCGCTCGCCACTGGGATACCAACATATTTAGTTTTACTCTTAGGGTAGTTCGGATAATTCTTCGTCGGTGCGCCCGTGCCGATCGCATCAGCATACCGTGCCAAAATCCGGTTGGTTAGCCCCGGCACAGTGTCGCTATCATGAATCACTAGCGGGATGTGATATAGGTGCGCCACGAGGCCTACCGGCAGACTAACGTAACCGCCCTTGCAAAACACGACGTCTGGACGCCAAATTAGCATTTTAATGAGGCTCTGAATTACTCCGCCCAAGAATTTGAAGGCGTCAATAAAGTTTGGAATATGTGTATGCCAAATATGCCACGGGCTAAACGTTCGATACCAAAAGTTAAGATTGGCGTAGCGGCGAAACTTTCCCGCCGCAATGATATCAACTCGCACGTCGGGCATTAATTGGTGCGCCTGCGTGCTAAACTTACGGTCGCACCACACGCGAATCTCCGGTTCGCCACCGAGCCGCTCTATTACTTCTGGCGAGCGTAAGCGTTTAATTACTGCGACTATAGGTGTAATGTGACCGCCGCTGCCGCCGCCCACGCACAGAATTCGTTTCATCCTGGCCTGCTCCTTTCATAATCTCATCCTCAGATACATAGCGGTGCGTCGTGTAACGCGACACCGCAAAGACGATGCCCAGTGCCGTCATTACGAACACCAGTGACGTACCACCGCTACTAACTAGTGGCAGGGTAATACCTGTCAGCGGAATCAGGCGCGTCATCGCCATAGTGTTCGCCAGTACATGCGCCGTAAACCAGCCGACCACACCCGCCACAATGAGGCGCAGATACATATTATCTAAGTAGTTAATACGCTCTAGCATGCGAAAGATTAGCACACCAAAGGCGATGATCAGGCCAACTGTCCCGACGAAGCCCAGCGACTCGCCGATGATAGCAAAGATTGAGTCGTTGACCGCTTCGGGTAACCAACCAAAGGCCTGCACCGACTGCCCCAGCCCGCGCCCGAACAATCCACCACTGCCTAGGGCAATCATGGCCTGGTTAATGTGGTAGTCCGTATCGCTATTACCTGATTTGGTAAAGGTCAAAATGCGCTCCATGCGGTGCGGCGCAACGATAATCATCAGGATAAAACCAACAATCATCAGCCCCAGAATAAAGCCCAGGCGCCTCTTGCTCATGCCAGATAGATATAGCTGCAGTAGGAAGATCGCCAACAGCGCCACACCTGTGCCCATATCCTTTTGCAGACC
Organism: bacterium; assembly: GCA_029549925.1. Lineage (GTDB taxonomy): Bacteria > Patescibacteriota > Saccharimonadia > Saccharimonadales > Saccharimonadaceae > Nanoperiomorbus. The sequence continues at coordinate 8,091 of JAKPIF010000012.1, read as the reverse complement.
CACTACCGAACCGAGCACTAATACCATTACAATTATCACTTCCTCGAGCGTTGAAGTGTCGTCTAGCTTACCATTGCTGAGCCGTGTTGATAGGTAGCCTGCCATGAATAGCACCGTGGCGAGCTTCATGAGCTCTGCCGGCTGGAACGAGATTGGCCCAATCATATACCAGCGGCAAGCGCCCAGCGCACAATAGGTGAGCGGGGCGTGAATTTTACCCAAGATGGGTAAAGCCGCGCAGATAATTAACGCAAAAAGGAATAGGTGCGGTGCCCACTCTTTCCACTTCTCTAGCGGGATGCGCCCCGCCACGATAAAAGCAATAATACCTGCGATTAAAAATAAGATTCGCTTGGCCATCTCACGGTTAATCGTCGCTGTATCACCATCATAGACGCCCGACGCAATCGAATAAACAATAATTAGCCCGAGCGCCGACAGACCAATCGCAAGAATAAAGAGCAAGTAGTCAGGACGGTGCTTACGTCCCAGTTTTAACTTATTGCCCGTTTCGCGTAAATCCGCCCAAACTCCACTGGCAAAGGATTTGGCCGCCGTCCAGATGTCACTGCCACTCGCGCTACTATTGGAGCCATTTCCGCTACGCTCCGGATTGCCATAGCTATGGCTAGTATGGTATGCCGACGCTTCTCGCCGATAATTTTTTCTATAACTGCCCTGCCAAGTATTTACCATTTGTTTATTTTTTGCTCTGAAATAAACCTTTACTTAATATTGCCACCCGTGATAGCGAACATTAGCCCGACAATGGCGCAGACCACGCCAATCAGCCAAAAGCGCATTGTAATCTTGGTCTCGGGCCAACCCGACGCCTCGAGGTGGTGGTGAATTGGCGCCGACAAGAATACCTTTTTGTGCCGCAGCTTGCGACTGGCTAACTGAATGATGACCGAAATTACTTCAAAGACCATTACGGCGGCAATCACTGGTAGAATGAACAGCGTATCCGTTAACATTGCTACCACCGCTAATGAGCAGCCAAGCGCGAACGCGCCCACATCACCCATAAAGAAGCGTGCCGGATAGATATTGAACCAGAGATAGCTCACGAGCGCTCCCATAATCGTAAAGCAGAAACCGCTCAAACCAAATTGCCCGTCTAGCAAGGCAATAACCGCATACGCCGCAAAGGCAATCGCCGTCAGACCACCCGCTAGGCCGTCCAGACCATCGGAAATATTCACTGCGTTGCCCGTTGCCACAACAACGAAGGCAAAAATCGGCACAATCCACCAGCCCACATGCCAGCTACCAACAAACGGTAAATGGATCGAATCGACGCCCAGTTTAGCATAGAAATACCATCCCAGCACCAAGCCAATTGCGCTAATCAGGGTAAATTTCACTGGCGCCCGCATACCAGCAATGCCCTTACCGTGCGAGCGAATATTCATAAAGTCATCCACTAGACCGACTAGCGCACACAGCAGCATCGCCGCTAGCGGTAGCCACGTTTGTTCACGCGAGTTATTAAAGAAGAATGTAATAATTGCCACCGTGACGACAAAAATCATGCCCGCCATAGTCGGAATGTGGCGCTGATGCTTCTTTGCGTGGAGCTTTTCATAGACCTTAGCCTCGCCACCGCCCATGCTGTCATGACGCATCTGCTTCCAGAATTTGTACTTATACGCAAAGTAGGTATAAATCGGCGTAATTAGCGTCGCCAGTAAGCACGCCCCGACGCCCAATAAGAAAATTTTACTGAGCGGCTGCATTAGTTGGCTCAAGGTCTCATTCATTTAGATACTCCCTCGTATTGGATCATAAAATTACTCATACTGTCGAAGATTGGCTGTGCCGCAGCACTACCGCTATAACCACCATTCTTTGCATCGTCTACACGTACCATTATTGCATATTTTGGCGTTTTCGTCTTATCCGCGCCAAAGCCGATATACGTTCCTGTCGTCAAGTTATCCGAATAAGCGCCCGTATTGGGATCCACTTTCTGCGCCGTACCTGATTTACCGCCGACATAGTAGCCGTTATCCTTGCTCTTGCCGCCCGCACCGAGATACCGTGCCTGATACAACATGTCTCTTAGCTCGTAACTAATATCTTGTTTTAACGACTGCCCCACCACCTTGGGTTGATTTTCCTTGACCGTCTCGCCGTCGTCATTTAACGTGCCCAGCACTACTGTCGGCTGGTAATAATTCCCGCCGTTAATCACCGACGAAAAAGCGGAGATCACCTGAATCATGGTTAACTGCTCACCCTGACCAAAGGTCATATTGGCATACAGCACCCGCGCCCCGCTCTTCATGTCTGGCTTATAGATGACGCTATCCGCTTCAGCCGCCTGCTCGATACCAGTCGGCTTATTCATGCGATAATTCTCAGTTAAGTATTTATAAAGCTTCTGTCGCCCCGTTAAGTTAATACTGCCGCCACCCAGCTGTTCCAGCACCCAAACCGCACCAGTATTTAAGGAGTGTTCTAGTATATTCATCGGCGTCATATTCTGGCCACTAACTGATTTCGTCACGTTGCAGATTTTGGCGTCGTCCACCATGATACACGAAGTATTATAGTAGGTGCTCTCTGGTGTAATCACGCCTTCATTTAGCCCCGTCCCCACGGTAAAGAGTTTCATCACCGAGCCCGGCTCATAAGCGTTGCTTACCACATTATTTTGATATTGCGACGCCGACTCCACGTCGCCATAGTTCGCCGGATCATACGACGGTGAATTTGCCATTGCCAGCACTCGCCCCGTTTGCGGGTCCATCACTACCATGCTACCTGTGGTCGCCTTGGCGTTCTTTAATCCATCAGCTAGCACTTGCTCTGCCTGCGACTGAACATTACGGTCGATACTTAAGACGACATTCTCGCCATTCTGCGCCGGCACGCTAATATCCTTAGCGCCGATAGTCAAGGGGATGCGCCGCACATCAGTTACCGTCTGCAGTACGCCATTTTTACCCTTGAGGCGACTATTTAGTGCCTGCTCGACGCCGTATTGCCCCTCGCCATCGCCGTTAACGAAGCCTAACACTTGCGCCGCTAAAGTTCCCTCGGGATAGACCCGCTCGGACGACGCCTGCAGGCCTAGCCCGTTTAAGTCCGCTTTCTTAATTTCCTTGGCCTGATCGTTATCTAAGCCCCTAGCCAATACTAGATACTGCATTTTCTTGTCAGACAACTTTTCCATCGAATCGGAAATAATCGTATCGCCCGCCACTTTGTTAACCAAATCACGCACCTTACCTACATCTTTAATCGACGACGGATCAGCAAATAGCGTGTAAACCACCTTGTTCATTACTAGTGGTGCAATATTGCCGTCGACGTCGCGGACATAGATTTGTCCCCGCTCAGCATTAATGGTTTGTTTGTCAGTCTGCATAGCATCGGCCTGTGCCAAATACTTCTTGTGATCAATAATCTGAATGCGAAAGAGCTGTAAAATCAGCGCCGCCATCGCTAGACCGATCAGCCCACCGATCACGCGCACCCGCGTCCAATTACCTTGGTGTTTTGACGCCACACGCCCATCTGCTCTATTATCCATTAGCGATATTATACTACAAAACTCCGACGCCATATTCTTGACTATCTCAGCTGCTTCGGTCAGCAAGAACTTGTTGTTAGCTCCGTCGAGCATAGCCACTTCTTCGTTGATCCCGAGCCACTAGCAGCATTTGCCCTCAACCGCGTCGACGACAATCTAGCCAAGCCAAAATTATTCTGCCGAATCAGTGTCCACGGGATTTGTCATCGCCTTGGCCGTATCGCTATTCTTAATCGTAGCGAGCGACTGCAAGCGGGCGTTTTCGACCTTCAAATCATCCTGCTCGGCAGCAAGCTCCGTCTTCTTTTGGTTAATTTCATTGATTTCATAGCTGTATGAGCCTGTTTTACTGAGCTGGGTTAGGTAAAGCAGGCCGAGCAGCGCAATTAACAACACAATCACAACCATATTGGCTACTGGACCTAATTTAACGCCACTACGGTATTCAACCAAATTTTGGTTACGTCCCCATCCACCAGCTCCGGCGTAGGCCCGCACACTGGGCCTAGTTGAAACATATTGTCGCCGAGATGAAGTCATATATTTTACCTTTCTAACGTTTTTATTTTTCTCGCGATTTAAGTCCAGAGACGCGTCAGCCTCATAGAGTAAACCTTTGAGGCGAGACTAACACGCCTATGGCCTTAAATCCCATATGATAAAGTTTTTGAGCTTATAGTGTTTCGCTCGCCTGCGCGATCTGCCGTCGCCTTGTAGCCACTAATATCATTTAATTTTAATATTGCGACGGCCGACCGTCAGGCGTTAGGTTCTATCTTACTTATTTGTTAACGCGAACCTTGACGTTGTGGGCATAGCTGCGACCGCTGATTTTGATTGGCATGCTAAGCTCCTTTCTGTGTTTTTATTTTTTACAAGCGGCACGAAGCTTAGCGCTCCGCGCACGCGGATTGTAATCGTTGACATTACCCGCAATAGGTTTTTTCATAATAAGAGTATATGGTAAGTCGAGGCTACCCGAATTCTCTTTCAGATAGTGTTTCACGATTCTATCCTCTAGACTATGGAAGGTAATAATCGCGAGACGCCCACCCGAATTCAAGATATCGTCCAGTTGCGGCAAAGTGCGTTCCAGCTGCCCCAGCTCGTCGTTAACGGCGATACGAAGCGCTTGAAAGACCTGTGTCGCTGGATGGACATGGTGGTATTTGCCATGATCCAAGCGTCCGACTTCAATCCGCACCACTTCGGCCAAATCCTGCGTCGAGTCGAAGCGTTGCCGCTTGCGCTGATAGCAGATCTCACGCGCCAGCTCTTCGCTCTGGTGTCGCCCAATTTCGCCGTATTCGCTGAATATTCGTGCTAGCTCCTTCTCTGGATAAGTATTGACAATTGTCGCGGCAGTCAGTTCCTGTCGGTTGTCCATGCGCATATCCAGCGGGCCGTCGTGGCTAAAGGAAAAGCCACGCTCGCCCCTATCAAGTTGCGGTGAGCTAACCCCCAAATCAAGCAAAATCATGTCAAACCGAGCGCCCGACGCCTTGAGGTCAGTCACTGCGTGCTCATAATCCTGGTGAATTAGGGTTGCGCCCTGCTTTTCTATGTCTTTTAGCTGACTTATGGCAAAGCTATCCCGATCGCACAGCGTCGCCAATTTAGCGTCACCAATGCGTTCAATAACTTTGCGTGCATGTCCGCCCATACCGGCAGTCAAATCTAGATACGACTCTCCCGACTGCGGATTTAGCACAGCTAAAACTTCCTCTAGCAGGACTGGAATATGGAGTTGTTGTGGTGTTGAATTCATATTCTTATTATACGTTACGGAGGACACATATGCGACAACCAGTTTTTATTTTTTGGTTTTGGTGTTTGTAAACGCAGTACAGCCAAGTTGATGGCAATACCACGCATGAGAGACTTATGTGTGAGGTGGATTGGAAAGTAAGTTTCCAGCGATGATCCGTTTCTTTCCGGCGATCAGCCTTCCGGGTGGTTATCGCATACGTGTCCTTCGTTGCCTGTTAAGGTGCTTTGCGGTGGTTTCTTTGCCCTGCTCGGACATTGAAACCATAATCTATTTATAGTCTCAAAGTGGTTCGGCTGTCAAGATTGATTTGCGTTAATTTTGTTGTATTTTACGCACAAGCCAGAGCGTACTACTGTCTAGCTGTCAAGCGCCAATACCTACCCGCTCGCACCGCGACAACTGTCGATTTGATGCCGGCATAGTCAAGCAGGTGCTGTTCGAGTGTAATTCGACCTTGCTTTTCGTCTAGCTTCATTTCAGATTTGCCCGTGCGAAATTTGACGTTCAAATCCGCAATCCGCTCATCCAGAATGCTGCCGTTCAGCGCCGGCTCCATCTCCGCCTCCCAAACGTTCTTAGAATACATATGAAGGTAGTTTTGGAAGCCCCGCGTGATAACTACCCCGCTAGCAAACTCCGAACGGATCTCCGCCGGAATAGTTAGACGGTGTTTGTCATCAAGCTTGCGCTCAAAGTAGTCGAGTTTTAACGTTTTTGTGTTCTTGGCTTTCTCTTCCACTGACTGAATTATACTACCCACCGCTACCCACATACAAGGGGTTCATTGTCAAAATTACCCACAGCATATTTTTTACCTTCCCTCTTAGGGAAGGTGGCTACGGCGCTAGCCGTAGACGAATGAGTTTATATTCAAAAACACACTCGATGAGTCAAGGCTCATCTACCATCTCTAGAGAGATGGTTAAAAACCTCCACAAAAGTGGAGGTTTTTAACCAAAATCAGCGGTATTTTTATCTAGTCTAGTGTAGAGTTGTGGACAAATTATGTCGACAATCGTGTTACATGTTTACGCCAAGCAAACGACCAAATGTCTGTCCTGTGCCATCGCTACATAAAATCGCATAGGCGGTGATGACAAACACCATGTTAAGCATTAAACTACACATTAAAGCAACTTTGCGCTTATTGTTACCGAGCTGCTCCGCCATCAGATCGTCCTTCAAGCTCTCTACTTCATCGTGGCTTTCCTTAACGGCTTTGGCGTTAACTTGACTTTCCTTGTTAATGTTTTTCTGGTTTTCTTTAACCATACAATCCTTTCTATTTTTTGTTAATATTTACTTTGTCATGTTTTTATGTTTTTGTTTCCTTCATGACATTGTTTATACTATCACAAGCACTTTAATTTGTCAAGCCTTATAGCACTAAACTCTCGATAATTATGTCATCCACTAGATATCAGACCACGTATAAGAAAAATTAAAAAGCGCCGACGCAGCCCATAGACTACGCCGGCGAAAGAGACTAATTCAACCTATACGTTGAAACAGTAAACTTGCCCCGCACAAAGTCATCGATAACTTCTAATATCGTCGGCACTTCTGCCGATAGAATGCCACCATCGTGCTGATTTAACTTGCCCAAAACATACCCGCATCGGTCATGATCGGGCTGCGTGTCGCCGTCGTGAGTTGCCGTCTGGCCACTGCCAATCCGCACCCGCGCAAAATTCGGACCAATGACATTTATTAGATTCTTGATGCCGTTATTGCCAGCGTCGCTACCACCAAGACGCGTGCGAACCGTGCCGAGGGGTAGCGCCATTTCGTCATGAATCACTAGCACGCCACTAATATCAATATGGTAATATGCCATCACCTTCTGCGCCGCCTCGCCGACGAGGTTGTAAAAAGTGGTCGGCTTTAATAAATATACACGCTCGCCATCATAATCGTAGCTCGCCACTTCTCCACTAAATTTCTTTTCGAGGTGGAAACCCGCTCCATGCGCCGCCGCTAACTGGTCTAGCATAAAGAAGCCGAAGTTATGTCGCGTGCCGACGTACTCCGCTCCAGGATTGCCCAAGCCAACAATTAATTTCATTACTTATATTGTAGCAGGTTAGAAAAATAGCCCCAGCGCGCACGCCGGGGCTAAAGGTTATCGCAAGATTTCTGAGTAGGACTAATCACCTCCGTATAGGTAATGCCGATCGTGCAGTATATTGCCACGCTGCGGGTCGGTGTCATTACCGCCTTTCGACTCGTTCTCCTTTGGCGGACAATACCGCTCACCCTTCATATACTTGCGCCAGCCATGTGGCGGACGATAGTACAAATGGATAGCATCGCCGTCAAACCCCGCTATGACGTCATCATGGCAATAGTAGTCGTCAACCGTCAGTAGAACCATCAGCCAGCTCTTAATAAAGCCGACTAACACCTTCTGCCTTGCTCGTCGACTGTCTATCTCAATGTCTTTAATTCGTCGGGCTTTCTCTGTCGTCATCATATCACCTTCCAGTTTTAGTAATGCCGAACTAGTGCAAAGCACAGACCTCCCAATCTCTCGCGAAACCTAAGAATATTATAAATTGAAATATCATTTTGTCAATGTGATATAATAAAGACGCGTCGGGGTGTGGCGCAGTTGGTAGCGCGCAGCGTTCGGGACGCTGAGGTCGTCCGTTCAAGTCGGATCACCCCGACCATTTGATAGAAGCCATTTATGGTGATATAATTCTAGTATGTGCCCGTAGCTCAGCTGGATAGAGCGTCAGTTTGCGGAACTGAAGGTCGTAGGTTCAAATCCTGTCGG
>JAKPIF010000006.1 GCA_029549925.1 bacterium | reverse complement strand
AAGAGATTCTTAATGCCAAGAAGCTTTTCAACCTTGTCGACACCTCTATCAGTTAAGGTGACGGTATGGCGCTTTTCCTCGACTTCGTAATCGCCATCGGGCTCGTAGTCGGGTTTATCCGGTTCAAGCGATTTGCCTGTTAAGGGATTGCGAAGCGCCTTTTCGCCTGGCTTCGGTGGGGTGGACGGCTCGAGGTTCTCGACCAGTGCGGCAAATTTGATGTAAAGTTCAGGGTTGTCGGCGGCTGGGGCGGAAATAATTAGCGGGGTGCGGGCTTCGTCGATGAGAATACTATCGACCTCGTCGACGATGGCAAAGTTGAGTTCGCGCTGACGTAAAAGCGACGGGTCGCTCACCATGTTGTCGCGTAGGTAGTCAAAACCAAATTCGTTGTTGGTACCATAGGTGATGTCGGCGGCGTAGGCCTCTTTGCGGCTGCAGGGCTTTAGGTGCTGCATACGCTTATCGTAGTGATCCTCATTAATGTAATCGGGATCGTAGATATAGCTAACGTTGTTACTAACGATAACGCCGGTGCTCATGCCGAGGGCGTGATAAAGTTTGCCCATCCAGCCGCCGTGAAGCTGGGCGAGGTAATCATTGACGGTTACCATGTGGACGCCGCGACCAGTTAAAGCGTTCAAGTAAACTGGCAAGGTGGCGACCAGGGTTTTGCCTTCTCCGGTCTTCATTTCGGCGACGGTGCCTTCGTGCAAGGCGATTCCGCCCATTAGCTGGACATCATAGTGACGCTGGCCGAGGACGCGGCGTGACATTTCGCGCACCAAAGCGAAGGCGTCAGGCAAGATGATATCAAGGGCGTCATGGCGACGCTGCTTGGCTTTGCGCTCGCGAATGGCGTCGAGGGCGTTAAAATCGTCGATTTGAGCGGCGCCAGCGCTAGCGTACTTTTTGCGTTCGGCGTCAGACATCTTGTTGATGAGCTGCTTATCCGAGACGAGACCTTTTTCGAGCGCCTTATCCTCGCTCACCTTCTTGGCTACGGTCTTTTTGCCGTGCTTCTTCTTGGATTCCTCGGCTTCAGCTTCCTTGGTCAGCTTGGCGAGGCGCTTTTTTAGGACGTCAGTTTGTTTCGCCAAAGTCTCGTCATCCATGGCGCGGTATTTATCTTCTAGATCGTTAATCCTGTTGACGGTCTTTTGTAGCCGCTTAATAATCTTTTTCTGTGGGTCACCAAAAATCTTGCCCAATATCTTGTCTGTAGTTGGCATTCTCTCCCCTATAAACCTCTTAAAATAATCTAGTTAAGATTATAGCATATAGCTTATCAGGTAGGAAAAGGCCCCACCGTATGGGTGGGGCGGGCTGAGGCTTAGACAAATACCATATCAGGCGTCAGGGATGCTTGCTGCACCGTACCGATGGGGCAAACGAAAGCGATCTGACGCTTACCGCTAGGTGATTTGATTGGCACGGCGCCAATCGTTTGCCCCTGCAGATGCCTAAACGTGAGCGTATGATTTTCGTAGTAGTTGTTGACCAGATGTGCCACCTTTCTGCGGTCGTTTTTGTGTTCGACATCTACTCTGATTACTGTATCGGCTGTACCACTTTCCCAGAATTCCGGCGGAAAGTCGCTCAGTGATTGGTAGATATCGTAGTGCTTGCTGCTTTTTAGATATAGAAGCAAGTACTCGGCGTCTCCATGTCGTCGATCGTAGTGAGCGACGACTAGTTCGATTCGAACTGGCACGGCGCAGGCTATCTCACTTGAGATAACCTTGACCGGGGGCAAGGAGACTCTCTCCCGGGCTGCAAATGTCGCTTTACTATCAAAACCATACATATGCTTCACCTCGCAAGGTTCCTGCCCCGCCACGGGCACAACAAAAGGCATTAATATAATAACACTTTCTAGATATTTAGTAAACTAGCGCCAGCCTAGGATGGTGGAATCAATCATATGGCGTGCCATGGTGGCATCGGGCTTGTCATTAATGTCGTAATAATGATCGGCGCCAAAGTAATTCGGTACGACGCTCAGGATATAAAGATCGTTCATTAGGACGTGGGCGCGATCGAGAGCGGACACCGTGATGATGGGGCAAGCTAAAATGAGACTTTCGACGCGGACGGGCTTGAGCCAGTCGATGACGGCGGTAAGCTTAGTTGGATTAGCTAAGGTATCGTCGGTTAGGATGACGTTGTAGCCACGCATATTCTCGGGTGAGATTTCATCAGTGCCGATACTTCTGTCGATTTCGAGCGTGGCGGTGCGAATTTCGTTCTCGAGCCAACCGCTATACTCACTGTAATAATACTGTTGCTCTGACTCTGTGAGATCGGGCGACATAGAAACGACGCCGCCGGGCATAACGGTGGCGTAATCGACGCTCTCATCGTCAATGTGGATGGTCCTCATTGGCAAGCGGCGCAGAGCAGCATGCAGATTGACGGCAATTTGATAGCCGACAGCCACGCCCGCCTGGCTGAGCGCTAAGACAACGACATTCTCGGTGCCATACTTAGGCATTAACAGCTCCGCTAATTTTACCCCCGCTTCCGCCCGCGACTTGAAATACATAAGTACATTATATAACAAGCCATATTGCACGGTTAGACTCTTTCTGGTTGCTAACACAGCCACCTTCCCCAGAGGGGACGGAAAAAGATGGCTGGTATAATGAAGCTATGTTCTATTACGACGTCTCGATGGTGGGTAACGTGGGCAAGTTCTATAGCGAATTGACCTACGCCCATGAGGGTGAGCTAGCTGTTGGGACGATTGTCAAAGTGCCGGTGGGCAAAAAAGACTCGCTCGGTGTGGTGGTAAAGAAGCGCTATGAAGCGCCCGACTTCGAGTGTAAGCCAATTAGCAAAGTGGTGGTCGATACTCCTCTGCCCCGCCACCTAATCGAAGTGCACGATTGGATGTGCCGATACTATGCAACATCTAGTGGTGCGGTGTGGCAAACCTTTCTGCCGGCACGGGTCGGCATTAAGCCACGGGCCGTTAAGGACGACGACTTAAACAACTTATTTAACGATAAGCCACTTGAAAACGCTAATGTGATATCCGGTGTAAAGTTAAACGACGTTCAGGCCAAGGCGGTACGGGAAATTGAAGCTGTCGAATCTGGGGCTGTGCTACTTCGTGGCATTACTGGTAGCGGTAAAACCGAAGTGTATAAGCAGATAGCGGCGGATACTCTGGCGGCAGGACGCTCGGTTATCATTTTGGTGCCAGAAATATCATTGACGGCACAGCTCGTGATGAACTTTCGGGCGCGTTTTTCTGATGTGGTGGTAACCCACTCAGCCATGACGGCGGCGGAACGCAATCGGGTGTGGCGAGCGGTCTTGACGGCAAAACGCCCAGTCGTCATTATCGGGCCACGTTCAGCGCTCTTTCTGCCGGTGAAGAATTTAGGGCTAGTGGTTATCGACGAGTGTCACGAGCCGAGCTATCGGCAAGAGAAAGCGCCCCGCTACAACACTTTAACAGTGGCCTCAAAAATGTGTTCAGAGGCGCTGGCGCGGCTAGTCTTGGGCAGCGCTACACCGAGCATTAGCGACTACTACCTAGCGAAGCGCTTAAATCGTCCGATTGTGACGATGGATAAACTCGCCCGTCCTGGCGCGGCACGGCCGATGACCGAGATTGTCGATTTGACCAAGCGGGATAACTTCTCGACCGAAAGTCATATCTTTACAGCGCCCCTACTAAAGGTGATGCGTCAGGCGCTAAATAATCACCGCCAAGTACTGCTTTTTCATAACCGTCGTGGCACGGCTGGTACGGCAATGTGCAAGAATTGTGGCTGGACGGCGGCATGTCCGAACTGCTTTATCCCATTAACACTTCATGGTGATAAATATCAGCTAGTGTGCCACCTGTGTGGCTTCACGACACGGCCGCCTCTCAAATGTCCTGACTGTGGTAATGCCGAGATTGTCTATCGGGGGATTGGTACTAAGCGGATTGAGGAAGAGGCTAAAAAGCTTTTTCCGAAGGCGACGATTAAGCGCTTTGACGGCGACAGCGAAAAAGGCCAAGGCGTACAGGATCTCTATGGTGATTTGCATGCGGGCAAAGTGGACATTATTATCGGCACGCAGACGATCGCCAAGGGACTAGATTTACCTCATCTCGCCGTGGTGGGCGTGGTGCAGGCGGATGCCGGTCTCATGCTCCCGGATTTTGGCGCCAGTGAACGTACTTTTCAGCTAGTTGCGCAGGTCTGCGGTCGAGTGGGGCGTAGCGACCAGCCGACTGTGGCTATTATTCAGAGCTATCGCCCTGATGAGCCAGCCGTACGCCTCGGGGCAGCGCAAGATTATGCGGACTTCTACGACACTGAGATTCGTGAGCGTCAGCGAGGACATTTTCCACCCTTCTCTTATCTCTTGAAACTAACCTGTTCGTATAAAACTGAAGCGTGCGCCGTGCGAGCCGCGAATAAGCTGGCTAGTGAAATTAAGGGAAAATTCGGTGACCAAAAAATTAAAATTCTTGGTCCGGCCCCATCCTTTTATGAGCGGTTACGTGGCATGTACCGCTGGCAAATCGTGGTGCGGGCGGTGAACCATGCGACGCTAGTTGAAATAGCAAACTTTGTCGAACAGGCCAGTAAAGGTAGATGGGCGATTGAGCTCGATCCAGGGTCGCTACTCTAGCTGGCCTTGTGGCACATCTTTACCTGATATAATAACTATATGTCCAAAAAATATACGATGAAGAATATTATCACCTTGCCAAATGACCACTTGCGTCAGCGGTCACGGCGGGTGACGCAGATTGACGAAGATACGATTCAGCTAATTCAAGAAATGATTGATGCCACGCTCGATTGGGAAGCAAATCGCCCTAACGAAGTAGCAGTGGCACTCGCAGCCATCCAGATCGACAAGCCGGTGCGGGTGGTGATTGTGCGCGAAGATTTTGATAACAAGGATAATAAAAACTTCGTCGTGCTAATTAATCCGGAAATTGTCAAGTACGAAGGTAAAGTTGAGGTGGACGACGAGGGCTGTCTCTCGGTTAAAGATGTCTACGGTAAAGTTCCCCGTTGGACCAAGGTGCGGGTGCGGGCGATCGACATCAAGGGGCGTCAAGTACACTTTAAGTCAACTAGCCCCTTTATGGCACGGGTGCTACAGCACGAAATCGATCACACTAACGGTATTATGTTTGTGGACCATATCGCCCATAGCGAGAACGCCTTCACCAAACTAATGCCCTCGGGCGACCTCCAGCCAGTGCCGTACAGCAAGGTGCTGGACAGCGGCATTCTGCCAGATGACGAAGACAATCGTACGATTGTGCAATAAGGTATGGTTTAGTCTTCTAAATCTTGTCTAATCTGGCGGGCTTTTTCTTTGCTATAATTCTAATATGACAGATAAACCGATTCGGGTAGTATTCTTTGGCACGGAAGATATTAGCGTGCCAACGCTAAAAGCCTTAATTCAAGATCAAGATTATGACGTCGTGGCAGTTGTAACCAAGCCGGACAGCCAGCGGGGGCGGGGGCATAAATTAGTGGCGCCTGCCGTCAAAGAGGAGGCGCTCAAAAATAGCATTAAGATCTATCAGCCAGCCAAGATGAAGGATATCGCCGACGAATTAACGGCGCTACGGGCGGATGTGGGCGCGCTTGTCGCCTATGGCAAAATGCTGCCCGATGAGACGCTAGGAATTTTCCCGCACGGCATCATTAATTTTCACCCGTCGATGTTGCCAGTTTATCGTGGCCCTAGCCCGATTATCACAGCGGTAATGAATGGGGATAGCTTTACGGGGCTAACTATCACCAAAGTGACACATGCTATGGACTCGGGCGAAATTTATTATCAAGAGAAAGCGCCCATCGGTCCTGATGAGACGGTTGAAGATCTAAATACTCGTTTTGGCCAGCGTGGTGGTGAGCTGATGGCACAAAAGCTCAAGGATATTGTGGCCGGCAAGATTCAAGGTGTGCCGCAAGATGACGAGACAGCCATTTACTGCCACATGATCACGAAGGCTGACGGCGACCTGGATCCCACCGCGATGACGGCACGCGAATGCTACAACCGCTGGCGGGCATTACATACTTGGCCAAAATGTCGTATCCCACTGGACGGCGAGGCGGTTATCGTGACAAAGTGTGAACCACTGGATAATTATATGGGCGAAGACTGGCCAGATATTATTTCTTGCGCCGACAATACTTCTCTGCATCTCATTGAGATTCAAAATCCGAAGTCCGGCAAGCGAATGAAAGTTGTCGACTATCTGAATGGCAAGGCTAACGAAAAGGATTGAATAATGAAAAAAATAAGTATCAAGGCCAAGTGCCAGTTAGGACTGTCTAGATTATGGTCGTCGGCGAAGCGATATTATAATCAGTATTTGTATCCAAATAGACTTGTGATTGTGACGTCGTTTTTGACGGCACTATGCTTCTTTGGCATTTTCGTTAGGCCGGACTGGGTAACCGATTCATATGCCATAAGTAGTAGTCTTGCGCATGTAAATTATGGCCGTGATGCCGTAATAAGTGGTCGCCCATTTAGCGCACTGTTCCAATATTTAACACTCGGCGTATTCCATCTGCCGATGGCGCGGGCGACGCAGATAAGCTCAGCGCTGGCCATAGTTGAAGTCGGCCTTGCAATACTAGTATGTTATCGATTGTATAGCGGAATTATTAGAGCTAACAATAGGTCGGATCAAGTGGTACTTTGGCTATTATCAGTATTGACAGTCATTAATCCAATGACAGTCGAACTGTTTAGCTATATGGAGCGCTGTGTAATGATGATGGGTGTGCTTTTCGCGATTGCCGGCGCCGGCCGTTTTGCGCGATACTTGCAAAAGGGTGAACGGCGCGACATAATTCTTTCGGCTGTTTACGGAATTGTATCCATGCTATCTTACCAAGGCGTATATGGAACCTATCTAGTTCTGATGGCGCTTATTTCATTAATAGCATCTAAAGGACTTAGGCAGACAGCTAGAGCTATGGTGGTCGCCATTATACTATATGTAATTCCTTGCATAGTTGGTGTAGCGGCTATTAAGTTTGGCGTTTTAGTGACAGGGCAAACCGGAAGAGGGGCAAGTGGAGTAGATCTATTAAAATCTGCTGCTATAGTCTTGCCACAGCTAAAAGAGATAGCTACATTTTTTGATACAATTCCGCCGTTCGTTGCTCCTCTAATTTGCCTTGTTACATTAATAGGCGCCATTACACATTCGGTCGCTCATCGTTCTGCCAAAGGCATGCTATGCTGGGCTACTGGCAGTATATTCCTTACGTTCTTGAGCATGTGTGTCGCCGTAGCGCCACTAATGATGCAGCGACCAGATTCTATTTGGATCTCACAAAGAATTGTATTTCCGTTCGGTCTAATTTTGGCGGCGTGGTTAGCATGGTATTTTGCGTGTTATTCGGAATACATAAATGGCGGAGCAATGGCTTGCTGTATCTTCTTGCTTTTGTCTATAGAGTTATATAAATTTGACGGCTTCTTTACAGGCCGTTTCGAAGCTAACGCGATAGATCGTTATCGTGCGGAGTGGATAATTCAACAAATGAATGATTATGAAAAGAAATCACATAATATCGTTAATAGTGCTGGATTCTATTACGACAAGAGCGTGACCCGACTTGACAAAGACGTGATGTCTACGCGAGATCTCAACTTGTCGGCGTTTGCGACTAATTGGAGCGATTATTCGATTATTAATTTATATTCTGGCCGGTATCTTATCAGAGCGCCTAAAGACCAAAAATATGCTGATTATTGCGCAAAGCGGGACTGGAATACGTTAGATAAAAGTCAAGTGCATTTTAATGGGCGAGTGATGAACGTCTGTCTATACTAGAACCATAATCAAGTATAGCCCTAGACTACTACGCTAAAATGTGGTATAGTGCTGCTGTATCTGTAGTGATAGGTTCCTTAGGGGGTTCTATGGAAATCATGCTAGTCACAATCTTAGCCGTGGCGATAATAGCCGTGCTGGCTATCCGGAGTGTATATCGGATTAGAGAGCAAATGGCATCAACGTCGGCTTGCAGCAAGTTACTCCAGGACGCTCTTATGGCGGCCAACGACAACGAGCTAGAGCACGGTTTCGCCGAAGATGGTTCAGAGTTGATATTCGACGCGAAGCTACCCGACGCGATACGCTTAACAACGCACAACAATGATGTACAGATAACACTATATGATATCGCCGAGATAACGGGGGACATCATCGAAAGATCTAATATCATCCCATGCGACACGCCGGCTCATGTAGTCCATGTCTTGCGCGAGCTAGATATCATGGTCGACAATAAATTTGTCGAATCATTGAAATACAACAACGCCCCACAATGCGCTCTCTTCTATCGCACAGGCAAAGGCCGTTGGAATATCCTGACTAATGTTTTAATGCCAGAAGCAATGGCCGAGCAAGAAGTGGATGTTCTGCCGCCAGCCAAAGGAGAGCTAGAGCGTTCGGCCAGTCCGAATTTTACTGTGCGGCGCTACTTTTCGACTATTGGTCGATTTGTAGTTACGACAGTCCACGACCAGAGGAAGTATCAATCCATTCCTGAGGTGGTTCTCGGCATCTGGGCATTCGTCTGGCTGGCAAGTTCGGATGAGGCGCTTCGGCGGCGTAATCTCAAGCTCACGCTACGGAATTTAGACGGGATTATTTGTATCGATGTGCAGGGCGCAAAACGAGACGAAGTGCGGCGGTGCGCTGAGATCATTAACGGCATTCTCGATGAACTAACGAGGCTCAAAATCATGAATAGCGCAAAGATATCGTGATAGCGAAACGCCAGTCTACCCTGCCGCTAGGGGAGGTGACAAAGGCAGCTACGAAGACATAGAACCATATAGTGGCTTGGATGCGTCCAAGCCACTTTTCCTTTTTGCCACGTTGCCGTTCTACTGGCATTGCCGTGTGGGCTAAACGAATACCATGTGGCGGAGTTTGCCGTAGATACGGTAGACGGTCTTGAGACCGATGAGGTGATAATACTTCATATAGCCAGCAGGCCAGCAATTTTGTTTAAAGATGACGTTGCGCAGCGTGCCATGGGGGTGACGAATTAGCATGCGCCACATATTGCGCGTACCAATGTTCTCTTCCACCAGGTGGAACGGCAGGAAGTTGACAAAGCCAGAGTCGAACTCGATGTCGCCTAGGGTTGCCACTTCGGCGCGGGTCGGACTAGTCAGCAGATGCTGAATTTTGGGCCGTACAACTTTATCAAAGTAGGTCTTGGGGTCGAGCTCAATATGGCGATAAAACTCAATGCCTTGGCGGAAACCTTCGGCAACTAGCGCTAGCCGTGTTTCGTCGGCTGGGAACTGAATCTTGTTGGTGTAGGCATATTCCCAGATGACAGCGTTCCACAGGCGCTTGTCTTTGCCGTACTGTATATCGTTCAGCAGATAGCCATGTAGCGGCACGGGCTTAATTTTGAAGCGATCAGCCTGGCGATAGGCACCAAGGTAAAGCCCGTCGACGTTAATGCCTTTACTGGCGGACTGGCAGAACTGCTCTAATAGCACCTGCACCGTGCCGCCCCAGCCGACATCAACGACGACTAGATTATCTGTCGCTATGCCATCTAGAATTTGCTCAACATGCTCATAGGCGCCTCGCAGCACCTCTTTGGCCGGCTCTGGCGCCGTCTGAATATCGCGGACTAGTCCCTCGTAGAACTCATTCTTGCTGCGGGCGTTGAGCGTTAGCTCGCTAACAGGAAAGTCTTTACCAAAGAGAAAGCCATAGACTTCACGCGGCGAGCCGTCGATCTCGCCAAATTTGACAATTTGGCTAATGACACGAGCGTTGAGGTCAATATCGCCGCCGCTGGCTGCCTGATAAGCGAGCGCTCGAATCATCATGCGGCGGTTAAGCTTATTTGCTACTTTGACGTTGGCGGGGCGCTGCTCGCCAAAGTCTTCGTCCATAAACTGGGCAAAGGAGGTGGCTTCGCTACTAACCATTAGGAAGGTGGTGTCAGGATTTGTGGCTGCTACTGTAAAGATATGTGAGAGATAAATATACATCGGCAGCGAGAATAGCTCGCCATATTTGACCCAGATATCGCGGGGCTCATTGCCGTGCGATAGCTCCTGACGCAAACTATGCTTTGATCCACGAATTACTGATTTCGTCAGATGGTTTATTCTATGACTACCTCGCTCGGTTGCCCGCTTGACCTTCTGGCTCTGCTCGTGATACCAGATGGCGTCACTGCCAGCTTTGCGTGCCATATTGTAGTCGGCGTACTTGCTGTCGCCGAAGTGGAGGTTATGAAGGATATCAAAATCTTCCCCAAATATATCGGCATCACTTAGCCGATAATATAATCCGCCGTCCCATTTGCCAGCGTGGGCATCAACAGAGGTAATACCACCATCGAACAAACTGCCGATCTTGAAATAATTGAGTAGGCTTTGTACCTGCTGTGTCGTTAGATACATATCTGAGACAAAATAAATACGAATTTTCTCGCGTGATTTCGCTTCCTTTAAGACCTCAACTAGTTTGTGGTTAGGCGTCAGATGAGCCTTTTCAGTGACAAGCTCGATATTGATGAGATCTTCGACCAGTTTAGCCTTCTTGTCAGTATCAATATCAAGGCCACGCTTGCTGGCGAGTAGCGTTACTAATCGACCGAACCATTCCTCAAGAGTGGCTTCGTGTGAGCGCTGCTGCTTCTCGCTATCGTCATAACTTTGCCATGCTCCCTGAACTTCACGCCGCGTATATTGGCGCCACGAATAGAATTCGTAGGCCGAGATAGTGCTCTCGCCTGCTAGCTTTAGGCTGCTATTTAGAGCCTTGGACTGCTTCTCGGCGGCCAGCAAGAATTGTTCGTCTTCGGGATGAATATCCCGCAGCAAAACGGTATCAAAAATATCAAGCGTTAGAGTGTGGTAGTCCCCGCTCACTAGCGCACCACGAAGTTTGGCTATACTATTCATATTCTCTAGTATATCACGAGATTATCAGGCTGGCAGGCTACCAATATCCGTAAAATTGCTTAAACAGGAGTATAATAGGGGTGTCATATTGGTGTGAGGTACCTTAGGAGGCTAAGATGTGTAGTTCACTTATGGGCCGTGTCTACCTGGTTGACGTATCGGCATTTCGTGAGCGCGGAATCTATCCGTTCATCTTCGATCCGGGCGAACACACCGTCGTGGTGGCTCGCGACTCCCTGCGGGAGATGGCACTAGGTTCGGAGAATTGCCGGAATTACGCGCGAGCGATCAACTGGCTCAAAAACAAAGTTGGACCGCTAGAAGAAAGGACAGATCTGTTCGCTGATGAGTACGACTATCGGGCGATCACCATCAATGATATTACTCTGGTTATCTTTGCTGGGACTTTTCGCCACACGGCACGCTTTTTGCACGAGTGTGATGTCGGTGTAACGTTAATTTGTGGACACGATGCGAAAGGCGGAGCCCGCCTGTTGTCCTCGGCGATGTTTGGTTTACCGGTGGAGACGCTGGGAGCGCCTGCACCGTGGGATGGCTACATCAAGTTGAAGGTTGAAAAGCTTGATCATGCGCTGGGTGTCGATGATGTGCTAATGATCGATCACTTTGGCGACAATCTGGTGCGTAGTCTATTTGGCGCAGAGTCAACGAACTTTCGTTTGATTCTCGATACTGAGGATAATCCAGAGATTGCAACTGCGGTCGAAGATAGCAACCTGGGCTATGTTGACCTTTTGCCGGGAGGAGTGCTAGACCAGGCCTACTTTTACCATGCTGTATCCGAAACGTTATGCGACTATGACGACTGCATGCAGAGCATGTCGATTGGTTGTCACGACCACGAGGCGTATTTGCGCTACCGCGAAATGATAAAGGAAGCAGATAAAAGTTGGCAAGAGCGACTGTCCATGAACGACTACTATGACGGTGGTGTGCAATTTTTAAATGCGCATGATGCTAAGGAGCTCATGAATGCATGCGGCATAGTCGGCAATGAAGCGGCTGGCTATAAGTATAGCGAAAAAGCCGAAGATGATGCATGCACCAAATTTGACAACATTGAATGCTATTCGGCGATTGTGTTCGAGAATGCCGAGCAATTTGGCTATGATACGCTGGTAAATTTGTTTATTGCGGGTACGACGTTTGCCGACCGGGTGATATTTCTCTACCATACACCGCGGGATAACTATTTCCTACCGATTCAGCAGTTGAACCGGGATTATGCGGCCATGAACACTCACTTTGTGATCGACGATCGCGTCTTAGCGCAGTCAGATGCGAAGCAGCAGGTATAGTTTGCTTAATCCGGCTTATCCCCCCTCCTAGTGGAGGGGGGTTATCCTAATAGCTTAGCTGTGCTTGCTTTTTATTTACTAATATGCTATTATACTTACGCTGTCAATCAAAAAATGGCTTGCCACCACGATAGATAGGAGGAAATTCGGCTAGTTCATTAGAGTCTAGAGCTAAGGAAGTGCTATGATTATTACGCACCATGTCACAAGTGATTTTCGCCGCCTGCATGAGATCGTCGCCACTAAATTGCGCAATTATCTGCGCTCATCAAGCGTCCGGTGTCTCGTCGTGGGTTGTTCGAATCAGGCCAAGGTCGATGATCGCGAAGCTATCGAAGAAATTGTCGAGGGTGAACAAGCGTCAGGTCTGCATCTGATCGATTCCGATGAGGTCAATTCGCGGGAGATTCAGCAGGCGCTGCGTGATCTCGACTATGGCGAAAAGCTGGTTCTGCTGTGCGATAGCGACGATCTGCATCGTGTCATCAAGCAGTTTAACTGTTATGACTACGAGCTGATCGTTTCGCTACGCGCCGAGAACTTTGTCGCCGTTAGGTTTGACGCTAAGGCGAGCGATATGGCGCTCGCATCGTAAGTGTTATTCTTTTCTCTAGCCTACACTTAAACGGCGCGTCCATCTGTGGGCGCGCCTTTTTAATCGGTATATTATTCAGCTAGGCATTAAGGATAGCCTGTTTGTTGTCGCGCACTTCCTGCTTGATCTCCTCGAGGGCTTGCTTGACGACTTCGGGATAATCTGGACGATTAGTCTGTAGCCAGGCAAGCGAGCCATAGCTCGCAAGGATATCCGCCTCGGTAGCGTTCGGGTTGCGCTGTTTGAACTGGATGAAGTTCGGATCGTTGGCGTAATCCGGCACGTTCGCGCTGAGCCATTTCTTCATCCCTTCGATGTTGCCATCCATAAAGTAGCCAAATTCGTCTAGTGTCTGTTCTGGCATACCCTTGGTCAATTTCTCGCCGACGCGCTCCTGTAATGTGTCGCGCAAAAAACTCTTAAACTGCTCTCGCTTATTGCCCTCTAGCTCATTCAGACCTAGTTCGTCTAGCATTTTGTCGTCAATTTCAAACATTAACCCTCCCTGGTTCGCTTATGCTGATAGTATAACGGTTATTTTTATTTGGCGCAAGATTATGCTGAGAAAGTGGCACTCTATGTAACGGCGGCGAGGCTAATTGTGCTAGTAATAGTGCTGGCAAAAAACACAAGAAATAGTTGCAAAATAGCTAGCTTTATGTCATAATGTACATGCCCATATAGGAGTTCTTTGGATTGGAGACAGTATGAAACAGGTTTTTACTGGCGAAATTGATTTTGATGTAGCCAAGCTACCCGAGGACGACTTCACGGTGCTACACCAGGTTTACGAAGAAGCGCCAAAACGCTTCGAAACGCAGCCGCACCAAATGTTGGTCCTATACCGGGTTGGTGACAAGGTAATGCAGGTTTACCACAAGTGCGGCGTCCATGTGGTGACGCCCTATGACAAAGTCATCGTCCCGATTGACAGTGAAAGTCTCTACGAGATTGAGATGAAGTGCGCCAAGAATTATCTGGACAGCGATACGCATATTGTGGCGATCGGCGCGACGGACGATAACCGCGACGAGCTACTAGTGCTTACTGCTAAAAGCGGGCGCACATTACTCGTGGATGCAGACAAACTCGATTTGCCCAAGCTGGTCGGGCGTGCTTGCCGCGCAGCGCAAAATGGCGAACGTGTGGCGATTATTTATGACGCCAAATTGGCGCAGAGCCAAGGCGTGAATTCGAATATCTATGCCATGAACCAGCTTTGCATGTCGTCACCCAGCTTTGCGACGCTCGAGCCGCAGCCACCTGCATGTAAGTAATACTCCTCTACCCCCCTCCCATGTTGGGAGGGGGCTTTCATTTGTCTTAACCGCTAGCACCGTGATAGTATAGAAGCACAAGGCACGGCAGCGCGCCGTGTTTAAGTAATATCAGAGGAGGCTAAAATGGCGAAATTAGCAGGCGACATTAAAAAAGTCGTGCTTGCTTATTCCGGCGGACTAGACACCTCGGTTATTATTCCTTGGCTAAAGGAAAATTATAATAATCCGGAGGTGATTGCAGTCTCGGCGGATGTCGGGCAAGGTAATGAACTGGACGGATTAGAGCGTCGAGCAAAAGCAAGCGGCGCCAGTAAACTAATTGTGGCTGACCTCACCGATGAGGTCGTGGATGAAGTTATTATTCCGTCGATGATGGCGGATGCTAAATACGAGAGCTACCTACTCGGTACGGCGTTTACGCGCCCAATTATTGCACGGAAGCTAGTCGAAGTAGCGCGTGCGGAGGGCGCCGATGCGATTTGCCATGGCTGCACTGGCAAGGGTAACGACCAGGTGCGTTTTGAAGTGGCAATTAAGCGCTTTGCCCCAGAGCTCAAGATCATTGCTCCATGGCGGGAATGGGATATTCAGTCGCGCGATCAGGAGATTGATTATGCCGAGGCGCATAATATCCCGCTCAAGGTGAGCCGTGAGGATAGCTATTCGAAAGACAAGAACATCTGGCACTTATCGCACGAGGGGCTAGATTTGGAAGACCCGTCCAAGGCACCAAAATATGACGTGCCGGGCTTTCTCGAGCTGAGCGTGACACCCGAGCAAGCGCCAGATAAGGCGACCACTATCACCATAGACTTCAAAAAGGGCCGCCCTGTAGCGCTAGATGGTAAGAAAATGAAGGCTAGCGACATTATTCGAGCGCTCAATAAGGTCGGCGGCGCTAACGGCATTGGTACGATTGATATCATTGAGAATCGGATGGTCGGAATGAAGGATCGCGGCGTCTACGAAACGCCGGGTGGCACAATTCTCTATCGGGCTCACGAGCAGCTCGAGATGCTCACGCTTGACGCTGATACCCTTCACGAAAAGCAAAAGCTCAGTATTGATTTTGCCTCGCTAGTCTATGGCGGTAAGTGGTTTAGCCCACTGCGCGAAGCGCTATCTGCCTTCGTCGAAAAGACGCAGGAACACGTCACTGGCACGGTGAAGTTGAAGCTCTATAAGGGTAATATTATTCCGATGGGAACAATCTCGCCCGAATCACTATATAACGAAGATCTGGCCACTTTCCAAGAGTCAGACTTTGATCAGGGTGATGCCGATGGCTTCATCGATCTCTATGCTCTGCCGACGGTGGCAGAAGGCATGCGTGAGCGTGGTGAACTAGCCAAGAAGGAGAAATAGCATGGCAAAGAAACTATGGGGCGGGCGCTTCAGTAAAGATACTGACGCCCTAGTTGATAAGATGAATGCGTCAATTGACTTTGACAAGCGACTCTACCATCAGGATATTGCCGGTTCGATTGCCCATGCTACTATGCTGGGCGAGCAAGGCATCTTGTCGCAGGACGATGTCAAGGCGATTGTCGACGGACTAAAAGGTATCGAACAGGATATTGAGGCGGGCAAAATCCACTTTACGCGCGAGAATGAAGATATCCATATGAATATCGAGGCCATCCTAACTGAGCGAATTGGTGAAGCCGGCAAGCGTCTACACACGGGGCGTAGTCGCAATGACCAGGTAGCGGTTGACTTTCGCCAATATGTCAAAGAAGAAATCCCCGAGATTATTGACGATCTCAAATCGTTTGAGCGGGTGCTGACTAAAAAAGCGCGTCTACATACTAAAACAGTGATGCCCGGGTACACACACTTACAGCGCGCTCAGCCGATAACCTACGCCCACTATCTAATGGCCTATGCCAACATGTTTCGGCGGGATATTCTGCGATTGCAAGATTGCGAAAGCCGGCTTGATGAGTGCCCACTCGGTGCAGGGGCACTGGCGACGACGACTTACCCGATCGATCGTGCGCGGACGGCAGAACTGCTTGGTTTTGCTCGTCCGATGAGCAACAGTCTTGACGCCGTGAGCGACCGCGACTACGCACTAGAACTGCTATCTGATCTAAGTATCCTAATGATGCATCTCAGCCGCATGGCAGAAGAGACGGTGCTTTGGAGTAGCTGGGAGTTCAAGTTTATCGAGCTGGACGATGCTTATTCGACTGGTTCGTCAATTATGCCGCAAAAGAAGAATCCTGACGTGGCAGAATTAGCCCGTGGTAAGACTGGACGAGTCTATGGTGATCTCATGGCGTTACTGACTACTATGAAGGGACTGCCGCTGGCCTATAACAAGGATATGCAAGAGGACAAAGAGCCGGTCTTTGACGCTGTCGATACGGTAGAGCTGTGCCTACCTGTCTTTACGGCGATGATCGATACGGCCAAGGTAAATGTCGAACAGATGCATGCGGCGGCTAAGGGCGGATTCATTAATGCCACCGATGTGGCTGACTACCTAGTCAAGAAGGGGCTGCCATTCCGTGAAGCGCATGCCGTGTCGGGACATCTAGTGGCAGAATGCATTGACGAAGGCAAGACGTTGGATGAGCTATCGCTCGATGAGTTTAAGGCGGCCTCCCCACTATTTGAAGGCGATATCTATCAGGCAATCGATTTGACTACCTGCGTGAACGGTCGAAATGTCACTGGTGGTCCGAGTGAAGCTAGCGTGCTAAAACAGATTGAAGAAATCGAAGAGCTTACGAGCTAAACCCCAACCGATTGGCTACGCTAATTCGCCCTCTCCTGAAGGGGAGGGCGCTTTTAATTATTTTCCTTCATCCCTCTTGGGGAAGGTGGCTGCTATGCAGCCAGAAGGGGATTTATTTTACAATCTTGCGGCTGTCGATGTAGGTTGCAACTGCAGCGGCGAGGACGCCGAGGCTGATAACTGCTCCGAGAGTATTCTCTAGGCCTGTTTCAGCGATTGTGGCTGGTTGCTCAGCTTGCTGCCGTGGCGTCGCAGGCGTGGCTGGCGTAACATTATCGTTATGCTCTTCTTCCTTTGGCGTTGGCTCGCAGGTGCGAGTGACAGTCGTCTTGGCTTCGTTGTTGGTAGTGTCATCCTCGGTCTGAGTCTGATCCGTGGTGCCACTGGCCTGGTTGTCAATTATCGTATCCCCACAAGCCATGTCCTTATCGGGCTTAATCGTATAGGTGATGGTGATGACAGCTTTACTACCAACAGGCATTTTGGTGATAGTGATTTCACCGTCCTTAACCATGTCGCCCTTGACTTCGCTCGGCGCGTCGGTCTTGACATCAACCGTGCTGTAATAGGCGGGCAGCTTGTCGCCGACTTTGACGTTGGTCAGATCTAGCTCGCCGGTGTTGCGGACGGTTACCGTATAGATAATCGTGTCGCCTGGCTTGGCTGCAGTCTTGCTGACCTTCTTGTCGATGTCATAGGCGGGCTTCTTCTCTTTCTCGGGCTGACACTCCTTGTTGACGGTGGTATCGGCTTCGTTGTTGCCCTTGTTATCCTCATCCTTTACCTGATCGCTGGTGCTGGTCACGATGTTGGCGATCTTTGTCGCGCCACATTCGAGCGCCGTTTCTGGTTTGATGGTATAGCTAATCGTGATGGTAGCCGTCTCGCCCTTGGCTAGCTTGCTAAAGGTAACGGTGTTGTCACCCTTTAGGATGCTGCCGCTAGTGGCGTTCTGGCTCTTGATGGTTTCCTTGGTCTCGCTGTAATAAGCGGGTAGCTTGTCGGTTACCTTGACGTTGGTGATATCGGTGTCGCCAGTATTCTTAACGTGGATAGTGTAGTTGATAGTTTCGCCTGGCTTGGCCGTGGTCTTGTCGACGGTCTTGTCGACGTCATAGCTGGACTTCTTGAACACCGGCTCGAACTTGACTAGGACATAGCCGCTATATTTTAGACAGCCTGGAATCTTGCCGTCCATTTGCTCGTAGCCGAGGAGGGCGCCTTCCTTGCTGAATAGGCTGCCGCCTAGGTCAAAGCCCTCGCTGTTCTCGGTTTTAATATTGTTGTAATACTTAGCCGAGACGACCTTAACATGGAATTCTCGGTCACTCTTTAGTACAACGTTGTCCCAAATCTGGTTTGGTGTAGCGTTGTCGCTAGTGATGAAGCCGTTGACTTCGAACTGCTTACCCCAGACATTGCTGGCGTTCGGTAGATTTAGGCTGGCGCGCACGTTGGTCGCTACTAGATTTAGGTTGCTAGCGGCGTTGTTGTGAACGTACATGCGGGCATAATACTGCTTGCCAGCTTCCATGGTCTTTTGATCTGACCAAGTCTTCTCACCCACTGTTTGCAACCGGACGAAGTTACGCTCGTCGCCTACGTCGGGGTTATCTGTAATGCTGTCGAAGGCTACCTTGTCCGCTGGCTTCGCCATGGTGTAGGTGGCACGGCTTTCCGGACCCCACGCATAGATGACGGTCGGGATTAGGACGAGGGCGGCGATGCCACTGATGGCCGCGACTCGCCTCGGCGTTGAATTTAGCGCCTGCTGAAGTTTACTTTTAATACTCATCTCCTCACCTCTTAACACAATTTAACTTTACCACAATTAGGCGTTATTGTCAATATGCTTACGCCTCGCTACCAGTTTTGGCTTCGCCGCTTTCGCTACTGGACCAATCCTGCCAGTTTGGAGCAGTATTGCCTTGACTGCCATTGATATTGCCCTGCTCGTCGGCCTTTGGCACGTATTCGCTGCCGTTGGTGGCGTCGCCATCAATATTGCCGGCGTTCTGTTGGGCTTTCTCTTGGATGTCGCTCGGTGCAGCTTGTCCGTTTTCGTCAACATATGTCTGAGGCTCTTTGGTTGCCTCGGCGTTATCGTTAAAGCTGGACTTGCCATTCTCGCCGTTGGCCGCATTCTGCTGAGGGTCGTTATCGTGCTCGTTCTTCGGCTCTAGGTCTGTCCCCGGTGGAGTTACTGGCGGATTGTTTGGCTGATCAGGTGTACCGCCACCATTATTGGTTGTAGTGGTAGTCGTCGAGCTACCGCCGCCATAAGCTGTCTGGCGGACATGCTGACGTACCGCTGTGGTGCGAACCACGCTCGGAGTGCTAACGGTGTAACGTTTGCCGCGCGCCATAGTCTGGCCACAGCTATCCTTAATTGCCTCACGAGCGCCACTAGCGAAGGTGATGTCGGCAATCTTGGTGTTTTCACCATAGCTGTTCTCTGGACCGCTGGTGCAGACGAGCTCGTTATCATTGGTAATGCCGTACGAGTAAGCGAAGTCGTCGGTGGCGTCGCGTAACGTAACGGTTGCACCGTCAAGTTCGTTTTCGAAGGTCTCAACATCAGCGTTCAGTAGGTCTTGGTTGTTCATGTACTGCTCGTTTAGATTGACGATATCTTGCGGATTTTGTAAGCCGTCAACGCCTTCATCGTGGATAGCGGCATCTTCTTTAATGCCACCCATATACATCGCGAGAGCCTGAGGGTTGGTGTAGCCGACAAAGCGGAGCTTGTCGATGGCACTAGTCTCATCCTGAAAGTTCATCGCTTCGGAGACATTGCCCACCCTGGCACTGTCGCGCATTTCGGCGCCGCCCATGCCGGGCTGAGCTAGGTTGTCAAGCGAAACACCATACTGACTAGCTAGCGTCTTGACGGTGTTAACGTCGAGGTGCATCTTGCTGGCGGCGTCGCCCCACTTCTTTTCTTCCTTGTTCAAGTTGGTAGTTTGTTCGCTACTGGTATCCTGAGTCTGCTGCTCGGTAGTTTGTTCGCTGCCGGTATCCTGAGCCTGCTGCTCGACAGTTTGTTCGCTGCCGGTATACTGGGCCATGTTGTTTCCAATGGCATATCCTACGCCACCGCCAACAGCTAGGGCTATGGCGACTCCGCCAATGAAGGCAAGGATTCGATTGCGGGGTTTCTTCCACGCGTTGTGACGCCAATCCTTAAAGCGTTCGCCGAGTGTGCGATTATCTTCCTCATCGTCGTCACCAGCCTCTTCATAAGCGGCATCAATGGCCTCGTCGCCATTTCCAATTGGCTGAACGCCTTCGCCTGGCTTGACTTTGCCAAATGGGCTAGGACTCACGCTGTCCTCATCCTTGTCATCTTTATTGATGACCGTGGTGACGTCGGTCTCAGTTGAATCATCCTTGGTGGCTTCAGCTGCCTTGGCCGCTTCCACGGCAACACTACCAGCCATCTTGGCTGGCGTGATATCGACGCCGCCGTTCTGCTGCTTTAGTATCTCTAGTACGGCATCAAGCTTTGCCTGCGTTTCCTCGAACTGCTCGGCTAGTTTATCGTATTTTTCCTGCAGTTCATTGAACTGCTCCTGTGAGACGGCTCCGCCGCTCTCATGATTATGTCTACCAAAACTCATACACACTCCTTGTCATTAACTTTAACTGTCATTACATTAGCACAATATTATTACAATGTCAAGAACAAAATCAATGATCTGTCAATTTTGGCAAAACCGGTTATGGTAAAGAAAATCCCGCACGGTGAACCATGCGGGAATAGTGGGATTAATGGGTCTTCATGACCTCGTCAATTGACCGATTGCCGTCGAGTTGAACTTCGTTCGGCAATTTGCGACCGTCGAAAGTGGTTATACGCCGTAGCGGCGAGGAATAGAACTTGACGCCGTAGCTCGGCTTAATAACTTTGCCGTTTTTGTCGCGTTTCTTTTTGTAAGACATTGAACAGCGGACAAAATCGTTGATGTAAGCCACTTCTGTGCTACGAAGGCCACCGCTACAGGTAATTTTCACCTCCTTAAAGTGGGCGTCATGCACTTGACCGGCGACGCGACGCCAACTATTCCGCTCGGGGCCGAAGCTCGGATCGATCCAGATGATGTTGTGCTTGTGCTTGTCGTGGCGAGCTTCGCGCTTAATGACTTTCTTCATATAGCGCATCTTATCATTCTCGCCCGTAATCATACCCCGTGAATCGGTGAGCGAGCTATCGAAGTTGCACACTTCGTCAAAGTTGGCGTTGTACATCCACCAAGCGGACAACCAGTGCCAGTGAACGTAACCGCTGTTGATTAAATCGCGAAATACGCGTAGCATTCTGTCGCTGACGAGATAACCACCATGGATATGCCAGCTATATTCGTCGGATTGGCGTTTAATGCCCTGTAGTTGATTGAGATAGCTCTCGGGGTCTTCACTTGGCAAAGCGAGTGGCGTAATGACGCCAAAGAACTCAGAGTAAATGTCGACGTGCGGCTGCTTCGCCTTTGGCTTTTGCGGCTTGTTCTTCTTTTGCCTCTTTTCTACTTCACGCGGTGTAATTATACCGCTAACTTGCGCCGCAGCGTCTTGCACTAGCTTGATCGGTGACAGTGCATCCATAGGTATAATCCCTTCGGAAAGAACTTCCCGCTCGAGGCGGGCTAGTATCTATTATGTCGCGTTAACCTGAAGATTGTCAAATAAAGCGCTAGTTTATCGAGGCTTGGTAAATCTGCTCAATGGCTGCGCCTAAGGCGGCGTTGAATTGTTCGTCGGTCTGGCCGGCTCGCAAATTCTGCAGGAGTGCACGGCTAAAGCTAGCAGGCATATTCTCGTTTTGGGCGAGGCGAGCGCAAGCTTCGTCCATCGTATAGCCGCCAGATAATGCCACGACGCGGACGACGGCGGGATAGCTATATAGATCGTGATATATGTTCGGCACATCTGGGATGCTGAACTTGAACATGATTTTGTCATTTTCGTTCCAAGTCTCAAGCTTCTTCTTGATGCATTCATGTAGATGGCTCTCGATGCGTGCCTTGTCGACGGCGCGAATACTAACTTCTGGTTCAATAATTGGTACGAGGCCAGCGGCGCAAACAGTACGGGCGAGGTCAAATTGTTGATCGACAATCGCCTGAATGCCGGCCAGGTTGTTAGTATAGATAACAGAGCGCTCTTTGGTGCCGAAAACCTCGTGTTGGTTTGCTGCCGCTAGGCGGTCGGCTAGCTCGGGAATGGGCTTCATGAGCTGGACGCCGTCAGCACGATCAGCTAATCCGTCATCGATTTTGAGAAACGGCACGATGTGCTTATCTTCCCAGAGATACTCAGCGGTTAGCTTGCCGTCAATCGGGCTATTCATGGTGCGTTCAAATAAAATAGCGCCCAGAATCTTATTGCTCGTAAAGACGGGGCTGGTGATAACCCGTGTGCGCATCTGGTGAACGAGGGCAAACATTTCGTCGTCGCCACTATATTTATCAGGACCGATGCCATAATTCTGTAGAGCTTTAGGCGTACTGCCTCCGCTCTGGTCGAGGGCGGCGATGAAGCCGTGCCCATGTTGCATCTGCTCTAGTTGCTGTTTTTTGCGCTCCTCACTATCCAAAACTTCCTCCAATGCTAATTATTTACGGCGTAGACTAGCCTTAATGCGGGCCATAATGCCACCGCGGTTAACACCATCATTACGACGCTCAGTCTTGTATTTTAGAATCTGGCGTTGCATTTTCTCTTCGGTGATATCAGTAGCAGCGGTTGGCGTCTCGGCGACTTCGCTAGCGTTCAGTGTCTTGTCCGGGAGAGTTACTACCATAGCGCACTGGTACTTGTCTTCGCCTGGCTGGCCAATACGGGTAATCTTAGCACTGACAAAGGCACTCTTGTGGCTATGGGCTGACATGTGATTGGCGAGTTTGCGGCACTTTTCGTCGATGTATTTGCGTTCACGGTCGTTTAGCTCGTAGTTGGTGCCGGTAATTTCAATAGTTAATCCTGATTCGCTCATTAGGTTACCCTCCTTTATGCTCTTATTTTAGCAATTAAATCTCGGTCTTGCCACCCATGTAGGGCTGGAGTACGGTCGGTACGTCCATCTTGCCACCTTCGTGGGCGTAGTTTTCGATGAGCGCCACGAGAGTACGCGCCATGCTAATGGCTGTGCCGTTTAGGGTGTGGACGCTCTCGATAGTGCCGTCGGCTAGCCGCACTCTGGTGTTGACGGTGTTGGCCTGAAAATCGGTGCAGTTACTGCAGCTAGTCAACTCACGGTAAGTCTGATCGTGCGGGCTCCAATATTCGATATCGTATTTCTTGGCCGCGGGTGCGCCGAGATCACCGGCAGCAATGTTAACGACGCGGTAAGGAATATTGAGCTCTTGCCAAATTTCCTCCTCGACGCCGCGGATCTTTTCGTGGATCTCTTTGCTCTGTTCGGGTAGGCAGAAGGCGTACATTTCGAGCTTATTAAATTGATGGACACGGAAGAGCCCGCGGGTGTGCTTGCCAGCGGCGCCCGCCTCTTTGCGATAGCACGGTGAATAGCCGGCATAGAGCATCGGCATATTATTGGCGTCCAGAATCTCATCCATATGATAGCCGGTGATGGACATTTCGGCAGTGGCAATAAGGCCAAGGTCTTCGCCGTCGATATAATACTCATCGCTCTGGTCGCTAGTGCGTGGAGCGAAGCCTGTCCCCATAAAGACGCGGTTATTGACCATGTGTGGTACGGTCATATAGTGGAAGCCGTGACCGATAACCTTGTTGATGCCATATTGCGTCAGCGCCATTTCGAGCTGAGCGAGTTCATTCTTGAGATAATAGAATTTAGCGCCCGCTACCTTTGCCCCACGC
>JAKPIF010000031.1 GCA_029549925.1 bacterium | reverse complement strand
TGATGAGCATATCCTAATGGAAGGCTGCGACTGTCCTACTTGCACAGCGGGACATACTCGCGCCGAGCTGCGAGCACTACTAAAATCAAGCGATCGCGCTGAGCACGCCCGAGCGTATAACCTGCTGTCGATGCATAACGTTCGTTTTATCACGCGCCTAACCGAGCAAATCCGCACTGCCATCGCTGACGACTATTACGACGAGTTCAAGCGGGAATTTATGCAGAGGTATAGCGACTAAAGGCTACTTTTTGTCGTTATTTATCCTGAGTTTGCCTCGGTCGAGGGTATCGTTATCGGGGTCGGTATCGACGTGGACATGGAGCGAGCTGCCACTCATGGGGTCAGCGCCAACGTATTGACGATCAGCGGGGACGAAAATTACCGGCTCGCTACTATCGAGAACGCCGTCGATGTTGTTATCGTGATCGTGGGAGCGCTCGTTGGTAGCGGCTTTGTCCTGCTCGTTGAAGAAATCGCGAAGCAAAACTGTGACGCAGCCTGCCACTGGTATAGCGACTAATGCGCCGAGTAAGCCCCCGACTTGCAAACCGAGCGTCATCGCAATTAGGATGATGAGTGCTGACGTTTCAACGTGTTTGGACTGAATGCGTGGCTGAATAATATTGTTCTCGATCTGCTGTTCAATCGTAAAGACGACGACATAGATTAAGGCAGCTGGCACGGAGTACAGCATTAGAAGTAGCGTCACGATACAACCACCAATTACAGCGCCAAACATTGGGATAAAGACCACGATGAAGATCGTAATCCACGTTGGCCAAATCAGCACCATGTTAAAGTTAAAGACTAACGCCAAAATTCCCACTACAATGGCGCTAAATGTGCCACTAATCACGCCGACAGTCGCCTGGCCAGTAACATATCCACTGACTACGTCATACATCTTGCGAGCGACTTCACGGTGGTGACGCCGCTTGACTGGATCACGATAGGCATAGCGCCAGAATTTTTGTTCCCAGTCGGGCCCTTCAACTAGCATAAAGAAAGTGGCAAAGGCAACGAGACAGATATTACCAAGCACGCCGAAGATATTCGATACCCAGTCGACCAGCGATGAGCCAATGTTGCTGGCGGTGTGCGACAGACTATTCTGGATATCGCCGATCCAGGCGTCAAATTGACTAGATAAACCATGCTCGTCAAGAAAATTATTAAACCAGCTAGCATCATTTTGCGCTGTCTCAATTGTCCTTGGCATATCGCTAAGGAAGCCAGATATCTGTTGAGTGAAGACTGGTATGACCGTAATAAAGAATACGGCGATGATTGCGGCGATAATTAGATAAGAAATTGTGATGGCCAGTGTGCGGGAACGTCCTGGCAAATGTCGCGCCAAAAACGATACGGGGCGATTTAGTACCAGCGCCAAGAAGAAGCTGACGGCGAACATGACGAGCGGTCCGCGCGCTACATAAATGATGCCAGCGAGCGCTAGAAATCCCAGTATTACGAGCCAAAAACGCACGAACGTGCTGGTCGTGATATTTAAACTAATCTGCTGTTCATTCTCGTCTCCGTCGTTCATTACCCCTACTTTACCTCAAAATAGCATAAAGCGCTAGAGCTTACTCCATATTGTAACTGCGCCATCCTGTATTTCGATGCCTTTTGTTTTTAGCTCGTCGCGCAGTCTGTCGCTAGTTGCCCAGTCCTTACTCTGGCGGGCGGCCTGCCGTCTGTCGATGAGATCGTATTCTTCGGCGGAAATATCTGGTGTTGTTTCCTCGAGCTTTAGCCCTAGTACCTGATCGATGCTCTGAATTAATGCCGCCAATGCATCATGACTAACCTTTTCGGGCGTAAATAAATCAAAGGCTTCATCGTAGCATCTTAGGGCGCCTGCCGTATCAAGGTCATTTTCGAGAGAGCCCTGTGCCCGCTCGATAGCTTTGTGGACTTTTTCTAGTTGGTCGTCGTCGGGGCAATCTGGTGTCTGGTAGCGCCACTCGGCGACAGCACGCCAGTGACTCAGGCGATTCTTGGCTGCCGTGAGGTTCTCCCAGCTAAAGTTGGTTGCTTTGCGGTAGTGCGATTGCAAAACTAGCATACGAAAATCGAGCGGGCTGTAGTGCTTGTCGGTCAAATCAGATAGAACGTAAAAATTGTGGGCGGACTTACTCATTTTTTCGCCATTAACTAGCAGGTGCTCGTTGTGGACGAAGAAATTAGCAAAGAGCTCGGGCTGATCACCCGCCGTGCTCTGAGCGATCTCGTTCTCATGGTGGGGGAACTTAAGGTCGACGCCGCCGGTGTGGATATCAAAAGGTTGCCCCAGATTCTTAACGCTCATGACGCTACACTCAATATGCCAGCCGGGGCGACCAGGCATATTAGTTTTGTCGTCGATGACGAAATCCCACGCCGGTTCGCCTGGCTTCTGTCGCTTCCATAGGGCGAAATCATGGGCGTTATCTTTATCGTATTCGTCATTATCGATACGCTCGGCGCTGCGGCTACTATCAAATTCGACGTGCGATAGCTGACCGTACTTGCGCGTCTTGCGGTATTCGTTAATTGAGAAGTAGACACCGTCATCGGCAAGATATGCGACACCTTCGGCGAGTAGCTTCTTAATCAGCTTTTGAATATCTGCGATGTTGTCAGTGGCGCGGACGAAGGTGATATCGTCTACGTTATTCCCAACCTGAGCCATCTCATCGAGGAAGACCTTTTCGTAGTGTGACGTGAGCTTTTTGAGCGCTACCGCCGGCTCGTCGTCGGGATATTTAATATGGCTATCACGAATTGTCTTATCATCCACGTCGGTGAAGTTCATAATGTGATGAACGTCGTAGCCCTGTGCCTTGAGCGTGCGCCGTAAGGTGTCGGCATAAATGTAACTACTGAGATTGCCAATGTGGGCGTGGTTGTAGACGGTCGGGCCACATGAATACATGCCTACGCGGCTACCCTGAAGTGGGCTAAACTCTTGCTCCTTATTGAATCTGGAATTGTATAGTTTCATCTTATTTTCCTTATCTTAAATCCGCCGAGACTAGTACCATCTAAATTAGCGTGTTTGCCTTTTTTGGCGTGCTTCTCGGCCTTGGTGATAGCTTCTACGGCTGCCCGATTTTCTTCTGCCTGAGCGTGCGCCCTGTCGTATTCCTGGTAGAGTTTATCCATCTCACGGACAAATTCGGGAATGAATTCGTTAATGTCTACATAGGTGCGAAAGCCTGCCGCATAGGCGTGCCCGTCACCGCCAAAGGTTTTGGCAACTAGATTGGAAATGGGAATGTTGCTACGTACCTTGCCGGTTAGCTTTCCGTCGGGATAAGTCTTGACGCCGACTGCCACATCAACACCTGTCACCATGCGCATCTCATCAATCACCAACATCGTCGGGTTATACTCGTTGCTGTATTCATGGATTTCGTCGAATGGAATATGAATATAAGCAGTGCGACCGTCGTTGTAATATTCAACACGTTCGAGCAGGCGTCCCTTGTATTCTAGAATGCGGGGCGTTTTCTTCATTAGCTCGCGCCGCTTATTTTCGACCTCGGCGGGCACGACGCCATGGCGCATTAGCGTGGCGCAAGCTTCAAACGACTCAGGCGTAGTGTTGGCAGTGGTTAGACCGAGGCTATCTGATTCAATCGAGATATATAAGTTCTCGGCCGCCGTCTGGTTGAGTGGCCAGTTCTCCTCTATTGTAATATTGAGGATGAGTTGTCCCGCTGAAACAGCTTCGCCATCAATGATATATTCGGCGTCAAAGGGTAAATCTTGACCTACACCGGCATGATGGTCAAAGACTAACACGGGGTGTGTGTTTAGAAAATTGAGCGTAGCGGCATCGTCGATGGTCTTGCTCATGAGCGTTTTAGACGAAGTATCGACGATAATGGCCATGTCAGCGTTTTTTGGGCAATCGAGTGTTACCCTATCCCAGCCACTAACATAGTGCAGATAACTCGGAATCTGAACGGGACATTGTAAATATACCGTCTTGCCCATGTCGGACAGGATTTCTTCGAGTGCTGTGGCTGAGCCGAGGCTGTCGCCATCGGGGTTCTCGGCCTGCATCACTACGATGCGGTCGGCATCGTTGATTAGCTTCCGCTGCTGGTCGGATAAAATCATATCTTTATTATACACGCCGCGGATGTCGGCTGGATAGCGTATAATAAAGTAAATGAAAAGAATATTAGACGGGCAAATAAAAATTACAGATGGAGGGGCATTTTTAATTGGGGCGCTAGTGGGTGTGCTATTTTTTGGGCTATTCTTTAGCTTCTCGCTGGCGGTACCGACCAACACAGATTGGATTTGGCATAGTATTACACGCGATACGGCGCAACACCAGCTAGGCTGGGAGATGTACCGGGCCACGGGTAAAGGGGCGACGATTCAGGGGCTAGCCTATCCGGCGGGCCTGTCAATTGTCTATATGGATGTGATTCCGCTACTTGCGCTAACCTTTAAGCCATTGAGCGGCATTTTGCCGAGCCAGTTTCAGTATTTCGGTCTGTGGTCACTGCTCTGTTATACCATAATGGGCGGACTGGCGGCGGTGCTACTGCGGCGGATTTGGCGGAAGTTTTATAGTAGTAAGGCGACGTTGTGGCAAGTGCTCTATCTGGTGGCGGGCTCGCTCTTTTATGTACTATCGCCGATGGTGCTGGCGCGGACGCTATATCATCCAGCGCTCGCAGGGCAATGGCTGATCTTACTTGGCTTTCTTGTCTTCGACGATACGCCAAGGGCAAAGCACTGGTGGCAGCTGATGCTGATTTGGTGTGCGGTGCTAGCGCTAACGATTCTCATTCACCCCTACTTCCTACCGATGCTTGGGGCGATTATGCTGCTCTCGATTATCCGCTATTTCGACAAGCTAGATTTTGGTGGGACTGTCAAGATCTGGCTGAGGGTAGTAGCGATGGTGCTGGTGCCGGCGGCGGTGTCGCTTGGCATTTTCTATACCATTGGCGGATTTAGCCAGAGCGGGGCGGAAATCTATGACCTAGCCGAAAAGGGCTTTAACTTGACGAGCTTTGCCAATGCCATGGGTTATTCTCGACTGATACCGGGCTTTTCGAATCGGTCAACCTCGCCCGAAACGATGATGTGGCTGGGGCTGGGTGTCTGGCTGATGATTATTATTTGCTTAGCCCTGGTTTGCGGCAAGTACCGCCTAAAATATCTCTGGGTAAAGTTTCGTCTGTGGTGGGGTTTTGAGAATCGTCAACGGCACATTTGTTATCTAATTGTGGCTGTGCTTCTCTTTGTCTTTGCAGTTGGCGTGCGGGTGGACGTTGGGCCGATTTCGCTCTTTCAATTTACTCCACCTGCTCCAATCTATAAGTTTTGGACGGCGTTCCGAGCGGCAGCGCGTGAGGCTTGGCCGTTCTACTATGCTTTAATTTTCGGCATAATTTATTGCCTGCTTTATTTGATAAATCGGGTTCATTTTATCCATCGCGGTGTCGGTTGGCGGCGAAAGTATCTGCCGATTATTTCGGCGACCGTTTTGGTAGCCTTAGCATTAATTCAGGCGGTTGATTTTCTGCTTAGCCCTAACGTGGCCGCTAAATATGAAGGATTCAAGGTGGCTAAGCTGATGTCACCAGAGTATGTGGCACTGGATTTGGGCGAGTTAGCGAGAG
Organism: bacterium; assembly: GCA_029549925.1. Taxonomy (GTDB): domain Bacteria; phylum Patescibacteriota; class Saccharimonadia; order Saccharimonadales; family Saccharimonadaceae; genus Nanoperiomorbus. The sequence goes on along the minus strand of JAKPIF010000031.1, from coordinate 11,866 downwards.
GCAAACAGAATCTCTTGCCGCTCGATGATAACGCTCGGGGTGATCATAGCGGAACATATATTCTTGGGCGAACAGCCTTGAAATATGATATGAATATGGGAGTCGGCTTTTATGCCCGTGTTCCGGCGGGAGCGGAGGCGGCCAAGGAAACCTGGCAGGCGCAAGCGCGCAACGGCAAATTGTCTGCCAAAGACTTACAGACAAATCTTTATGTGGTTAAGGATGCTAACCTAGTGGATAAGATCGGCCAACATTACGAGCTAAAAAAAGTTGGTGGCCGGTGGTTTATCGACGCTGCTAGATGAGCTCTTCCCCCCGGTCTTTTCTTAAGACTACTCTAATCGACTACGGTCGCTCAGAGCGTGTCCAAGAGTAATTTTGTCGGCATATTCGAGATCAACGCCGATCGGGATGCCGCGAGCGAGACGACTAATTTTGAGCCCGCTTATGTGAGCGCTATCGAGCTGTTTCTGGATATAGAGCGCTGTGCTCTCGCCCTCGACGCTGGCGTTGGTGGCAAGGATAATTTCTTTAACCCCGTCTGATTTGACGCGGCGAATTAACTCGGGAATATGTAGCTGTTCTGGTCCAATGCCGTCGATAGGCGAGATAACGCCACCAAGCACGTGGTAGGTTCCGTTATACTGTCCTGTTGCCTCGAGAGCGAGAACGTCAAATGGGTCCTCAACGATGGCGACCATGGTTTTATCGCGCGCTGGATCACCGTAGAGTGGCGAGACCTCCTCGTCTGCATCAATTAAGGCAAAAGTCACCGGACAGCGTTTGACGCCGCCGTGCAATTTCGCAAGGGCGCTCGACAGGTTTTTGGATATGCGGCGATTACTCTTGAGACACGCATAGGCATAGCGCTCGGCCGTCTTGCGACCGACTCCTGGAAGAGCGCTAAAGGCGTCAATTAAATCGACCAGCGCTGCCGGCAAGGCTTTCGCTTCGGTCGCCATGCTTAGTGCATGCCACCCATCATGCCACTTAGGCTACCTAGCATCGGTTTCATCTTCTCAGTGGCAACGTCTTGTGCTTCCTTTAGGCCATCGCGAATAGCTGCCTTAATCCAGCCTTCTAGCTCTTCAGGGTGGTCCAGATCAATTTTGCTTGGATCGATCTTGACGCTCTCAACTTTGAGCTCGCCAGTAAATTGAATGACAACGGCGCCGTCGCCTGCCTCAACCTCGACCAGCTCTTTTGATAATTCCTTTTGCAGTTTTTTAGCCCGCTGTACCATGGCCATTTGCTCTTTAAATCCTGGCATATCTCCTCCTTTAGTCTTACTTTCGATTATAGCATATGCTAGAATAGCAGAAATGGGTAAACGAACAAAAGTGAGCGACTTCGTTCAGCGACACTTTCAAATCATTATTGGTGGGCTAGCTTTAGCCACGATAGCGTTTTTATTTCTATACCGACTCGGTAGTGCGCCGATGGGGCTAACCAAAGAAGAGACTGCTAGCGCTGTGACTAGTGGCTATGTTAACCCGCTGAGGGATATTGTCAATCTGCCATGGCTGATGTGGCAGGGGCTGTTCATTAAGGTTCTAGGACTAAGTGCGTTGAGCGTGCGCTTGCCAGCGGCAATTTTGGGCGTAGCGGGTACAATAGTGCTGTGGCGAATACTAATTAAAATGACAGATCGTAGTAGTGCTCTATTTGGGGCACTAATAGCGGCGACGTCGACTCTATATATGGGGTTTAGCCGGACAGGTACAGCGAGTATAATGACAATTCTACTAGTAGAACTAGTCATTCTGTTTGGTCTCAGAGCCTATAAGGGCGAACGCGGGTTAATTATGGCGGCGATCTGCTGGGGGCTTTTAATCTTTATGGACTCTGGTTGGATTGTAGCGCTAGCGCTGGTGGCTGTCGTGGTTCTACACCCGCAGCTCCGGCTATGGCTCATGTCGGATAAAAGCCACCTCGCTAGGGCGGTCATTTATGGTGGGGTTTTTGCTCTTCTCTACATTGGTCTGGCAATTATTGGTTTGGGGACCGGATGGAAATGTCCGTTAGGTTCGCTTGGTAGGCCAAGTATCGATAATTTGACCACATCACTTGGCGCCATGTTTAGTGCCGATAGCCATCTGAGTGGCGGCCTCGTCACGCCGTTTATTTCGATTATTGGACTAGCCCTGGCAACACTTGGCCTAGTGTCAATTCTGCGTGACTTCGTCTATTGTATTCGTGCCTACTTAGTCATTGGGCTATTAGCTTTGGCGCTAGGGCTCAGCTTGTTCAACCCGCAGATGGGATACCTAATTTTTCTACCGCTGGCGCTATCGATCACGGTGGCTATTAGCGAGCTAATTCACGGCTGGTACGGCATTTTTCCGCGCAATCCTTATGCTCGTGGCTTTGCCGTGGCACCGCTTGTACTGCTAATCTGCTCGCTCTGTACGCTAAATGTCGGTCGTTACTTTATGGCAATTAATTATAATCCGGCAGTGACCTATGGGTACAATGATGGTGTATCGGCAGTTCTAGATATTGTTAATAGTGGCGATGATGAATATACATTGGTGACGAGCGACGACGAAGCACCATTATATCAGTTAATCAAGGCGGATAATCTAAGCACTGAGAGTAAAGCGCCACGCCGAGGCAAAGCTATTGTGCTAGGCGAAGCCAAAGCGCCGAGTGGGTTTAAGCTGAAGTATGTTGCCACGAATGGACTCAGTCACGACAATATCGTTGCTAGAGTCTATGAGCGATAAGCAATAGAGTAGATAGCTGACTATTCGTGCGTGCGCTTTTCAAGCGACATGAATTTGAGTTTGTCTGGGTGGAAGTAGAGCTCAACAGTGCCAACTGGACCGTTACGATGCTTTCCGATAATTAGATCGGTAATATGCTTGCGGTCAGTGTCGGGATTATAGTAGTCCTCGCGATAGACGAACATGACAATATCAGCGTCCTGCTCAATAGAGCCTGACTCGCGCAGATCTGATAGCATCGGTCGGCGGTCGGGACGTTGTTCGACACTGCGCGAGAGCTGCGACAAGGCTAATACGGGGACGTCTAGCTCGCGCGCCATTAGCTTGAGTCCACGGGAAATCTCGCTAATCTCTTGTACGCGGTTGTCGCCGTACTGCTTGGTGCCACTCATTAGCTGTAAATAGTCAACGATAATGAGTCCGAGCTCGCTCTTATGTGCTTCACGTTGTGCGACGGTGCGCATCTCGAGGATAGTCATGCCCGGTTTATCCATGAATTTGATCGGCGCTTCGCTCATCTCACCCATGGCGTCGCTAATCTTGGTAAAGTCCTCTTGGGTCAGATTACCAGTGCGAATGTTCCAGCTATCGACGCCCGAGGCTTCGGATATCATACGATCGACCAGCTGGCTATTGCTCATCTCGAGACTGAAAAAGAGGACAGTCTTTTTTTCGCGGGTAGCGACGTTGTAGGCAATGTTCTGTGCCAAGGTAGACTTACCCATAGCGGGACGGGCGGCCAAGATGATTAGATCAGATTTTTGCAACCCCGCCGTTAAACGATCGAGATCCTTAAAGCCTGTTTGAACGCCACGAAGTTTATCTTTGTGCTGATGTAGATAAGTCATCTGTTCAAACGAATCACTCAGTAGGCTCTCAAGTGACTCCATATCGGACTGTTGGCTATCTTCACTGACGGCATATAGGTTGGCTTCGGCCTGTGACAAAAGCGTCTGCGTTTCCTCGTTGGATTTGTAGGCGAGGTTGGCAATTTCGGCTCCCGCCTTGGTCAGATTACGACGAATGGCGGCGTCGCGAACGATACTGGCATATTCAACGGCGTGGGCGGTGCTGGGCACGAAGTTGGTGAGGTCAGTCAGATACTCTTCTCCGCCGACGCTGGCTAGCTTGTTGCTTGATTTCAATTCGCTGCCAACAGTTAGTAGGTCAACGGGCGAGTGCTTTTGATAGAGCTTGATAATGGCGCGGTAAATTTCGCCGTTGCGCTGATCATAGAAATCATCTGACTTAACCTTGTCGGCAACGTCGATAATAACTTCATCGTCAATGAGGATTGAGCCTAAGAGCGATTTTTCGGCGTTTAGATTCTGTGGTGGTAATTTGCCGCCACGGCTAGTGGTCGATCGAACGCTATTGGGGCTTGATGCGCTTGACTCGACCATGTTTATCGGCGCTGTCTCGAGCGCCGCCTCAATTAGGGGAGCGTCATTCGGTCGCTCGTCAGATAAATCACTGGTCGTTGAACTACTTCGTGCCATCGTCTACCTTTGTTAATTCGCCACCAATGGCGTTAAGTACAGCCGCCACGCCAGAATTAGTTGGAGCGGCACTGTCGGAAACGATAATTGACGGCGCAGTGCCATATAGCTTGGTGGCAGCTGCTTTCAACACGTTGTTAAAAATCGCTCCTTTGGCTTGGTCGCGGAAAAACTTATTGCCAAAATGGAGCGTTAGCTCACCTGATCCCTTGTCGTAACGGTAATCGCACTGCTCTAGAATGGAAACGATAGACGGCTGATCGTCAGCCTTAACCTGACCGACTAAATCGTCCCAGACTAAATCGATCGAAGGTGCGCCCTCTTTAATCGTGTCAGTCTTGCCGACACTTGGCATTTTACTCGCGGCCGATTTTGGCGGCTTAACTGTGCGGATGGTTTTAGTCGATGCTGTCGCCAACTTCTTTGGCGACTGGTCTACTGCCTGCGCTGTGGCCACTTTTGCGGGAGCAGTAGCATGTGACTGCAAAGTTGGCGCAGTGATAACCTGCTTTTTCGCTAGCTTTGGGATGGCTTCGGCAATCGGTACGTTTGACAAAGCCATCGTCACTAGAACTGCTAGTAGCTTAGCGCTCGGAATGGCACTACCGCGGACCTCGAGCAGTTTATCAATTAAAGTGTAATTAGTGGGGCATTCTAGCGCTGTCACACTAAGGCGGTTAATTAGATCAGTGGCTAGAGCATCCGGTGAGGTCCCGCCATCGAGAACACCCTGAACCGCCGCGATAATCCTAGTTGCGTCACCTGTTTTTACGGAGCTAAATAATGCCGTCAAGCGTCTCGTCGGGGACTAAACCAAGGGTATTAATGACTCGCTCGCCCGTGATTTTACCGCCACTCGACAACTGATCAAGTAGGCTAATCGAATCGCGCACGCTGCCACCACCTGATCGGGCGATTAGGCGCAGGGCGGCATCGTCGACGTCAATCTTCTCGCTCTCGGCAATATAGTGCAAATGCTCAGCAAGGACAGGCTCGGCGACGGGCTTAAAATGGAAGCGCTGCACGCGAGATAAAATCGTTGCTGGTACCTTTTGTAGTTCGGTGGTTGCCAGAATAAAGACGACATATTCGGGCGGCTCCTCGATAGTCTTTAATAGGGCATTAAAGGCAGCCTTACTTAGCATGTGGAATTCGTCAATGATATAGACTTTATGGCTCGACTTCATTGGAGCGAGCTGAACGCCATCGCGGATCTCGCGCACGTCGTCAACGCTATTATTGCTAGCGGCGTCAATTTCAATTATATCGATATCGCTCGAGTCGACGGCGTCGTCATAGGGTGTCTCGTTAATGAGATGCGCCAAGATGCGAGCTACTGTTGTTTTACCGGTCCCGCGTTGGCCGGTGAACAAATAGGCTTGGGCAAAATCGTGCCGCTCCGCCATGGCGGATAGAATATCCGTAACTTGTGGCTGACCGATCACATCGGCGAGCTTGGTTGGCCGATATTTACGGTATAGCGCTAATTTAGTCTTCTCCCTCTCCACACTCATTATTAATATTATAGACTATTTTTGCTTAAGAATCTGGTCGAGCTCACTGGCGATATCGTCGGCGCTACCGCTGTTTAGTAGATGGCGGCCTATAAAGATAGAAGGCGTGCCTTGAACGCCGCTGTCGCTCGCGAACTTTTGGTCACGATCAATCTTAGCTTGTATGCCATTATTCGCACTGTCGTTATAGGCATCTAGAACAGCCTGCCCGTTGAGTCCGAGATCTACGCCATATGACTTAACCTTGTTCTCAAGCTCGGTCGATGTGAGGGCGCTATTAAATGATGAATCGGCGAAGAGTTTGTCGGATGCTTTCCAAAAGGCGTCCTCGCCCCCAACCTTATAAACGGCGTTGACTAGCTTCGCCATAACCTCTGAGTTGGCAAAGTTAACATTGAAATAACGCAGGATAAAGCGGACCTTGTCGCCGTACTTATCGTAGACAGGGCCGATATTCTTAGCTAGCTCTTGACAATGCGAGCAACCATAGTCGGCGTAAATAATGACGGTAGCTTTGGGGCTATCGCTGCCACGGTAATGATCGGGGATTTGGCCCTCGCCCACCATATCTTGTGACTGGTAAGTGCCAGCGCTCTCGGGGATTTCATCGTCGGCGAGCTGGCTCGAAGAGTTGCTCGATTCGCTTGACGATATTTCCTCCTTTTCGGATTTAGCGCCGAGGCTATAGCTAATGAGCGCAACGACTACGATAATTAATAGCCCTAGCATCACGCCGAGCGTTACGAGGATACGGACTAACTTTTTTCGTTTGGCCCGCTCTGCTCGCTTATCTTTCGGCTTAAAATCAAAATTATCCTTGCCACGCTCTGGCTGTTTATTCATAGACCCTCCAAATACGAATTAACTCTAACGCTATTATAGCAGGGCCTCGACGGCTGCCCATTCGGCGTTGCGGTTGTCCTCTGGGACGATAACGGATAGTTGATCGCCCACGCGTGCCTTAAAGAAGGTGACCGAAGCTAAGAGGACGCGGTATTCCTTGTCGCCAGCCTCTACATAGTAGGTGCCATCGTGCTGGCGCAAAGTACCGACTAGCTGGCGCCGAGCAACCGGCCCAATTTGCTTGTAAATAAATGTTCCGTCGCTAGCGATCGTCAGCTTTAGAATGTCGCCCTCGACTAGCTTAGACTTACTAGCGTAGTTCGCTGGCACTGGATAAGATTTACCTTCGGCATCATGCATGGTCTGACCATCAAAGACGCCCTCAATTACGCGCCCTGTGGCTCGCTCGGGTGTACGCGATGGTAGCTCTTCTGGCCCCGCAATCGAATTAAGCAGCTCGCGTGCGGCAGCAATATTCGTTTCTGCCTCGTTCAATAATGTGCGTAATCGCTTGATCTGCCGCTCTGGCAGAACCTGCGAATCAGTGTTACTCTCGCTCATCCTAGACTCACTTTCTGTCTTATACTCGTCTACTCTATCCCGCATTATACTCTTTGACTGCGATAGAGTCAATGCGCGATTTTCCACAAGCAGAACAGATAGTTACTTCATCTTGTTGTTAGATTGATGAACAAAGTGCTTTAACTGGCAAGTTTTAGCCAAATATTTTGACAGACAGCCAAACAAAAATTATTCAGTTAGCGCTCAGACCAATTATTTAATGCAATTGTTCCCAGCGTCTGCGCGGTGGCGTTGGCGCACTTGACGCAGCTAGCGATATATTCGGTGGCATTCTTTTCGCCGTCAACGGACAGATTAGTGCGGTTGTCGGCATAATGATCAATGAGGTATAATTCGCCAATGCGATCACGACGTCCGCGAATGCGGGAAAGTAGTCTCGTCCAGCGCTCCACCTCGTCGCCACTCATCTGACCAATAGCATTGGCCTTGTATATGACATGTGCCAAAGGGCCGATCTGCATCGAACTACGGACGGCGCGGGTGACGCACTGTAGTTCGAATGGTTGCTGGCCGTAAAAGCCGGTGATTTTCGCGTAGTGCATATCATTGGCCGAATCGGCAATATGAGTGTCAATGGTAGCTTGTGTTAGACTGTCGGTCATGTTAGCGATATAACCGGGCGTGCCGCGGACGTGAATCCACGACGCCTTGGATGGTGAATGATAAGGTGTGATGTTTGACGCTTTGGCGGCGCCGTCGACCATCGCTTTAAAAATTTTCTTTTGATCATCGTCATCTTCGGCAATGACAGTAATACCAAGGACGTCCATGGGCATGGCGTCGATGCCGTTGCCTTTGAGCCCTTCGTGATACAGCTTCCAGGCGAGTGATCCAGGCGACTTGAGGCGATAGCGCCAAGACGTATTAACTTCTTCACCGTCAATATTGAGCTTGACATCGTTGGCGTAGCCATAAACTGACTGATTGTACTCGCCATAATCGACGGGCATAGTTAAGCCTAGGCCGACGTCGTTGTTGCCATAAATATCATGGACAATGCCGTCGACGCTAGCCATAACATTTTGCGACAAGTTATTGCTGAGATTAGCATTACGATAGCGGTCGATCAGAGCGTCAGCGCGATGCAAGAGATAGCCCTGACCGCCGTTTGTTAGCCGAATCGATTTAGTGGTGCTATTGAGCGACATGGCTAGCGTGTCAAAGCCGATAACTTCTGCCACTGGGGCAATGAGCTGTTCGCTATAGCGCACTAGGTCAAGCGTCTCGCGGTCGCTGGCGGGACTGTCCTGAAGTTTTGCGAGCGTCTCGCAGCCAGAAATTAGCATTGATTCAATGTTAATGGTGCTAACGGCATTATAAAGTGTCTCGGCAGTGGCAATCTGAGGATTTTTTAGCCACTCACTCGTTGACGGGGCGGGTGCGCCATGTTCGTAATCGAGCGGGTCGCTACTACTACGCGCTTCTTCGCGGAATTTGTCAAGGCGGCATCTATCCTGTAAGAGTCCAGCAATGTAGATGTTGCGGTCGTTATAGATATTGCCATCGTGACTCAGAGCGTTTTGGACAAAGAAGCGGCCCAGCTCTTCGCTGGCGCGACCACTAGGATAGCGCCTTCCGCCGAGTCCCGAGGCGGAATCTTCTAGTCCGGCGAGAGCGGCTGCCTTATAAGCCGAGCCGTTAAGCTCGGCGCGACAATAAGCTCTAGTGAGACCGAGGACGCGATTAACGGTGTTGAGACGATTTAGGCGGTTAACTTCTCTTTCGTCGCCTTGTTTGAGCGAATTAATACCGTCGATTTGCAAATTACGCTCGAGATAGGGGCGCACGGAATGCGGAATGGCGGGATAGGGGTAATAGCTAGCTAGCTCTTCGCCGGTGGGGCGCTCGTTTGCGACCTCGCTACGATTACTATTCGATGGAGCTGATTCCGATTTACTCATGATAGACCTCGATTGTTTTAGCGTCGGCGTTGAGGCGACATTTAGCGCCAATTGGAATGGTGACGGTTTCTTTTTCGTGTCCCACTTTTAATCCAGCAATAGTCGGGCAACTAATATCTTTGAACCACACACGTTCAAGCTCGTTGATTTCGTAATCGCGAAAATGGTAATCACCGCTAAAATTAAGACATTTGGTAAAGTCGCCAACGATTAGCCCTGCAATTTTGTTAAAGACGCCAGCGTTCTTGAGATGATTCCAAGCCAAATCACAAAGTGGAATGTGAGTCTTAATCTCTTCGATAAACAGAATTTTGCCATCGGTGTCGGGAAAATAATCTGTGCCGACAGCGTCGCTCAGTGTTTGCAGGTTACCGCCAACAATTTCGCCCACGGCTATGCCACCGCTAATGGTGCGTAGCGGGATGTCTACTGGATTTCTCAGCTTTACGTTCGTCCAGTCGCCTAGAATAAATTCGTCAAAATAATCATAGGAATAGTCATTTGGCTCGCCACTATCCAGCATATCGTCACGCGTCAGGTTGGGCGCTGGCATCGGTGCATGGTATGTAACTAGCCCGGTATGGCGATAAATGCCGTTAATGATGTTAGTCTCGTCACTGTAGCCAAGAATGATTTTAGGATGAGCGGCGATTAAGTCATAGTCAAGATATGGCATAACGGTTGACGAAGAAAAGCCGCCCCTCAAGCAAAAAATACCTTTAATCTCTGGATCCGCAAAGAAATTGTTAATGTCGCGGGCGCGTAGCTGCGGATCTCCAGCCGAGTAGCCGTTTGCTGTGTAGTCGCGATATTCAGCACGCTCAGCTGGCGTGAGCTGGGACAATAGTCCTTCGATTTTGTCGTCCTGGGCGGCGGTAAACAGTCGACTAGCACGACGTGTGGCCTGGGAGATAATCGGGACGAGCCCCATATTATCAACTGCAGCCACTGCGGCATTTAGCACGTCGGTTCGCACGGCGGTGCTAGGCGTAATCAGTCCGACGTGATCACCAGGCTGAAGCGGCACTGGGAACAGCTTCGTCATTATATATTCTCCTCTACTATTGGCAAGCGTCCATAGCCGGCCAGTAGCTCGCGCCAAGTCCTGCCAATTTCATGTCCGTTGGCGTCATGATCATCGTAGGTCAAATAGGCAACGCCGTAGCCATCGCTACACGCAAGGAACTTCTCGTCGCCGAGGTAGATACCAACGTGAGTGAGATGCTTCTCGCGATAACTAGCGTCGAACGTTCCACCAAAGAAAACGAGATCGCCCGGCCTGGCATCAGTCTCGTTAATTGGGGTGCATTTCTCGTAGATACCGTCGTAAAACGCTCCACCTCGTCTTGAGCCGGCTACTGGTAGGCGCGCTGACTGGCCGTTAATTTCATTGCGGTAATGATAGCCCATTTCGTCGAGAATATAATCGACAAAGCCGCTGCAATCAAACGAGGTCTCGGGTGAATTGCCGCCCCAAACATAGGGGTAACCAATAAATGGGGTGGCAATACTAATCATTTGGCGTAGGGCTGGATATTTCGCGAGCGTCTCAGCGCTTGGCGCTAGTTCGTCATCTCGTGGCGTCCAATTGAGCTTGACCTGGTGCCGGTGCATCTCGTTTAACTGCCTTAGACTGTTAAACTGTTCTAAGTTGGCGGCCTTGCTATGCTGATAGCCTGCGTAGGCGCAAAGCTGATCATGTTTCAGTAGGCTGTCGACAACGCACTCGAGATCATAGTTGGTTAGTTTGATGGCAACATCCATCTCGGCGTGGTCATAGCGGTATGCATCATTGCTATTGATGGTTTCTCTAGTCCGAGCGTTCTTAAATGACGTCACTAAGGTGTATTGATGCCGTGGCTCTTTCAGCGTCTCTAGTGTCCTTTGAATTTCAGTATCGCCCATCTGCCAATCGGGCTTAATGGCGGAAAGAATGGCCATTAAATCGTACGGATCATGCCCAGTGACACTGACGGCTGAAGTGTCGAGACTGTGCGCATCGCTATAAAGTGTGCGCAGTTCGCTGACTTCGTCGAGCAGGCTGACTTCGAATAAGACATAGTCTGCTTCGGCGGCCATGATAGCCTCATCCGTGGTTTGCATCAGCGCCGTGGTGTCGGCAGCAGTGATCATTTGATTATTCATTACCCTTATTTTAGCATATTAGCGCTTCTTTTTGCGTAAAGAAGCGCTAATGATATGCCTTTTATGAGATAATCTAGTCGATATTGACCTTAACCCCTGGCCCCATTGTTGTCGAAACGGCAGCAGATAGGATATAGTTACCCTTGAGGGTGCTCGGTTTAGCGGCCTTGAGGCTATTAACGAACACGTTGGCGTTCTCAACTAGCTTGTCCACGCCAAATGATACTTTGCCGATGCCTAGGTGGACATTGCCCTGCTTGTCGACTCGGTATTCGACCTTACCAGCCTTGGCTTCCTTAATAGCTTCAGCTGGGTTAGCACTTACTGTGCCAGCCTTGGGGTTCGGCATTAAGCCGCGTGGGCCAAGCAAACGTGCAAAGCGGCCAAGCTTGGGCATGTATTGCGGTGTAGCGATTAATACGTCAAAGTCGAGATTCTCTTTCTCGAGCATGGGCATAATCTCGCCTTCGCCGGCGTAGTCGGCGCCTGCTTTCTTGGCATCAGCTTCCATATCTTCGCCGACTAGAGCAGCTACGCGGATGGTTTTGCCGGTGCCGTTTGGTAGGACTACCGTAGTGCGAATGTTTTGATCGGCCTGTTTAGGATCTACGCCTAGACGGACATGAATCTCAACTGTGCTATCGAACTTGGTCGTT
>JAKPIF010000007.1 GCA_029549925.1 bacterium | reverse complement strand
TAATGTAGTTAGATGCAAACAAAAAGGCCATATATCCTACCATTTAGGCAATTCATTAAGTGACGAAAGTGCGGACGCTATATGTATATTTCGCGTAGTCGCGGATATAACGGAACGTATTACTTAAGCGCTAGATGCGAGAACAAGGAGTGTTCCAGAAAGCCACGCGCCGTTCGAGTTAAGGTAATACTAGTAGAAATTTACAGAGCATTAGGCGAACTAAAGTTTGACGGAAAAGATTATAATCGACATCTAAAATACCTGAAGGAATACGTTGATGTTAAGCTCGATAAGTTAATCATTGAAAAGCGTAGTTTATTAGGCACTAAACGTCGCAAACAGGCGAAAATTAACGAATACGCTACAACTTATTCTAAGTTCGATAGCACGACGCCAGAAATCGTCAAACAAAAGGTTCGCGAACAAATCGAGATGCTACAAGAAGATTTGATTAACATAGAACAAGAACTAGCCAAGGTTGAATCACTAATCATAGCTCCAGAGGGTTTGAAGATGAATCAAGAAAAATTCTTGAACTCGCTTAATAAACTCGAATAACAGATGAGAGCTAGAAACCCAGTCGGAAAAGACCTTTTGGCGCAAAAAAATTCTTGAACAGGGAAATCGACCAACAAAATAGGGTCTTTTACAGATATAAAGACCCTATCGAATTGGCGCATAAATATATTATATCTACATTTGGTGCGCGCGAAAGGACTTGAACCTTCACGAGCTTGAGCTCACTAGCACCTGAAGCTAGCGCGTCTACCAATTCCGCCACGCGCGCATACGGGTATTATAGCACATGCCTAATCATGGGCAAAAACTCACCCGATGAGCAAAGCTCATCTGCCCTCCCTGCGAGGGAGGGTTTACCTTCCCTCTTAGGAAAGGTGGATGTGGCGATGGCCACAGACGGATGAGTTTAGCCTCTTAGATAATATCTAGTCGATAGCTCGTTGTGATATGTCTGACGCAGAAGTATCTCGGTGTCTGCTGGCTTGATCTGTCCGTCCTTAACGCCAGTATTAAGGATACCGTAAGGATCGAAAATATGGCGCACATTTGCAAATAGGTTGACCGTTTGCTTGTCGTACTCGCGCATTAGCCATGGCGAGAGCAATCGCCCGCCACCGCCAACACCGGCGAGACTGCCATCCGCTTGACGGACCAGTTCCGCTAGCCCTTCGATCATAAGAATCAACGAACGGCGCTGGCTCAAGTTGGCCAAATTCACTACCGGTCGAATCGTAATAGAACCCGCCGCTATATTACCCCACACGCCAACGTCTAAATGCAGGCGCTTTGTCATTTTGCGGATAGCATCAACCAATTCAAAAATATTACGGCTTTGCACCGACAGATTTGTCGCTAGTGGCACCGCCGCCACACCGTGCTCAGAACGGTTAGTCACCACCGCCACACTATCATAAATCTTCATCACGTCGTCTACGTCGCCTGGCGTATAGGCAATCTTGGCATTAGTGATGCCTGCCGCTTCCATAATTTTGCCCGCCTTGCGTAGCTGCCGCATCATATGCTTATCGTCAAATTCAACAAATACTAGCGCGTATGGCAAGTCGCTGGTTACCGACTTCCACGGCTGCATACCAGTATATTCACGAATCAGCGTTAGCGTCTCGCCATCTATGAATTCTAGCGCCTCGGGCTTTAGCTCGAGCAGCTCATTAGTGAGCTTCGCCATATCTTCATCACCATTCAGCGCAAAAACAATAATTCCTTCTTCGCGTGGCAAGTCATTTAGATGAATAATTGCCTGCGTGATAACGCCGAGCGTGCCTTGGCTGCCGACAAAAAGCGGCGTCAGGTCAAAGCTCCCGTTCTCAGCCTTGACGAGATCAAGCGCATAGCCACCGCCCCGAAGGACATCACCACTACTAATATGTGAGATAGCCTCGGCATTTTCATCAATTAGTTGGTCAACCGCCCGATATATTTCACCTTCGAGCGTCTGTAAGCCTTTTTTATCGTCGAGCTCGCGTCGACTAATACGCCCCGTTTCAATTACCTCGCCGTTGGCTAGCACTACTTCTAGCTTGTCCACCCAGTCGCGCATAGTGCCGTATTTAGCAAAGCGTCGCCCTAGCGCGTCATTTGCTATCGCTCCACCGGCAGTCATCGCCCGCGTCGAGCCACCATCAATCGGTAGCCATAGCCCCTGAGTCGCCGTAGCTTGGCGCAGGGTTTCGAGGCTAATGCCCGCCTGAATGCGGATTAGGCGCTGCTTTAGATCAAATTCCATCACCTGCGCCATATGGGCCGGCATAGATAAGATAGTTCCACGAGATAAAGCTGCGCCGGTCGGATCAGTTCCGTTACCACGGGCAGTTAGCGGAAGCACTTGCCCCCGCTCAGCTAACCGCCAGGTAAAGCGCGCTATTTTGCGCACGTCATCCACGCCACGTGGATAGACTACTAGACTAGGCGCAATTGATAAAACACTGCCGTCAGTCGCAAATTGCCGCCGAACTTCTTCTCCGCTCGCTACCTCGCCGTCAAGCCTCTCATTAAGATAGTCAGTTATCTTGCTCATGGTTATAGTATAGCATAAGGCGCCTTTCCTAATCATGAAAGACGCCTTCTATTAGTTTGCCCAATTTATAACTTTATTTTTGCAAATACAGCTAATCCGGCTGACAAAAGTGCCATAAAGCCGCTGATCATTGACCCCTGGTCAAGTTCGGCTCCGGTGTTAGGCGCGGCAATTTTCGCCGCACCGCTCTCTTTGGTTTTAGCCTCTTCGGCTCGAGGTTTGGTCACTTCTTTGTCATCCTTTTTGGTGTCATCCGTTGGCTCGACATAGTCCTTTGGTACTACTTTTTTATCGCCACCATTAATGTCAATGGTCTTATATTCCGCAGCTGGCTCGACTTCAGTGTCTTTTTTGAAAGTTCCGCCGCTAATTTCAACGGGCATATTCGTTTTGGCTGTATAGGGCGTCTTAACAGTATCAATCTTAGTAAAATCGCCACCAGTGACTATTGTTTTTGCATCCGTGCTAGAATGTGACGATTCGTCATAGCTTTCTTCATGGATAAGCTTCTGACCGACGAACGACCCGCCGTTAATTGTCAGAGTACCTTCATTGTGCCCTCCGTCATAATGGCGATTCATCAGGACTGTATTCATTCCGCCGGCAGTTGTAAACGTACCACCATTAATGGTAGCTACATGATTATTCATAATAATCATTCTATCTGTCTTTGGGTAACTGGCACTAAATGTACCATCGTTGATAGTCAAAGTGCCGTTGTCATCGACCTTAATTATTCCAGCGCCACCTGTAAAAGTGCCGCCATTAATGGTCATCGTCGGCTCTTCTTGGCCGACCCCAGAGACATAACCTATTTTGTGCTCTTTGTCATTCGCAAAGTCGTAATATCCATCGTCAACCAAGCTGGATGTTGTAAAATTATCCATCTTGACAGTACCGTTATTAAACGTCAGATTGCCATGGTTAAGGATGGCGTAATAAGCGCCTTTAGACTCGTCCTTTAGATAGGTGCCGCCGTTAATTGTTAGATCGCCATTGTTATAGATTGGTGCCACACCGGTGCCCTCTGCAGTTACCGTGCCATCGCCCTCAATTGTCGCCGTGGCACCCTTATCAACGATGACACTATCTACGCCGCTCGTCCTAAGCGTCTTGCCATTAAGGTTAATTTTGACGTTCGCCCCATTCTTAACAACGATCTGCTCTGACGAATCGCCTGGTAGCGTATAACTATCTACCCCCGGCTGAATATCTAGCGCACTCACCGCCTTGCCTCCCAGCATAGACACACCAACGGCAGCAAAGACAGATAGCCCCAATACACCTAGGCCACATTTATCACGATATGATCTAATCGCGAAAACCTCCAAACTTTTTACAACCATCCGTAGCTACTAACCTACGTACCACTATATTATCACATTAAACCGTTATCGCAATAATTAAAAAATAGGCTCTCTGGTAAGAGCCAATAATAACTGTTTGGTGCGCGAGAGAGGACTTGAACCTCCACGCCCGAAGGCATATGCTCCTAAGGCATACGTGTATACCAATTTCACCACTCGCGCGTGGTCTAATCATATCACATCTTACGGTAGAGTGCTAGAGTCGCTTCTCCGTAACATAGGTCATCCACCACAACAACTCCATTATTAGGTTTCGGCTCACACACTCTACCTGGATAAGATAATACCATAAGCCCGTTTTGTTTCAAAGCTTTTGTTAGTAAAAAGACTGTGGAAAACTGCGGATTATCATAGGGCGGATCGGCTAAAATTAAGTCGTATTTGGGCGCTTCGTGATACTCTTCGCCCCATATTCTAACGTCAGAGTGGATGACCCTTGCCCTATCGCTCACGCCTAGTGTTGTAATATTGTCGCTAATAACTTTACAGCCTAAGCCGTATCGTTCAATAAAATCACACCGCGCCGCCCCGCGGCTCAGTGCTTCTAACCCCAGTGCACCTGTGCCAGCAAAAGCATCTAGTACGTTCGCGCCCGCTATTACCCCTCGCGCCATCAGTGAGTTCATCAGGCCCAGCCGTGGACGGTCGCCCATCGGATGCGTACCGACGCCGATATCCGCCCGAATGTAGCGGCCGCGGAATTCGCCACCGGTGATTCGTATACGTTTGGTCGGTTTTGTCATATATCTATTCTACCTTAGTTGTCGTTCTAGTTGAGCGTCGTTAGCTTTTGGTATTTATTAATCAACTGCTGGAGTTCGGGATAGTTCTCGAGATAATCGGGCTGCACCTTTAACTGCTCAATAGTTGCTTTGGCTGCATCGCTCGCTCGCTTGATCATCTTCGTATCCGCAAGGTTGGCAACTTTTAGATTCAGATCGCCGTGCTGCGCCGTGCCATAGATTTCGCCCGCCCCACGCATCGCAAGATCGACTTCCGCTAGATAAAAACCGTCATTACTACGCTCAATCTCTTTTAGTCGCCGCGACGGCTCACCGCCGTCGGTTTGCACCACAAAACAGTAAGATTTGGCGTCACCTCGCCCCACACGCCCCCGTAGCTGGTGTAATTGCGCCAGACCAAATTGATCGGCATTCTCTATCACCATTACGGTCGCATTCGGCACGTCGACACCAACCTCGACCACTGTAGTGGATACTAGAATATCTGTCTCATGCGCCTCAAATTCGCGCATAATCTTTTCCTTTGTTTCGGCTGGCATTTTACCGTGCAAGATACCCACTCGCGCGCCCGGATAAGCTTTTACTACTTTTTTATACAGGACATCGGCACTAGTCTTTTCGGAATCTTCCTTTTCCTCGATTAGTTTTGCAATATAGTAGATCTGATGCCCCGCTGCGAGTTCCGCTCTGACTCGCTCTGTCACTGGCTGACGATTAGCCGGCATAATAATTTTCGTCTCAACCACTTGACGACCCTTTGGCAATTCATTCAGCGTCGAAACATCCACGTCGCCAAAAACAGTCAGTTGCAGCGAACGAGGAATCGGTGTCGCCGTCATAGCAAGCAGATGCGGTAAGTATTTGTCGCCCGTTTTATCTAGTAGCTCTTGACGCTGACGCACGCCAAAACGATGCTGTTCGTCAATTACGACAAAGCCGAGATTTTGAAATTCAACATTCGGCTGGAATAAGGCATGCGTGCCGATAATGATATCTATTTCGCAATTTTTAAGTTTTTCTAGCACCTCATCGCGTGCTTTGCCCTTCACCGAGCCCGTCAATAGAGCGACATTGACATTTAGACCGCTGAGCAGATTAGCGAAAGTTGCCGCATGCTGCGTCGCTAGCACTTCAGTTGGCACCATAATGGCTGTCTGATAACCGTCCACTTTCGCTTGATATGCCGCTAGAGCCGCCACTACGGTTTTACCCGAGCCAACATCGCCCTGGAGTAGACGGTTCATCGGCACATCTCTACCAAAATCCTGCAGAATTTCCCACGCCGCTCGCCGCTGGGCGCTGGTCATTGTGAACGGCAAGTTTGCCACGAAAGTTTTAATATTATCTAGCGTAAATTTAATTGGCCGTGCTTTAATACGCTGGTTGGCATCACGATTCATCCGCGCCGCCAAAATTAGACTATATAGCTCCTCGAAGGCTAAGCGGCTACGCGCCTGCTTCAGCTTGTCGCGACTAGTCGGAAAATGAGCCTCCATCACAGCATCGCTATGACTCATCAAATTACCATCCGCCACCACATCGAAAGGCAAATTCTCGGGCAGTACAGCAATGAGCGGTTTGACATTTGTTATAACCGTTTTCAGCGTGGACATCTTTAGCCCATTTTTCAAGGAGTAGACTGGCACAATGTTGTCAGATTTGAGCGGCATATCTTTCGCCGCTTCACACTTTGGACTGGATAGTTGGTAGCGCCCGTATTGCAATTTGAAATCACCGCTAAAGTAGAATTGCCCACCCGCTTTTAGCTGACGCTCGCGGAACGGCTGATTAAACCACACCGCCTGCACTTTGTCGTCGTTATCGTCGACTAATGTCGCTGTGGTAATCTTTAGATTGCGTCGGGCATAGCGAGTGCTAATTGACTCGACCCGCGCCCGCAGGGTCACTTTACCAGGCTTGATATCGGCGATATTTTCCGCACCGGAATAATCGTCGTAGGTGCGTGGATAATAATTAATTAAATCGCCCGCCGTCGCAATGCCGGCACCGACGAACTTCTCGCCCGTTTTCGGGCCGACGCCTTTGATATCAGTAATAGGCGTGCGAAGATTCACGCAGATTCCTTAGTGATTTTGTGCGCTTTTTTGATTTCGTTCTTGGCTTCATCCACTACATAGTCCTGCGTCGCGCAGCCAAGTAGAAGATCGACGACCATTAGAGCGACACCAGCCAATAAATAATTTAGCGTGCTATCAATGTTGAGTACCGCCCATATAGCGACAATCGCTACTGTCCACACGCTAAAAATTATTAGCGGGCGATAACGCACGTCCCGCTCGCCAAAGCGCCTGGCAACAAGGTTAATCGTGAATCGACCCAGCGTATCCAAGCCTGTGATTATTGCATATATTAAAAGTGCTACGAGCACCGTTCCGCAAATCGCACCAGTAACAATTGCGGGCAAGTAAAACTTAACTAGCACACCGCGAAGTACCTCGGGCGAAGTATCACTATAAGCCCCCGGCTCACTTATAAAGATATGCTTTAAGCTATCGCTCGAGAGTAAATTATTGAGACTCGCTGCTTGGCCAGTGACGAGCACTAGAATATTAAAGATGATTAGCACCATCGCTAGCCCCATCAGGGCGTGGCACACTGTAATTAGAAACTTTTCAGCAAACGAGCGCAAAACTATTCTTGCCTTTCTTAATCAGACTTACACCTGTCAATGGCCCATCTTCGTTAGTTTTAGCTCCATTCACTTTGACAGCACCTTCTCTAACCAGTCGCCTAGCTTCGCCATTGCTCTTAGCTAGACCACTCGCGGTTAGTGCACCAATAATTGTGAGACCATCCGTCAAATCTACTTTCGGGATCTCGCGCGCCAGCGCCGTTAGTTCGTCACCATTGAGCTTGTCTGCTTCGCCATCACCAAATAGCACCCCGGTAACATGTTGCACACTCTCTAGCGCTTTATCGCCATGAACATAGCGAGTGACTTCTTCCGCTAGACGCTTTTGGGCGATACGCGCGCCGGGATTTTCCCCCTGCTGCTTCTCAATATCCATAATCTCTTCCGGCGATAAGAACGTATACACCTTTAGATAGTCAATCACACCCGCGTCATCACAGTTAAGCCAGAACTGGTAGAACTGATACGGCGAAGTCATGGTTGGGTCGAGCCATACGGCACCAGCTTCGCTCTTGCCAAACTTCTTGCCAGTCGCCTTATTGATGACAAGCGGAATACCAAATACGTCCGCGTGTCCGCCATCGAGCTTGTCAATCAGGCGCATGCCACTAGTCGAATTGCCAAATTGATCCACCCCGCAAATTTGAATCGTTGCACCATAACGGCGATATAAGTGCAAAAAGTCGTAGCCCTGAATGAGCGAATAGCTAAACTCAGCGTAGTTAATGCCCTTGCCGCCCACACCAATGCGCTTCTTAACAAAGTCGCGGTCCAGTAGCTGTGTCATCGAAAAATGCCAGCCGATATTGCGCAGAAACTCGATGTAATTAATATCCTTAAACCAATCGTAGTTGTTGACTACGTTAATATCCATGCCGCGGAAGAGCTGGTGATATTGTGCCTTAAACCTCTCTACGCGAGAATTAATGACATCCAAATCAATCTTAGCACGCGTCTCATCCTTGCCGTCCGGATCGCCGCCCGCCATACAGGTCGCACCACCAACGAGGATGATACCTTTGTGCCCCGCCTTAATAAAACGAGCACAAGTCACCATTGCCGCTAGATTACCGATAGTCATACTATTGGCGCTAGGATCGGCACCAATGTAAAAAATCTTGCCCGGTTTGTCTAACTCCGTTAAATCCTCAATGGTCGTCTGACCAACTAGTCCCCGCCACTGTAACTCTTCGCTAAATGTCATATTATTAATATAACATAAGCGGAGGTAAAACCCACTCGATTGACTACGCCCCTCCCTGAAGCATGGTAGGTAGTGGCTGGGTGGCGAAACAAAATACATTACCACTTCAATTTGAAAGTATGGTAAAATGATAACGATTAAATAATGCGAGGGGCAATGGCTAAAAAGAGCAAATCAGCGAGTAAGGATGATGAATACCGCGAGACGAGTGGGCGCAAATACGCTACTTATTCCAGCCTGACGGCAAACCGCGGCAAAAGTAAACGGGCGCTAAAGAAAGAGCGCAAGGCACGCGAGCATGCCGAATATTTGGCGACTCTACCAAAGAATCCAGTCAAGCGTTTCTTTGCGCGGCTCAATCCAAAGCACGTCTTTAAATTCTGGTTCAGCATGGACGGACTCAAGATGCTAGGCAAAATCCTCGGTATCTTTTTGCTTATTTGCGTAGCTATCGGCGGTCTAGCCTTCCTCTATTTTAGAAGCGAGCTCAAGAGCCTACAGCCAAGCGAACTCGCTAAACGAGTGCAGACAACCGTCACCAGATACTACGATCGTAACGGGCAGCTCCTATGGGAAGATACCGGCACCGGCGAATACCGCCTCGTCGTCGATTCCGAAAATATTAGCAAATATATGAAAGACGCCACCGTTGCCATCGAGGACAAAAACTTCTATCGGCATGGCGGAGTATCGCTCACCGGCACAGCCCGTGCAGTGATTAACAACGTCTTTGGGCATGGCGGCACTCAGGGCGGCTCAACATTAACCCAGCAGCTAGTTAAGCAAGTCTTCTTTGCCGATGAGGCAGGCGATCGAGGCATCTCGGGTATCCCGCGCAAGATTAAGGAAGCCATTCTCGCGACCGAAACGGAACGAATCTACAGCAAGGATCAAATCCTAACTATGTATCTAAACGAGTCGCCCTATGGTGGCCGGCGCAATGGTGTCGAATCAGCCAGTCAAACTTACTTTGGTAAATCTGCCAAAGATTTGACAATCGACGAAGCCGCCTTACTCGCTTCGATTCCGCAATCGCCAACTCTTTATAACCCATATAATACTGACGGCCACGAGCAGCTTCTCGCTCGACAAAAGACCGTGATTAATTACATGCAGCAGCAAGGTTATATAACCAAACAAGAGGCTGACGCCGCCAAGCAAGTTTCGACGCTCGATAAATTAAAGTCAGCCGATACCCAGCTCGCTGGCGCTAAAGCGCCGCACTTCATCCAGATGGTCAAGGATGAGCTAACCGATAAGCTCGGCGCTAAAGTTATGGGGCAAGGCGGTCTGACAATTAAAACTACGCTCGATCTACGAGTACAGAATTCGCTCGAGAGCGAAATGGATAAACTGTTCAACGGTAAATATGCCTATATGCCGGTTCGTTATGGCTTCGATAATGCATCCTTCACGATGATCGACAATCAAACTGGTCAAATTCTCGGCGTGATGGGAAGTCGTAGCTATGATTATCCTGGCTATGGCGCCGTCAACTCGGCTACTTCATTCATCCAGCCAGGCTCGTCGATTAAGCCACTAGTCTATGCCGCTCTAATTAATAACCAGGACAATAAAAACGGCACCTATGGCGCTGGCTCAATTATCCCCGATACGCCAATCCCGCAAAGCGTTTATAAGACCTCCGATGGCACATCGGTGCAAAACGCCGATCGCAAGTTCTTAGGCAACATTACTATTCGTCGCAGCCTCGGCGGTTCGCGTAACGTCCCAGCCATTAAGGCGATGGCGCTAAACGGCGTCGAAGAAACGCAAAAGTTTATCCACGAAGCCGGTGATGCTAGTTATTGTACAGACGGCGCCGATAAAGGCGCTGGCCTCGCCTCGGCAATTGGCGGCTGCGGACTAGAGCAGGTCGAACACGTCAACGCCTTTGCCACGATTGCTCGTGGCGGTGTCTACAAACCATATGAGACCGTTATCGAGGTAACAAATTCACAGAAAGAAAAGCTCTACGAGTGGAAGGATGGCACCGACAGCAAGCAGGTAATGGATGCTCAGACCGCCTATATCATTGACGATATCCTGAGCGATAACAATGCTCGCGCTTCAACCTTTGGCCGTAATGCAATCGGCTTTAATGTCCGTGGCGTCAAAACCGCTACTAAAACGGGAACGTCTAATCTCGGCAACCATCCAAAAGACCTCTGGATGATGAGCTATACCCCTAAGGCTACTTTGTCTGTTTGGGCAGGCAACCACACACCAAAAGCACTCAAAGGCGGCGATGGCGCTAGCCTCGGCGTGCTAGTCTCTGATATCACCTCCGACGTCTATAACAACGTTTTTAAGGTCGACGGCACATGGAAACAGGGCGACTGGTTCACCAAGCCGGATGGTATTCAGACGCTAACTGTTAGTGGCAATCATGATATCTTTCCGTCCTGGTACAACAAGAAGCAGAAGTCGACCTCTGTCCGAAAGGTAGTCTTTGATAAGGTTACCAAGAAGCGCGCCACTGAATGCACACCTAGCGGCGCCCAAGAAACACTAGATGTAACCGTGTCGACCGACCAAATAACAAAGAAGACGACCGAGACACCACCGACTGGTTATAGCTTAACGGAGTATGACAATTACCATAACTGCGATGATTCTAAGCCGTTCATTTCAGACATTACCGCCAGCCCCGAGGCAACAGGCAATAAGTGGACAATATCGGTCCTAGCTAAAAACGGAACACACAACATCACAGGTGTAGCCATTGACGTCAACGGCAAGACCTACGACGCCAAACAAGGCGACACGGGGTCATGGGACATTGTCCTCGCCGATCTCAAAGGCGACATATCTGTACATGCTGTCGTTACCGATGAAGGCTACTACACGACAGACATGTCAAAAACAATCAGCTTTACCGCTTCGGGCGAATAGATAGAATAAGGAGGAATAACATGAAGAAGCTAGCAAAAAACAGGGGAGCGATCGCCACAGCCAAGGTCATACCGTACAATCAGGCGGCTTACGTAGTCTTGTCGGTTGGGCTAATTATCGCTTCACTAGTACTATTTTCAGCCGAACCAGCTATCTCGGAGCCGTTCTTTGGCAATCCGTTCAACATCTATCGTGTGGCTATCATGGCACTTGCTATGGTATTCCTACTGCTCGCCACTAAGGACGGATGGAAGAGTAATTTGCACCAAGCCGAGGCCGAGACAAAAAAGCTACCCAAGGTACAAAAGTTGCTTAGGCGCCTACAGATTATTTTACCTGCGCTAGCCATCATCTTTATTGTGTTACAAATTTTCCTGCCAGAATTTGCCGTTAACCTAATTCGTAAAGAGTCGCAGCCTTTTTATCGCACGGGAATATTCATCAAGTCAGCATTCCAAATCGTTGGTCTCGTTTTCTTTGCTAAAACCGCCAAATACTATTTTAAAGAGAAAAACTATCTAGCAGGTGTCTTATCCTACCTACTGGCACTAGTGCTATTTGTTATGGCGGGTGAAGAGCTCAGCTGGGGGCAGCGCATCTTTCACTGGGACACGCCAGCGGACTACGCCAAGTTGAACACTCAAGGTGAAACTAATCTGCATAATTTAGATACGCAGGCCTTTCAAAATACGCTCTATTTTGGCGGCTGGCTTCTGCTCGTAGCTTTGCCATTCTTTAGAAGTAACCTCAAGAAGTTATTTAATAAAACAAAGCATCTCAAATTCGTTAATGAGTTCTTGCCGCCCATCGCCTTTACGACACTCTTCGCCGTAGCATTCGGTCTATTCGACCCGATCGGTACCGACAATGGTATCTATTGGGGGTCAAATCTGTTCATCGTTGTTGGTACGCTAATTATTCTCTGTGCCGAAGTCTATTTAGCAGTTAAATCGCATAGCGATAAAAATCTGAGCAAGAGTCTATTGTTATTAGCCGCCTTTATTGCGGTAACTATTGGATCAGCCTTCTTTAATCGTACGTGGAAACTCAATGTCGGTGTACCAACAGAGTATCTAGAGCTCTTTATCAGCTTTGGTATAATGCTCTGGTCAATTATCGTTAATCAGCGCACTCACTCGTTGGCAAGTCGCACCATCGCCTCTTCGGCTGACGACGCCGACTGACCGTCGGCGCGTAGCCGTGTGAGTCTTAGCGGCTAGCTTGACAGGTTCTTTATCGGCTGGCTTTTGGCTGGCCGATTTCACCTTAGTTTCTTTGGTTTCTTTGTCTGACTTATTATTTAGCTGCTTTAGCTGGTCAGAGTGAAAAGCTGGAGCCGCCTTTATGTGGCTAGTCACCCGTTTGCTCTTGCTATTAGAGCTACCGCCAGAATTACTACGGCTACTATTGCCGTGGTAATTGCCTCCGCCATTACTACTATTACTCTTAACCATCTTGGCAAACATCATGCGACCTGCCTCGGTTTGGAGCGAGCGGGTCACCTCTACCTTAACCGTCTGACCGATTAGATTCTTGGCATCCTCAACCACTACCATAGTACCGTCCTCGAGATAGCCAACACCCTGTTCGCGGTTGTTGCCTACCGCTGTAATCTTAATTTCGACATGCTCGCCCGGGATAAGCTTCGCTCGCAGCATCTGCGATAACTCGTTAACGTTAATCACCGTGACACCAATCACCTTAGCAACCTTATTTAGATTATAGTCGGTAGTACAAATTGAAGCATCATATTTACGTGCTAGGTTTAAGAGGCGTTCGTCCACACCACCTTCCTCGGCTAGACCGTCATTCACAATTGTCACACTGACGCTGTCCAGCTTTTGCAACTCACGCACATTATCCAGACCCTTGCGTGCCCGTGCCCGCTTGTCATGATCGGCTTTATCTGCCAGTAGCTGCATTTCATGAATGACCGAACGAGGAATGATTAGTTCAGCCGTAATAATACCAGTTTTCGCCACATCAACAATGCGGCCGTCCATAATACTACACGTATCGAGCAGGATCGAGCCGCGCGCCACCTTTAGCGTGCGCTGGCGAAACTTCATAACTGTTAAATAAGTTGTCTCAATAAACGTGGCCACAGCTAAAACAGCCACTACTGTTAATAAAGTGTTCATATATCAAATAAATCCTTTCGGTTTTATTATACCATCTAATAACGGGTTGGCAAAGAAATGATGCTGCTCGTCAGATAGCTATTTCGAATGCCCTCAGAGTACTTATTGCCCGATAGCCATAAATTGGGCGTATAGTTGATCTTCTCTGCTGTTGCCATATAATAATCGCTACCATAGGATGCCAAATTTCGATTGCCTCCGCCGTAGGTGCGATGAAATATTGGCGAATCGCCAGACAAAATCGCTCCATCAACCACTAATTGGTTATTGCAAACTCCGTTTGGACCAATACCTAAATTCCCGTTTACACCATGTTTGCCACTATCATAGCAGGTCTCAATACTACCGCCCGCCACTAAAACACCACGAATGTGCGTTACGCTCGGCCGAATATAGATATTACCCTCGGCTACCCTAATCTTACCATCGTCAATGTTACTATTAATCGTCAACGAACCCGATGAATACTCAATTTGAGAATTACCATTGCTCTTAATTTTTAGTTTATTAACTATTATGCTAATGCTATTATTAGCGGTAAGACCGCCACTTTGGACACTGCTCGCGGCGCCAGAATAATCGGTAGCAAAGCGAACGTTAGCAAAAATCATCCGTCGGCTATTATTGCCTTTACTCCAGGTGTAGCCTGCAGAACCGAAGTTTTTCGTCTCGCCAGAATTAGTTAGTTGAGCATACTGGACCCATGAGCCGCGCCCACTATTTGTTGTGGAGCTGCCAATAAAGCCATTTTTTGCATAACTGTCACTGCCGTTAATCTGCATCTGTGGATTCTTACCGATGCGAACACACTTAACGTTGGATGCTATAGTGCTATTGACAGTCCGCCCATCGAAAACCGCCCACTTATTATCCAGCGCCAGATATGAACATACCTGGTCACCCACTTGGACATTAGACCAATTATCTGCTGGCACAAGGCTACTCCACTCACTAAGACTATTGGTCCCGTGGGCTGACACTACGTGATCACCACTACGTGCTGACAACTCGCGATATTGGTTAGAGTTAAGGCCAGTGCGCGTGCTTACACCGACGTCGCTACCACTACCATAAAGACGCGTCTTATCATCGGCATTGTATTTCGTTTCACGCGAGACCAGAAAGACATGCTTAGTCCAACCTACGTTCATCGACTTTGTTGGCCCACTGTTGCTCATGCTATAAGTGAAATTAATCGGACTATCATACAACGTATCCGTAACGCTCGCACTCGTTGACGGCTGGACTCCAACACCAGATTTGACTATATTGCCACTACATGTACCACTAGCAGCGCAACCACCCTCGGACCAACTACTGTTCCATGTCGCCGAGCAGCTTGAGCCACTAGGACATCCCGGGTAGTGGTACGGCACACTTGAGCAATCAGTACTAACCACGGCTGTTTTGCCAGCATTATAACCGCCACTAAGCCCATAGTTATAAGCATAACGCCACTGGTTGGCACTAATCGTACTGCAGATCTTATCGCCGGCATCAACAGAGCGGCACAAACCATACCGCGACAGAACCGTTTTTTGGCCGGACGATTGCTGTTTCTGTGGAATGATAGCATTATGTGGCATAATTGACGCCAGCTCACCCGAACTACTGCTTAGAATATCACTTTTGCAGCCATCGCTGGACTGAAAATAGAGACTGCGTGCATACGTCAATCCCGGCATAGTTTTAGTTGGGCCGTTATTGGTGCCACTGTACTTCGCCGTATATTCCTGTCCTGGCTTGATTGTGCTACGCGAGAGCGTCGTTTGCCAATCTGACCAGTAATGATATGGCACAAGGGCGCATACCTGATTCGAATATGACGTCCAAGCTACGCCATTTGTGCTAGGATTCCAATGAATTTGCTGACAGAGCTTTTGGCCAACCGCATCCTGCGTTATATTAAAACTATCCCTATAGTCGTTAGCCCCGCTGACAAAGGAGTTGGCTGGCACATTAGACACATCAGTACGACCAGGATTATCCGTCGACTTAAAGGCATCGACGCTTCCGATATAGTAATCGTCCCGGTCAACGGCCCAAGCAATACTATCGATCGAATCTGGGCCCGCATTCCAAATATTATGATTCCAATACGCTGTCTCGCCTGGGCGAAAGATGACGTCGCTCTTACTACAGCCAGATACGCTAGTTGAACAATAATCGTGATAAGTTTTGTCAAGATACGATGCACCTCTGGTCTCATACTGAGGACCCAGACGATGAAGCGTCAATGGAACACCTGCCGCACCACAACTGTCAGTGAGAGTCGACGCTTGATAGCAACGCCTGATGTAAATCGTGATTTTCACTTCAGCGCCAGCACGCATAGGTAAAATATCGGCGCTAGTATCGAGAACGGCTGAGTAAGCCCGGGGCGGATCCGTGAAACGTTGATAGGCTGTATTTCCCCAGCCACGATCGATTGTATCGCTCGAAATTGATTTGAGATAACGTCTCTTTCATACCTTCTCTTCAACAAAGGTTGCTTTGCCGTTTCCCGCCGAGACAAAGTTTACGCCAAAGCAATTTCGTATCGATCCAGCCAGATAGACGGTCGCTTCAGTTTGACCCCATTTGACGTCAATCTTATTAGAATCACCCCACCACTCACCATAAACATTGTTGGCGTCACCGGTAATCCACAGCTTGCCACGGTTAGCGGAGACATTATCCCAACGATTACAAGTGTTACCTTGATCACTCCAGTCACTGCCATAATCGCTCAGATCGCCCCCAGCATTTGGATCACCACTCGCTACATACTGCTCAAAAGCGTTCTGAGGTGTACTGTGAGCCGCTAAGCAATCATTGCCCAGCATGATCCCAAATAGTAGCACTAATATTATGCCACCAACTATTTTGGACTTAGACCGCCATAACATGCATTACGTTCCCTTAGCTCTAGCCGATACCCTGCTGTGAGGCATCATCGTCTGTTTTTAGACTTCGGTTAATCGAATCAATATCCGTTTGCATATTTTTCATTGAGCTAATCGTAATTAGATCGTTGCTAGGATACTGCCCCCTAGTGGCTAGCGACTTTAATTTATCATAATCCTTTTGCGCCCCGTCGACATTAAACGCCGTTATCTGGTACTTAAAATCAATAAATAAACACGTCGGGTCATCGGATGCGCCATCTCGCCCCATTGCGTCCGATGCAACATTCTTCATTCGATTCTTAAAGTCGCCCGTTCCAATCACGCCATTGGTATAGATGCTATTAAATTTAGAGATATCCTCAGCGCAAACACCATATACTTGTGCCGAGGAAGTGGACTTTGGCATCTTATCTGTCGATTTACTAGCTGATTGGCTGCCGTTAGAAGATTTATTTTTGCCGCAGGCAACTAGTGCAACAATTAGAGCCACTATTATAGCCGCTTCGATTACTGCTACAACCTTGGCTATATCAAGATGTTTCTTCTTGTCGCCCACTACTTCGTATTTCTCCATAAGCGTATTATATCACGACATTGTGGACGCTGCTGCTATTTTGTCAAATGTTGGTTCAGGGCGTCGCGCAGGTCAGTCGCCGGGATGACAAAGCCTTTGTTATTTCGCGCAGCGCTACGCGGAGCAACGGCATAGGTAAAGCCCAGCTTCTTGGCCTCGTTCACTCGCCGATCAGGTAGAGACGCCGAGCGGATTTCCCCACCGAGACCAACTTCGCCAAAGACGACACCGCCTTCCCTTAATTTGCGTTCCGCCGCCGCTGAAGCAATGGCCATGCAAATCGCTAAATCGGATGCGCGATCGTTCAATTTTAAGCCGCCTACCACGTTGATAAAGATATCTTTATCGGATAAGTTTAACTTCGTTCGCCGCTCTAAAACAGCAATGAGTAGCGTTAAGCGTTCCAGACTAAAGCCACTCGCCGCCCGCTTTGGGTAGCCAAACTGCGTCTTATTAACCAGCGCCTGTACTTCCACTAGCAGGGGGCGATTGCCCTCGAGCGTCGCTAGCACAATTGAGCCGTCCGTATCCGACCGCTCTGCTAGCAAAGCCGCACTAGGATTCTGTACTACTTCCAGTCCGTGATCGGTCATGTCAAAAATCGCCACTTCCGAGGTACTACCATAGCGGTTCTTAACTGCACGCAGCATCTTAAATCCGCCATATCGATCGCCTTCAAAACTCAGCACCACGTCGACTAGGTGCTCTAGTACCTTTGGCCCCGCAATGGCGCCGTTCTTCGTGATATGTCCCACTAAAATAACAGATGTATCCGTCGACTTAGCCGCTCGAATTAGGATATTGGCACAGTTGGTAATCTGGCTGACTGTACCCGGGGCACTACTAATTTCCGCCATCGACATAGTTTGCATTGAGTCAACGATCGCCACATCATATTCGCCTGTGCCAATCGTCGCCGCCACATCGTCCGCCGAGGTGGTCGACGTCAGATATAAATTATCCGACGCGCTAGCGCCGAGGCGCTCCGCCCTTAGCTTTACCTGTGACGCCGACTCTTCTCCGCTGGCATAGAGCACCTTTTTACCTTTGGCGATGAACGATGCTATCTGCATTAGGATAGTCGATTTGCCTATACCAGGCTGCCCCGCAATTAGCGTCACACCGCCCGTCATTAGACCACCGCCGAGAACGTTATTTAGATCGGGAATGCCCGTATCGATCCGTCGGCTGACGGTGTCGATTTTAACATCGGCGATGCGTTCAGCCCTAATCGGCTGACCGCTACTGCGCGCCACGGCTGATTTACCGCCCACTTCGGTCGGCGCCACCTCTAGCAGGGTGTTCCAGGCGTCACAGTTCTCACAGCGCCCCGCCCATTTGGGATAGCTCGCCCCACAATTTTGACAAACGAATTTTGATTTCGCTTTTGGCATACGTCCATTCTAGCATATCGGGAATATGTTTCTGCCGATAGTGGTAACTATCAGCATGATCGGCATGTCCTTTTCACTCTGCCAGCCATCGCCGTTAGCGTCACGCCAAGCGTGTAGTCATAGGAGGCTACTTGGCGGAGAGCTCACCCGATGAGATGCGCTCATCTGTCCTCCCTAAAGGGAGGGTGATAGTCTTCTTTTCCGGTTGAACGGTCAAAGTCACGCGCCCGTCCGCATAGTCTGCCTTGACCACATTGCCACGCTTGATCTTGCCGGCGATGATATCATCGGCAATAGTATCTTCTAGCTCGTCCTGCAAGATCCGCCGTAGCGGCCGTGCACCATACTTCTCGTTATAACCCTTTTGGACAAAGTGCTGTTTTAGCTTCTTCGTCAGCGTGACGCCGATGCCCTTTTCCGCCAGCCGGTCGTTTAGCTCGTCCGTCATAATGCCAAGGATTTGTCCAACTTGCTTTTCGCCCAGACTATTGAACACGATAATTTTGTCAAAACGGTTGATCAGTTCTGGTCGCATCGTCTGGCGGAGCGACTTCATCACTGCTTCGCGGCGATTATTCTCTTTCGCATCGTCGCTCTCTGCTTCGCCAACGTTAAAGCCGAGCTGTTCGCCCGCCAAGGCTTCCGCCCCGATATTACTAGTCAGGATTATCATGGCGTTACGAAAATCCGCCTTTTCACCGTGGCCATCAGTCAGCACGCCGTCCTCCATAATCTGGAGTAGCATATTAAATACATCAGGATGCGCCTTTTCAATTTCGTCGAACAGCACCACCGAATATGGGCGCTCTCGAATGCGATCCGTTAGCTCACCGCCGTCATCGTAACCGACATAGCCCGCTGGCGCACCCACGAGGCGCGACGCCGTATGCTTCTCGCCAAATTCACTCATGTCGAATTTAATCAAGGCATCCTCACTGCCAAAGACCTCGCGTGCTAGCACTTTCGCTAGCTCCGTCTTGCCGACACCCGTCGGGCCAAGAAAGATGAAGCTACCAATCGGTCGATTTGGATCGCCGACGCCTGCCCGCGACCGACGAATAGCCGCCGCTACGGATTTAATGGCCTCATCCTGGCCAACCACGCTCTTACTAAGCTGCTTTTCGAGGCCGGTAAGCTTATTCGCTTCACTACGCTTGAGCTGTTCAATTGGCACGCCTGTCATTTGACTCACCGTCTTAGCAACGTCATTTAGCGTGACATTTACTTTGTCCTTGTCGTCAGTCTTTTTCTCTAGCACCCCGATGCGTTCGTCTAGCTGGCTCACTCGCATTTTAAGAAGTGCTGCCCGCTCGTAATCCTGCTGGGTGGCGACGTCCGCCATTTCCTTCTTCAACTTGTCCGACTGCTGTTTTAGCTGGCGCAGCTCGCGCGCCTCTTTGCCAGTATCCGCTGCGATACGCACCCGCGCCGCCGTTTCATCCATGACGTCGATAGATTTATCCGGCTGCTGCCGCCCCGTTAAATAGCGTTCGCTGAGATGGACGATTTCCTTCACAACAGACTGGCTCATTTTAACATGGTGGTAATCCTCATATTTAGGTGCTAGACCGCCGATAATCTTCTCCGTATCACCGAGGCTTGGCTGCTCAACCATGATAGTCTGCAGACGCCGCGCTAAGGCTGTGTCGGTCGCAATGTATTTACGATATTCCTTGGCCGTCGTCGCCCCAATTAAGCGGAATTTGCCCCGAGCCAAGGCTGGCTTTAAGATGTTAGCCGCATTCATGCCGCTCGATGCCGAACCGGCATCGGTTAACTGGTGCAATTCGTCGATAAAGATAATTAGATTATCATTTTGTTCAACCTCGTCGATTATCCGCTTAATGCGCTCTTCGAAGTCGCCCCGATAGCGCGTACCCGCCACGAGCGATGTTAGATCTAGCTGTAAAATCTGCTTATTTTGTAGAAACGCCGGCACGTTGCCGTCAGCAATTCGTTGTGCCAGGCCTTCAACCACGGCCGTTTTGCCCACGCCAGCTTCGCCAATTAGCATTGGGTTGTTCTTTGTCCGTCGGCTAATAACTGTAATTAAACGGTCGATTTCGCGATTTCTTCCAATGACGGGGTCTAACTTGCCCACCTTGGCTTCGTCGGTTAGGTTAGTCGTAAAACGTTTTAGAAAAGCCTTACCGTTAGCGTGGCGCGAACGAAGCTTTTCGCCGCCCTTCGTCGTCGTATCCGTATCGCTATTTGAAGAAGTGTAGTCGCTTGATGATCCTTCAGCACGCGCCATACGCCCTGACATGATTTCGCCGAGATCATTCCTTAGACCACCCGTGTCAATACCCTGCTCTGTCAAAATTTGTACTGCCGCTGAATCGTCCTGCGACACTATGCCAAAGAGTAGGTGCTCTGTGCCACACTCGTCTGCGCCCGTTTCGCGTGCCGTTTCCTGGGCGATGCGCACCACGAGACGCATCGACTCGCTCATAGTCGGGTGCGTCGCTATACTCGTAACTGCTATCGAGCCCGGATGGATATGCAACCGTTCGCATAGATCTGCCATATCAATGCCGGCGTCCTGTAAGAGCTGTCCGCCTCGCGACGCATCCTGACCCGCCATAGCGAGCAGTAAATGCCCCGTCTCAACCGTATCGGAGTGCCCGATAAGAGCGAGTGTCTCGGCTTCCTTTAATACCCTCTGAGCGTTATCGGTCCAGCTGATTCCAAAATTCATAATATTAGTATAGCAAGTTAGCACTCGACATGCAAGAGTGCTAACTATTCTCTTTTACCGCTTTTACGCGTATTTCCTACCACACGCTGGAGATAAATAGAGGCGATTGCAAGCCCCTAGTCCGTGGCGATGTCAAGGCTATAACCCGTTAGCTGAGACGCTAAGCGGACATTCTGGCCCTGCTTGCCAATGGCAACTGACTGCTGATTGGCCGGCACATAAACAATCGCCTTCTTTACCTTTTCGTCGATGTCAATGCGGTTAACCTCTGCTGGGCTAAGGGCGTTCGCAATGTAATTACGAATATCGACGTCATAAGTGACGATATCAATCTTCTCGGTATCGCCGATTTCATTCATGACCGCCTGAACACGGACGCCTTTGCTGCCAACGAATGTGCCGACAGCGTCAATCTCTGGATTGCCGCCGCTAACAGCGATCTTGGTGCGACGACCAGCCTCGCGCGCTACCGCCTTAATTTCGACAGCGCCCGTCTCGATTTCTGGTACCTCCTGTGCAAATAATAGCCGCACAAAGTTAGCGTCCGCTCGCGACAAGATAATTGTTGGGCCGCGATTGTTATCCCGATCGATCTTCTTTAATAGGACACGCACGCGACTGCCAACCATTAGGCGTTCGCCCGGAATTTGCTCGCTCACCGGCATGATGCCTTCGCCGCCGCCAAGTTCAATATGTGTGACACGTGGCTCAACCCTGGTAACAGTACCCGTGATTAGTTTTCCAACCTTGTCCTCGTATTCACGCGCCACCGACTCGCGCTCGTAATCGCGTAGTTTCTGCATTAGCACCTGCTTGGCTGTCTGTGCCGCTACGCGGCCGAAGCTCTTCGCCTCGTAGACCTGCTCGACCGTACCGTTCAGGAGAGCGTCCTTATCAATCTTCTTGGCATCATCGAGTGAAATCTGACTACCGTCCTCAGGCTGTTCGACTACGTCATAATGGACAATGATTTTTGCTGTGCCGTCATCTTCGTTCAGCACTGATGTCACATTCATATCACGGTTACCGTTGTCACGACGCCACGCCGCCGCGATGGCAGCCTCGACCGCCTCGAGCACGGTCTCTTCTGGCAGATTTTTCTCTTCGGCAATGGCATGAATTGCCGTCGTCATCTGCTTAATGTCTAATCCTTCCATCAAATCCTTTCTTTACTAAAATCTCCGACCTAGCGGCCGGACTATGTCAATATGCTAGCACGAACGCGCCGCGCAAGCAAGGACGCCAATTTCCAACATGGCTGATACAATTGATTTATGAAATCGCTTACGAAATATTTCAACCCAAAGAATTACAAATTAAGCCTAAACTTAAATCCCGATAGGCTCAACTTTGAAGGTACCGTCATCATTATCGGTAAACCACTAGGGGACGTGGCACACTTTCATATTGGCAAGGAGCTAGAAATAGTCGAAGTAGCGAGCGACACGGACGACAGCCCAAAGTGGGAAATAGTAGACGAAGAAAAGTCGCTGAGCCGCAGACGAGAAATAATTGTGTATACTCAGGCTAAATGGATATCAATTAAATTTAAGCATCCAAAGATTGAGACAAGCTCAATGTCGGGGTTGTATGCACCGGTTTACAAGGTGGATGACGAAACGCACCATATGTTTTCAACTCAGTTCGAGCCTAACTATGCCGCCGACTGCTTCCCCTGCATTGATGAGCCCGCTGCCAAGGCAACTTTTGATATAGACGTCGCATTGACGCCCGAATACGACAACTGGACCGTCATCAGCAATATGCCCGAAAAGAAGCACATAGGTAGCCGCCGCTATTTTGAGACTACACCCAAGATGTCAACCTATCTCGTGGCCATCGTGGCAGGTGAACTAATTAGCCGTAGCGCCAAGACCGAATCAGGTGTCAAAGTTAGCGCCTATGCCACACCGGCGCAAGACTCGGACGAGCTAGCGTTTCCACTCGAAACCGCCGTCCATGCTATTGAATTTTATGAGGATTATTTTGGCATCCCATACCCGCTACCAAAGCTCGACAATGTCGCCATCCCCGATTTTAGCGCCGGCGCTATGGAAAATTGGGGCCTCATCACCTATCGCGAGAGCATGTTTCTCGCCGATGAAACCAGCTCAATCGACACCAGGCAGACCTCGGTTAGCACCGTAGCTCACGAAATTGCCCACCAGTGGTTCGGCGACCACGTCACTATGCAGTGGTGGAACGATCTCTGGCTCAATGAAAGCTTTGCTAGCCTCATGGAAGACCTAGCAGGTGACAGTTTACACCCAGAATATCACGTATGGGAAAGCTTTGCCGCCACCGACGCTTTTAGCGCTATGTACCGCGACAGCGCCAGCGACGTTCAGGCTGTTCAGCAAGAAGTTGACGATCCGCGTGAAATTCCTCTACTCTTTGACAGTGCCATCGTTTATGCTAAAGGCAAGCGCCTTCTCAAAATGCTAATGCGTTATGTCGGCAAAAATGTCTTCCGTAATGGAATCAAGCAGTATCTCGAGTCTCACAAATATGGCAACACTACCGCCGACGACCTCTGGCAAGCACTATCCGACGCTAGTGGCGAAGATATCAAGGCTCTCATGACACCGTGGCTCACTCAGCCTGGCTATCCCGTAGTCACCATTAAGCGAGAGCTCGGCAAAATTAGCCTAACCCAGCGCCGAGTCCGTTCGGACAGCAAAAATGATAATACCACCTGGCCAATTCCGCTCTTTTTGAGCGGTAGCAAGACGCCGCGCCTCATGACTGAGCGCACGATAGAAATTAAGTCGGCCGGCAATTTGCAGCTCAATATGGGTGGCGATAGCTACTTTATCGCCGATTATGGTCCCGCCGAACAGATGACCACACCCGACATCTCTGAGCAAAAGCCGCTCGACCAAATTAAATTAATCAATGACAGCCTACTACTGAGCGAGACTTATGGCGGAGTCTACTTTAATGACGCTATTAACTACGTTCAGTATATTATGTTTATAAAAAATCCAGCCGTACTTATTGCGGCGGAGCGGGTTGCAAGCTTTGCGCGCTCAATGCTAGCCGACGACATGGACCCAAACTATCGGCGACTCATCGGCATCGTGCATTACCCGCTCTATTATGATTATTTCATCGCCGATCACCATCAAGATTTAACCGTCGCCGATCGCCAAATTGTACCTACAGTTATTAGCCGCGAACTCTACGCAGGCAACGAAGCTGTTGTCAAAAGTATGACGTCCATGGGTATCTCTGATGACGTGGTTAAGCTCAACGCCGACCTCCGCCCGCTCGCCATGTCAGCCGCCGTCCAATATGGTGACGGCTCACCGTTTAAGCGCCTATGGGATATCTACCTCATCACGAATGACGCCGATTTGCGTGAGGATATTGCCGCCGCTCTTTCGCGGTCGCGAAAAGCCGACGAAATCGAATATAATCTAACTCAGATTAGGAGTGGCGCGGTTCGAACGCAGGATAAGTGGTCATTTATCTATTATCTGATGTCCAATACAGTGGCACGCCCAAAGGCTTGGCAGTGGCTACAAGATAACTGGAACTGGATCGAACAGACATACTATGGCGACATGTCATTCGACGATTTTATCCGTATTGCCGGCGCAACACTTAGCACGCCTAAGGAGTTAAAGGAATTTGACAAGCTATTTGGCGAACTAGCAAAACGCATTCCTGCCACCGAGCGCACAGTTAATATTGCCCGCGAGCAAATTACCCGCCGCATCGAGCTGATTCGCAGCTGTCGCTCTATAGTGGACGACTTCACTGATATGATTCTCTATAACCGCTCTATCTGGTCGGATGGAATAGGACCGTTTATTAGTGAATTTAGCGACGATATTGATATGAGCTGGTTCAAAGATAAACGCTAGTCGGCAATATCGATTACAGCATCCACTACTGGCGTATCGCCGTGAAGCGACATTGCCAGTAGCTTAATATCGGGCGTCTTACCCGTTTTGTCCAAGCCGTAGTGATGTAAATAAACTCTAGCGCTAAATTTCATTTGCGCTAACTTCTTTGACGTAATTGCCGCGACGCCGTCGCCATGTTTATTATCTTCGCGATACTTAACCTCGACAAAGTAGAGTGCCTCGCCCTTGCTAGCTACAATGTCAATCTCACACTCGCGCGTCTTCCAATTGCGAACGATTATATGGTAGCCTCTATCCTCTAGATATTCAGCAGCAACCGTCTCGGCGCGACGTCCCGCCGTGCCCGATACTTTATCAATTTTTGGCGAGCTTCCGCTAACCATGCGTTTTACAGGCTGAAAAGTAAAGCGGTGCAGACCAGCGACCGGGCCATATTTTTCGATAGCCTCAATATGCGTTTTAGTGCCATAACCAACATGATTTTCAAAACCGTATTTTGGATATTCTAGCGCTATCTTCTCGGTCATATAATAGTCACGCGTCACCTTAGCAATGATTGATGCCGCCGAAATTGCCCTAACCTTGTCATCACCCTTTATTAGACTGAAAGCCCGCGAATCATCCAGCATCATAATATTGCCGTCGATGGCAATTTGCGTCGCTTTGGTCTTAGCCTCATCGGACAATTGATTATAGGCACGACGTGCGGCAAGTTTGAGCGATTTGGTCATACCGAGGCTATCAATTTCCGGTGCCGTCACCCAGCCCAGACCATAGGATAAAGCGTTTTCTTTCACCCACGCCGCCATGAGCTGACGCTTTTTCTTACTAAGCTTCTTGCTGTCTCTAATATCAGCGGGACATTTGATGTCAGCGTCAAGCGCCACTGCACCAACTAAAAGAGGGCCAGCTATCGAGCCGCGCCCTACTTCGTCAATGCCAATTGTAATTGTCACTATGGATTATCCACGCGCCACGGCAGCTGCCGCCTTAGCGTCTAGTTCGGCTTCCTTAGCGGCTTTTTCCGCCGCTTTAGCTTCGGCTGCCTCCTTGGCGGCTTCCTTAGCTTCTGCTTCAGCCTGCTCGGCTGCTTCATCATGAATATCATTGATACTCTTATCAAAAGCCTTGTTGGTCAGGCGAGCCGACTTGCCAAAGCGATTTCGTAGATACGATAGATAGTTGCGACGAACCTTGCCGCGCTTAACTACTTCAACCTTTTCAACTAATGGTGAGTTTAGTAGGTATGACTTCTCTACACCTACGCCACTAGCAATACGGCGCACAGTAATGCGACTCGTGGCGCTGTTCTTATTGTCAGTTCGAATAACTACGCCCTCGAACATCTGAATACGGCTCTTGCCACCTTCTTGAATCTTCTGATAGACACGCACGGTATCACCGCTACGAACATCTACAACCGCCGGCTTCTTTTGCGCGTCAGAAATCTCCTTTATAATCTCGCTCATATTTCTCCTAATATAATTTAGCTTGCTACTATATTACAATACTCTGTTAATCTCTTCAAGGGTCGTTTCGCCACGAAGCGCTTTGATAACGCCTTTCTGCAGCATCGAAACCATGCCCTTATCCGCCGCAATCTTGTTAATAGCGGGAGCACTAATGTCCTTAATGTCACCACTAATGAATTTAGCAATATCATTATCAACGATGAGCTGCTCCATGATAACAGTTCGCCCCTTATAGCCAAACGGATTATCTTTCGTCGGCGCGGGACGACGTAATCGTATATGGTTTAGGTCCGGTACGCCAGCACTCTCAGGCAAGCCACCCACTACCGAACGAATCCAGTTCTTGGTTTCTTCATCAGGTTCGTATTCTTCGCTAGCATTAGGATCGAGCTTGCGCACAAGGCGCTGACCAATGACGAGACGGATTGCCGACGTAAACACTGGATTAATACCAATCATATCGATTAAACGCGAAAAGGCCGCGGCTGCGTCCTGTGCGTGGAAGGTCGCCAGCAGTAGGTGACCAGTAATTGCCGCCTGAATGGCGGTTTTGGCGGTATCAACGTCACGAATTTCACCCACCATCACCACGTCGGGATCGAGACGCAAAATCGTGCGGACATTGTCAGCGAAGCTCTGGCCGTGCGTCGTATCGACGGGGATCTGCGTGACGCCTGGGATATCAAATTCGACTGGGTCCTCGAGTGAAATTAACTTGCGCGTTGTATCATTTAGCGCATTCATAATGCTAAATAGCGTCGTTGATTTACCAGATCCAGTCGGGCCAACCACCATCACCATGCCGTGTGGGTGACTAATAATCTCTTTGAACTGCGCCATTTCAGCATCGTCCAGCCCGAGCACGTCGAGACTCAGCATATCCTGCTCAAAGTTAAATAGACGGATAACTGCGTCCTGGCCGTGCATCGTCGGCACGGTCTCAATGCGCATGTTGAGCTGGCGATTTTTATATTCAGCGTCCTGCGCCTTCTTCTTGAATTCCTCACTAGCGTCATCTTCGACTAGCTGGAATGATTTATATAAATCACCCATGCGTCGCACGATATGGCCAGACTGCGCTTCGTTAGCTGCCACCGATAGATTAGCCGCACTAGCAATGCTGC
Source organism: bacterium (assembly GCA_029549925.1). Classification (GTDB taxonomy): domain Bacteria; phylum Patescibacteriota; class Saccharimonadia; order Saccharimonadales; family Saccharimonadaceae; genus Nanoperiomorbus. The sequence goes on along the minus strand of JAKPIF010000007.1, from coordinate 9,717 downwards.
TAAGTAGAATACGATATTTATCCGCGCTCAGCATGGCAATTGGGTGCAGCGTGCCATCGACACGAAAACGAACTCGCACTCGCTCGCCAATGTGTTCGAGGTGAATATCAGACGCACCCAGCCTGTCCGCCTGTAAGATTAGATAGTTTAGGATATCGTCCGCTCGCACCTTGTCGAGATCACTCGATACTTTGTTAAAGGTGGCGCTACCACCTTCGTTTACGATGGCGACATTATGGTAGACCATGTTCTTCGGCGGGTCAAAGCGCCGCATAATAGTCCGGTATGCCGAATCGGATATCATGCGATAGGTAACACTCTCCGACTTGTCAGAATACTGCTGGTTAAGCTTTTTTAGATGAGACTCAGGCGTCGACAGAGTAATGGCGTAGACGTTAGCATGCGTGTAGTCACCGCGCTGAAGCGGAATCATGCGATATTTATACATGTCTGCCAGTGGCATCATGTCCTTAATCAGGGGAATAGTTTCATCAATTCCCCGCATATCAATATAGGGTACACCTAGAATTGATGCCCGGCGCTCAGTGTTGGCCTCGTCGCCATCACGAAAGCGCGCCTGTCGCTCCGCCTCGTCTTGCATGCTACTATTTTAGCACAAGCAGGATTATTTAGTGCTCAGTTTTTGCCGTAGCATTTCACCCGCCATTCCCGGATTGGCCTGACCGTGCGAGCGTTTCATGACTTGGCCAACCAGCCAGCCCAAGACCTTTTCTTGGCCTGCCTTAAAGTCGGCTACCGCCTTGGCACTCTCAGGCGCGGCAATAACTTCGTCGACCATCTTTTCGATAGCGCTGCTATCGCTCACCTGCAAAAGTTTCTTTTTCTTGGCAATTACTATTGGCAAATCGTCGCCCTTTAACATTTCAGCAAAGACGTCCTTGCCATTGGTGCTACTAATCTTCTTTTCGTCTAGCATTTTAGCCAGCTCGACGAGGTGCTCAACTGAAGGCAAGTTTAGTGCCTTTTTCGCCTGATCGGTGTCATCTTCGCTCGGCAGACAACTACTAAAGAGATTGGCGATGCGCTTAGCTGCTTTATCACCTGCCATATCCTGCGTTTCAGCCACTGCCTCGGCGAGCTTTTGGTTATTCAGTAGCACCCGTACCACCGAATCATCAACGCCGATTTTGGCGAAGCGTTCACGATATTCAGCAGGCATGATTGGGAAGTCCGCCTGAAGTTCAGCGATTTTCTCATTGCTCAAGACTACTGGTGGAATATCCGCATCGGGCATATAGCGGTAATCCTCGGCGTTCTCTTTCGTGCGCTGCAGAACCGTTTTGCCTTCAACCTCATTCCAGCCCCGAGTCTGCTGCTTAATCTCACCGCCACTCTTTAGCACTTCAATCTGACGCTGAATTTCGTAATCTGTTGCCTTTTCGACCGCACGAAAACTATTGAGGTTCTTCATCTCAGCACGTGTTCCCAGCGGCTCGCCCGGCTTTGCCACTGACACGTTAACGTCAAAGCGCATATTGCCGTTGTAGAGATCGCCTTCAGTTACGCCCGCATAAATCATTAGTAGATGCAGCTCTTCGGCGTATGCCCGCGCCATCGTGCCTGAGTGGATATCTGGCTCGGAGACGATTTCAATTAGCGGCGTCCCCGCACGATTGAGATCAACTAGAGTATGGTCACTATAGTGCGTTAGCTTACCCGCATCCTCTTCGACGTGGGCGTGGTGAATGCGCACATGCTCGCCCGACGGCAAATCAACCCGCCCACCAATAATCAGCGGCTGATACATCTGCGAAATCTGATAGCCCTTCGGCAAATCAGGGTAAAAGTAGTGTTTACGATCAAAACGGCTAACATGAGCAATCTCGCTGTTTAGTGCCTTGCCCGCTCGCACCGCCTTACGAATTGCCTCACGATTCAGCACCGGCAGCATACCAGGTAGGGCGAAGTCAATCTCAGTTACCTTGCTATTCGGCTCAGCATCGCGCGCATCGTTGTCGGCACTGCTGAATAGTTTTGTCGCAGTGTTGAGCTGGACATGGCACTCAATGCCAATCGTTGGTAGATAACCATCGATTAAATACTTCTTGGCGTCACCGTCAATCTCGCTCCCGTGCTCACCCGCATTTCCAATACTCGTCATATTTCCTCCGTCCTAAATCGCGCCAATATCCTTGAGCGCATTCTTATAAATCCTTAGCATTCGTCGTGCCACCGCGGGATTAACGTCGCCATGCACTTCATGGGCAATCTGGTTACGCAGCTTGTGCGCCGTCCAGACCTTATCAATATCTTGGAACTTGCCTCTGGCATGCTTTAGTCGTTCGCCCATCGTCTCGCCTGGGACGCCACTCTCTCTTAGAGCCTTATCCAGTAGCTTGTCAGCGCTCAAAATGGCGAACTGATAGCTCGCGTTGTTTTCCTTGCTAATGCCATTCTCAATCGCGAGCCAATCCTGTTGATACTGTTCTTTGTCAAGCTGACCGCCGCTGTGCCCTCTAGTGATAGCAATAACAGCCAGCAGAACTACGCCGATAACAACAACCGCGGCTAACGTTATCACGATGCCGGTGGCATTAAGCATTGACAATGTCCTCCACGCTTTCAGCGAAGTTTAGCAGCCCGGCATCATCCTTCATCTGGCCGATTAGCTGGGCGCCAATAGGTAAGCCATTTTCGTCTGTTCCGTTAGGCACAGAAATGGCCGGCAGACCCGCCAGTGATGGCGGAACAGTCATCGCATCCGCGAGGTACATCTTGAGCGGATCGTCAGTATTCTCGCCCAGCTTGAACGCCGGCGTCGGCGCTGTCGGGCATAATAGATAGTCGCAATCCTCGAACAGTTTATTGAATTCATTAATGAGGAGCGTACGCGCCTTTTGTGCTTTCAGATAATACGCGTCATAAAAGCCGCTGCTAAGGACATAGCTACCGATCATAATACGGCGCTTATTTTCAGGCATAAAGCCGTCATTGCGGCTCATACCGTAGACATCATCAATGTTACCCGCCTCTTTATTCCGCACGCCGTAGCGAATACCGTCGAACCGCGCCAAGTTAGAAGATAGCTCAGCTGGTACAACGATGTAGTAAATCGCCAAGGCATACTTTGCCATTGGCAGGCTCACATGCTTAATTTCGCAACCGGCTTGTCCTAGTTTATCCGCTAGTTCTAGTGTGTTCTTCTTGACATCCTCGTCAACGCCATCACTAACGAAATCATCAATAATGCCAATAACCGACTTCTTTTTTACTGTGGTCGTCTGGGGCTTGAAGTAATCGGGGTGCACTGTGCCATCATGGCCATCCTGCCCCGCCAGAATATCACTGACAATGACAGCGTCCTGGGCAGTCGTTGTTAGCGGGCCAACCACATCAGTCGAGCTCGCCATCGCCACCACTCCATAGCGGCTAATCATACCATAGGTTGGCTTGTAGCCAACCACACCGTTAAAACTACCCGGCTGGCGAATCGATCCACCTGTGTCTGAGCCGAGTGCAAACGGAACGATACCGGATGCAACGGCGACCGCCGAACCACCGCTACTGCCGCCGGCCACGCGGGTATTATCGACAGCGTTATGCGTCGGACCGTAGGCACTGTTCTCAGTCGAACCACCGTGAGCGAAAGCGTCGAGATTAGCCTTGCCGATCAAAATCGCATCCTCAGCGTTTAATTTCTGAATTGCCGTCGCATCGATAGGTGATTCAAAATTGTCGAGGATTTTTGCCGCCGCCGTAGTGTGGCCAACGCTAGTTAGGAAGTTATCTTTCGCTACGTATGGCACGCCGACGAGGCGTCCGAGCTTCTCGCCATTTTTAACTTTGGCGTCAATTTCATCCGCGCGCTTTAATGCGTAGTCCTCAAACGTTTCTAGTAAAGCGTGTAAACTCTCTTTCTCTTTGGCGATTTTTAACGCCTGCTCGACCTGCTCGTGGGCTGTCGTTTTGCCAGCCTTGATATTGGCGGTAATTTGTTCAATCTTGCTCTGCATCATTACCTCCTATAGAACCTTTGGCACCTTGACCTGATTATCTTCGCTCTCGGGCGCTAAGGCGAGCAGTTGCTCACGCGTTAAATTTTGTTTGACTTCATCTTCGCGCCACACATTCTGTAGACCCGTTAGCTGGAACGTTGGCTCAACACCATCAGTGTCTAGCTCATCCAGCATATTAATGTAATCAACTATATTATCAATATCGTGCGCTAGCGGCTTCAGCTCGTCATCGGTGAGCTTAATCGCGCTTAGTTCAGCTAGGTGGCGCACTTCGTCTATACTTACACTCATTGCTAATATTATACACCAGCCAAGAGCACTATTAGCCTAGTCGCCCCACTGTCTTAACAGTGTAAACCTACGACCTGCGATCTCAATCAAGCTCTCGCCAGTAGCCCCCTGTTTAGCAAGCTCAGTAGTAATGCCCCACTTTTTCATAATATCCCGCAAACGATCAATACCAAATTCATTTTCAAAGTCCGTCCGCCGAGCGAAACGTTCAATGCGTTCGCCAGCTACAAGGTAGCTACCATCCTTTTGCTTGCTCACATACCACGCTTTAGCCTGCTCAGCATCGCTCACGGTGATAGTCGGCAAATCATCATCATCCGCTTCACTCGTATGCTCGTCCGCCTTCTTTGCCCTGTCATCCTGCACAATTTTATCGATCGCCCGCAAAAGCTCAACGATATTCTCATGTGCCACAGACGAAATTGTATAGATTTTGCCTTTATAGACTTCGGCTAGGCTCGCTTTTTGCATTTGGACCAGCTCGTTATCCACCGTATCGATTTTCGTTAGCACCACAATTTCCGGCTTCGCCGCCAGATCGGAACTATAGGCAGCGAGCTCGTGGCGAATTTTCGTATAATCGCTCGCTACGTCATCATTCTGCACATCAATCAGATGAAGAATTACCGCTGTGCGCTCCACGTGCCGCAGGAACTCGTCGCCTAGACCCTTGCCCGCCGACGCACCATCGATTAAGCCCGGAATATCCGCAATGAGGAGACTATCGCCATCAATATCCGCTACGCCAAGATTTGGTTGCAGCGTCGTAAAGGCATAATTCGCAATCTCGGGTCGAGCATTCGATACTACCGACAGAAAGGTCGATTTACCTGCATTTGGATAACCAACCAGCCCGACATCAGCCACCATCTTCATTTCGAGTTTAGCCGTGAAGGCGTCTCCCTTCTCGCCCACTTCTGCTACTTGCGGTGTCTGGCGCACGCTAGATTTAAAATGAAAATTACCAAAGCCGCCATCACCGCCCTTAGCCACCACTTCACGTTGTCCTACCGTCGCCAAATCAGCCACTATGACGCCATCGCTGTAAACAACCGTCCCCACTGGCACCTTAACGATTTTGTCTGCGCCGTCGGCACCATGCTTCTTTTGCTTGCCACCCGCTTCGCCATTCCCAGCAATCAGGCGCGGCTTGAAGCGATAGTCGCTCAGCGTATTCATATTATTATCCGCCACAAAAATTACATCGCCGCCGCGTCCGCCGTCACCACCATCGGGACCGCCTTTATCGACGTATTTCTCATGCCGAAAGCTGACCGCACCGTCACCGCCACGGCCAGCCTGGATATATACTTCTGCTGTATCTGCGAACATTAACTATATTTTACCATAATGCTAAAATATTATGTGATGAATAAAGCCTTGGAAGATAAGCTCAAAACCCTGCCGGCCAAACCGGGAGTTTACTTCCACAAGGCCGCTGACGGCGAAGTGATTTACGTCGGCAAGGCAGCGGTGCTAAAGAATCGGGTGCGCCAATACTTCAACAATAGTCCTAAGGATGCTAAGACAATGAAGCTTGTCCAGAATATCGCCATGACAGACTGGATCGAGACCGATAGCGAGATGGACGCCCTTTTTCTCGAAAACGAAATGATCAAGCGCTACAAGCCGAAATATAATATTCTGCTACGCGACGATAAGAACAACAGCTATGTCCGCATCGATTTTAAGAGTGAGTGGCCAACCGTTGCCTTGACACGCGTGCCAATGGATGACGGCGCCGAGTATATTGGCCCCTTTTACGGTAGCGCCCCAGTCAAGCGGGCGCTTCGCTATCTGCGCCACACCTTTCCCTATCTAACGAAGCTCAGCGAGCGTGATTCGAAGTTAATGCAGCAGCTTCATTTAACGCCCGACGGCACCAACGAAGAATACAAGAAAAGCCTGCGCCAGCTCGCCCGTTACCTTAAGGGTGAACGCGTTAGCATCCAAAAGGAGCTCGCGATCGAGATGAATGAAGCATCCGATAGGCTCGACTTTGAACGGGCAGCAACCTTGCGCAATCAAATTAATAGCCTTAACCATCTGCGTGACAAGATTATTTTTGGAAGCGACGAATTTATGGATATTAGCAAGGATCGGGGACTTGATGGCGCCATGGACCTATTTCAGCTTGAGAAGCCACCCCGCCGCATCGAAGGCTATGACATTTCGCACCAAGGCGGCCAAGACGTTGTCGGCAGCATGGTAGTCTTTACTAACGGCGTTGCCGATAAGCGCGAATATCGCAAGTTTAAGATTAGCCGAAATAAGAACGACGATTTTGCCGCCATGCGCGAGGTGATGGGGCGGCGCTTTTCGCCCCGCCATTTATCCTGGGGGCAGCCAGATTTAATCGTCGTCGACGGTGGCGCACCGCAGATTAACGCCATCTACGACGTCGTACCTGATGATATTCCCATTGTCGGCATGGCCAAGGACAATGATCTGGTTGTCGTTTGCAAGAGCAAGAGCCACCTCGATACAGCTAAGATCAAGAGTCTAATTATAAGACCCATCGACGGCGTAACCGTCAACGACCAATCCGACCACTACGAAATTAACTTGCATGTTGGCGCCCAGCATAGTGCGGGGCATAGCTTTACTTTTATTGGCTCAGCCGTGGTTAGTCCTTATACCGACTTACTAAAGCTACTCGAACGGTTACGTGACGAATCACACCGCTTCGCCATCGCCTATCATCAGAGCGTTAAGCAAAAGCGCCAGATCAGCAGCCAGCTCGACGAAATTCCTGGCGTCGGACCAAAGACGCGACGCAAGCTGCTTCGACATTTCGGCTCAGTCAAAAAGATTGGCGAAGCCAGTGAAACTGATATAGCCACACTAGTCGGCCCAAAGCTTGCCCAAACTATACATCAGTCTCTCGCTCACGTGGCGGGCGAGGCGGCTTCCCCTCATCAGCCCGCTGAACCACACGATTGATAACACGAAACTGCTCTCGCGGATTATCGACAAAAGTAAAGGTGTAATTTTGTTCTTCAGCAATGGTGGCCAAGCGAATACTACCGAAATTAAACGTTGTCGCCATCAGTCCGCTCTGGTCATAGCTGCAATCGCGAATATGCTCAATCTCGGTATTTTGAGTTCGGCTAGAAAAGGGGCCATTTTGAATATGGGCGATTACTCGCTCGTTAGTCACAACAAAGGTGCATTGGTTGAAATCATATGTGCCAATGCAGCCAACAACCACGGGGATAATTGCCGACAGACCAATCATTACCACCCGCTGGCTATCGGACAGTCCGATCGGCGAAGTTTGATTGACCAAAATAGCAATGGCGATTACTACAGCATAGACAATTAGAGCGAACAACCAAATACGCACAACGCCCCAAATCGATCGCTTAACATCAATCACCACATACTCAGTTGGCGAGAAATCAATATTAGGATAATCGTGGACACTACGGGCATGATCAGCCTGTTCGGCGGCATTTAGCGGACCATCTGACGGGATATGGGGATTATCATTTTCCATAAGCATATTTTATCATAGGCTAAGGCGTTTGCATGACGACACCCCGCCGAGCCGACCAGTCCATTATGCGAGCAATATTACTACTAGCGTCCACTATAACGTCGTCACTGCCCACTGTTTTAACACCGTCATGCGTCACTCGATATGACTTTCCTTGATATAGCGCTATAGCGGGACAATCATTTATCCAGTCGTTAACAAATGCGGCATAGCGAGCGGCGCGCACCGTTTCGTCGGTATTAACTCGTCCTGCCGTCAAGGCAATGTCCGCGCGACGGTTAGTATAGTTCGCGAGATTTAGCCCCGTTTTGGCCTGGCTAGACGACCAGTAAGTCGACACATCAGGATCGGCGCCCAGATGATAGCTATAGACAATGATATCGTAGTTGCGAGCCTGTATATAGCTCTGACGCAGAGTTTCACTATCAACAAGTTCGAGCTTTGCCTTGAACCCACCGTCATTTAGATCATCCACGATAATTTTTGCCACATCAGCATTATCACTACCGCTTGCCGCTACTACTTTGATTGGTCTAGACAAATTAGCCTGACTACCACTATGCCACGTCCCGTCAGTCTTTGTGTATCCTGCCGCCTCAAGAAGTCTAGCCGCCTCTGCGACACTTAAATTCGGTTGTTTAATGTCATCAACATTCTTATAGATGCCTTTCCCAATCGGCGTCTCGAGGGGTGCTATTTTGGATACTTTATTCCGCTTGGCGAGCTTATCGCGCAGCTTATTCCTATCTATCATCAGCCGCACTGCCCGACGCACACGCGCATCGGCAAATTCCTCACTGTCAGTATTGAATATGGCATAGGTGCCATCCGATGCTTGGCTTTCTATAACCTCACCATTATCCCTTATCGAACCAACTTGATTCATCGTGAGACCGCTTGCCGACATTATGGCACCACTTTTAAGAGCTGACGCCATGTCACCTGCGCTGTCATACTCTCTGAATGTAATTTCATTAAGATTTGGCACTCCGCCCCAATAATTATCATTTCGTGTTAAATGCCACGAATTATTTGCACTATTAGTTTGCGCGAGCTTGTACGGCCCGCCACTCACTAAGTTGCTAGCACCACTAATGGCGCTACTAATATCAGCTCTACTCTTACCGCGAAAGATATGCTCAGGGAGCACGCCAAACGTTAGCCCCGAGACAAAGGATGCTGACGCAGTCGGTAGCTCAAAAATGACTGTCTGGTCGCCCTTGCTGGTCACCTTGACGCCGGCGAGCGAATTCGTCCCACTAGTCTGGCTCATTAACTCAGTCGTAAAAACAACGTCACGAGCCGTTATCTTCTTGCCATCCGACCAGATAGGTGAGTCTTTTAGATTAATTGTCCACGTTTTGGCGTCGGCGCTGACTCGCCAGCTCTCAGCTAAATAGCCCATTAGATGTCCCGTTTCGTCATATCTAAGGAGCGACGGGTATACTAATAGACTCATTGCCCGTTCAGTGTCAGTCGAAACAGTTAGCGGATTAATCGTGGTTAGCTTGTCTAAAGTTCCTTCGGTGTAGGAGCCGCCAGCAACGTTTTTAACTGCACTGACGCTAGCATAATAGAGCGACAATTGCGCCGCTGCCCCAACAATGAGGCATAACATTATCACTAACCAGACGATCACGTTACGCCGAACGGAGCGAATATGCGGTAACCTTATAACAAAGCTTCGCCGGAAATAAACCAACCAGCGTTTAAAACCTTTATCAATGCGTTCATATATCTGATGAACACCCGAAATTACGTTTGGTACATCAGAATGTACCCCCTTGTTTACCTTACCGTTCGACTGTTTAACCATAGATTATTAGACGACGCAACCAGCAATTAGCGTACCCACGAATATTACTGCTAAGACAATCGTCGTATCATACAGATTCTTTTCAAGACCGCGCCGAGTAATAAATAGCTCACCACTAGCTCCAGCGCCTGCAC
>JAKPIF010000008.1 GCA_029549925.1 bacterium | reverse complement strand
CTATTACATCATTATTGAAATCTTCATTGGCTAATTTTTCGAGTATTTTTGATAAACCATCTTTGGCGGTATGGGCAGCACCGACAGTGCATTCTATCTCCGGCAAGTATGATTCGATATTACCGCATGTAATAATGGTTAAATTCTCCGGTCTGATTAGCTCATCATATAACTCTAGAACATCATTCGCGGTGATATTATATAGTGAACTAGTAGCATTAGCTGAATTGATTGGCGAGCTAAGCAGAGTTGATGTTTCCAGATGAAATAGTCTGATTGTCGATCTTGACTCGCGCATTTTGTCTTCAGCGCGAACAACACCAATTTCTTTTTTGATGACATCTTCGGTGACCAAGCTACGATTGAATAGACTGTCACTATAGATTTTTAGTAAATCTGGCGTATAAGCTGTCGGCGCCTCGGCATGAAATTCTATATACGACTGATTAGTTGAAGCGTTTACGTTTAGCCCCTTATCTTTGAGCGGATGGTAGGGGTTTGACATAACGTGTTCTAGAAGGTGTGCCGTCTGCTCAATGCGCTGCGGTAGCGTTTTACCTTTCATGCTAAAAATAAAATCAATATAAGTCACTGGCGAATCAACAGAGTGGAAATATAGCTCAGTTCCATTGCTTAGTTTCATTTCATCAAAAAGCATATTCACTCCTTATTATAACCATTAGACAAAGTAAAATCGGGGTAGACATAAAGTCTACCCCTAAATTGGGCTATAGTTTTAAACTACTTGCCAAATTCTGCTTGCTCTTGTAGCCAATCGGGGTCATCATACGGATCGTCAGGGTCGTTCTCCCACCGGATAATCATTCTCTTCACCTCCTAGCACACAGTCTGCAAACCTTCTCAATGTGCGTTAGATCTCTTCACGGAAGACCTAATACTTAAATCTTAGTATTTCTTTTTCCGAAAGACAAGACTCATGTGATATCATAGAAATTAGATAAAATGAATATCCTTGGTGTGGAGAGTTCGTGTGACGAGACGGCGGCGGCTGTAGTGGCCGATGGGCGCCGAGTGATATCTAATGTCGTCAACAGCCAGATCGACATTCACAAGGTCTATGGCGGCGTAGTGCCAGAGGTGGCGGCACGCTCGCATCTCGAAGTGGTAATTCCGGTTATTAATGAAGCGGTCGAAGGCGCCGGTGGCTGGGACAATATTGACGCCATCGCCAACACCACTATGCCGGGACTAATTGGCTCGCTGCTGATGGGCAGCCTGTCGGCGCGCGAACTAGCAATTATTAAGGATAAGCCCTACTTCCCCGTTCACCACGTCGAAGCACACGTCTATGCCAATTTTCTCGGTGATAATCCGCCAAAGTTTCCGTTTTTGGCGCTAATTATCAGCGGCGGGCATAGCCAAATTGTGCTCTTTCGTGATCACGGTAACTATGAACTAATCGGCCAGACCATGGACGATGCCGTGGGTGAGGCCTTTGATAAAGTGGCAAAAATTATCGGTTTGCCTTATCCGGGTGGTCCGTCAATCGCCGCGGCGGCGTTAGAGGGCGATCCAAATCGTTTCAAATTACCAAAGGCACACATGCAGGGCAAGTATGATTTCAGCTTTTCTGGCCTCAAAACGGCGGTACTTCGCGCCGTACAAGATGCAGTGGACGTCGATCACACTTACCCGTCGACTAAGCTTGCCGAAAAATTGTCGTCAAAACAGCAACATGATTTCGCCGCCTGCTTTCAAAAGGTTGCCTGCGAGACTCTAGTGGACAAGCTGGTGCTCGCCACTGAAGAGTTTCAGCCTAAATCGGTGGTGATTGCCGGTGGCGTTGCAGCCAACCAAGAGCTGCGACGTCAGCTAAAGGAGCGCTTGCCGATTCCGATCGACTTCCCTGCTCCCAAGTTCTGCACCGATAATGCTGCCATGGTGGCTGCGCTCGGCTACTACAAGGCGCAGAAAGTTACTCCGACCGACCCGCGTCATGTTGAAGTTATCCCCTCGATTAGTATGAGCGAGACTAAGTGGGGCTAACAATCTAACTCTCACTTTAGGAATGGCAGACGAGCTATGGCTCATCGGGCTAGTTCGAGCTAAAACTCATCCGTCTACTACTAACGCCGTAGCCACCTTCCCTACGAGGGAAGGTAAAATACGCTATAATGTAATCATTATGGAGGAGACAAACGTACTACAGAGCCCGGTTTGGGCGGATTTTCAGCGGCGGCTGGGCCGCAAAGTAATCACCAAAAAGACCAAAAAGTATTCTTACGTCGCTATTGTTGAAAAGGGCGCTTTCAGTAAGCGCCTCTACTGCCCGCTTGGGCCAATTGCTGGGAATCTAGACGGCTTCCAGGCGGCGCTCGAAGATTTGAAGAAGGAAGCCAAGAAGCAAAAGCTTGATTTTGTTCGTGTCGAGCCGACGAACGCCAACTTCTCTGCCGGCGATATGGCAAAGCTCGGCTTAAAAAAGTCGCGCCGCGATGTCCAGCCGCCACACTCGATTGTTAATGACGTGAGCGCCAATAAGGACAAAATTGCTGCCGAGCTCTCCCAGACGGCGCGCCGCTACGCCCGCAAATGCGACAAGGCTGGCATTACCTACCGCGTTAGCTACGAACCGACCGACATACGTTACTTCATCCGCCTAATTCATGAGGTAGCCGATCGCACCGGTATGCATCCGATGGACGACCTCTACTTCCAACAGATTGCCGGCTTTATGTTCCCCCAAAAGTCCGCTGGTCTGCTGCTCGCCGAACTGAATGGTGAGGTAATTGCTGCCATTATTTTCTATACCGACATTCACGCTGGCGGTAGTACCATGATGTATACCCACGCCGCTAACAGCACTAAATATCGCAAGTACTCCCCCGCTACGGGGCTTGGGCTCTATGCTCTAAATTTCGCCCACGACGAAGGCTGTAAGGTATTCGATTGGTGCGGCGTCGCGCCAAAGAAGGATGACGGCAACCCCCGCTGGCAGTCTTGGCGTGGCTTCACTCATTTTAAAGAAAGCTACGGTGGCACTAGAGTTGATCGCATCGGCACATGGGAACTGCCCCTAAACCATATAAAATACAACATTTATCGCCTATTTCTCTGGCTTCTCCACCGCTAGCATGGTATAATGTACTTGTGACTAATTGATAGTAGTATCAATTACACAATTTCAGAGGTATTTTGGTGGGTCATTTTCACATGAACCCTTGTTTAGAGTGCTCAAAAAATAGAGGTATTACCAGATATGAAGCTAGGAAAAACTTATGAGCCGGGGAAGCATGAACCGGCGATTTATGCATTGTGGGAGAGTAGTGGTGCCTTCGCCCCATCAGGGAAGGGTGAGCCTTTTTCGATTGTAATGCCGCCGCCCAACGCTAATGGTAATTTACATGTTGGCCACGCCTATATGATTCCGATTGAAGACATTTTGACTAGATATTATCGGATGAAGGGCAGGGACACTGTTTGGATTCCAGGGGCGGACCACGCTGGCTTTGAAACCTGGGTCGTATTTGAGCGCTATCTTAATAGTCAGGGTAAATCCCGCTTCGATTATTCGCGCGAGCAGTTATACCAGATGACCTGGGACTTCGTCGAGAGGAACCGAGGCAATATGGAGCTACAAATTCGGGCTCTCGGCGCCAGTTGTGACTGGTCTTCAACAGTCTTTACACTAGATAAAAAGGTGATAGATACCGTTTATGCTACCTTTCACAAGCTCTGGGACGATGGTTTAGTTTACCGCGGTAAGCGGATTGTCAACTACTGTCCAAAGCACCAGACCTCATTTGCTGATATTGAAGTCGAATATAAGGACGAGCCAGGCCACCTCTGGTATGTTAATTACCCATTGTCTGACGGGAGCGGAGAAGTTGAGATCGCGACAACGCGCCCGGAGACCTTGCTCGGTGATACTGCCGTGGCGGTTAATCCAAATGACTCAAAATATGCCCACTTAGTGGGCAAAACGCTAACTTTGCCGCTAGTCGGACGCGAAATTCCGATCATTGCCGACGAAATGGTCGAGCAGGAGTTTGGTACGGGGGCGGTTAAGATTACGCCGGCTCACGATCCGAACGACTTTGAAACTGGCCTGCGACATAATCTACCGATGATTCAGGTAATCGGTTTGGATGGCAAGATTACCGATGCGGCGCCAGAGAAGTATCGTGGTATGACGATTGACGAGGCACAACAGACGGTCGTCGCCGATCTTGAGGCGCTCGGGCTAATAGAGAAGGTCGAGAATTACCATCACCAGGTACCGCACTGCTATAAATGCGGTACGGTAATTCAGCCATTGCTGATGGATCAATGGTTTATTAAGGTGAAGCCACTCGCCGAGAAGGCTAAGCAGGCGGTGATGGACGGCAAGATTAGCTTTACGCCGGCCGCCAAGGGCAAAGAATTGATTCGCTATTATGGCGAAATGCGCGACTGGAACATCAGTCGGCAGATTCCCTGGGGAATTCCTATTCCGGCCTTTCAAAACGTCGACGATCCAAGCGACTGGATCTTTGATACCCGCGTTGACGAGCAGACTATAACTGTCGATGGCAAGACCTATCGCCGCGACGAAGACACTTTCGATACCTGGTTTAGTAGTGGTCAGTGGCCATACATTACTACTGATTATCTATCGAACGGTGATTTGAGCCGTTTCTATCCGAATAGCGTCATGGAGACGGGCGTCGACATTCTGCGTGCTTGGGTAGCCCGGATGATTATGCTCGGCCTATATGCTACCGGCCAGGTACCGTTTAAGAACGTCTTCTTGCACGGTCTCATTCTCGATGGCCACGGGCAAAAGATGAGCAAGAGCAAGGGCAACGTCGTAAACCCAATGGAGATTATCGACAAGTATGGTAGCGACGCCTTGCGTGTCGGCATTGTCATGAACCGTTCAGCGGGGCAGGCACAAGCCTTTAGTGAAGCCTCGGTGATAGCAGGGCGTAACTTCTGTAATAAACTCTGGAACATTGCTCGTTATATCGAGAACCGTGCCGATGAAGCCGGTGTTGCTAATAATGACGTTGACGTTGCAAAACCTACAACAATAGCTGACCACTGGATCCTCGGTCGACTAGATAGTGCCCGCGAAGCAATTGATCGCCACATCGCGAGCTACCGCTTCGCCGAGGCGATGGAAACGATGTATCACGTAATCTGGGACGACCTGGCTGACTGGTATATTGAGGCTAGTAAATCACAGGATAACCCCGCCTTCATGCGACGTGTGTTAAATATTGCCCTGCGCATTGCTCACCCGTTTGCCCCATTTGTTACTGAAACGATCTGGACGACACTGCGCGGCGAAGAGAGGCTGCTCATTTCAGCCGAGTGGCCCAAACCGCTCGAATATAGTAAGCGTGCGGCTGCTGACTTTGACCACGTAATCGAACTAGTGGACGAGCTGCGCAATATTTTAGCGGCTCTACCGAAGCGGCCATATCGCTTGGTCTATGATAATAGCGACCTTTGCAGTGAAAATGCTGAATTAATCTCCCGGCTGGCGAAGCTGAGCGGGGTTAAGCATGACGCCACGCCGCATGGGCTGAAAGTAGTCCTGGCACATAGCACAACTTGGCTCGAAGCGAGCGAAGAAGAGATTAACGAATATAAAGATGAACTTCAGACCAAGCTAGAGAAGTTGAAGAACGAAATCTACGGGCTAGAGAAGCGCCTGAGCAATAAAGGCTACGTCGAGAAGGCGCCAGCTGAGCTAGTAGCAGAAACGAGACGAGATCTCGCGAGCAAGAATCGTCAAACAGCTCACATCGGCGACCAGCTTAGCGAAATTAGCGACTAAGAGCGACTTCATATTGACCAAAAACTATCCCTAGGGGAACAATAATTGTCAATAGGAAAGTGTAAGCATAATTAATGACCGCCTCTTTACGAGGCGGTCATTAGCTGGAGAAATGGATCAAACACGCCTAGAACGCAAGCTTCTTGGCGATTGCCTCGAAATCGCTAGGCTCGGTGTGGACTGGGTAGCCGTGATGTAAGCGCAGCACCGTTCCGTCATACAGCGGT